>JALWGH010000001.1 GCA_027013735.1 Melioribacteraceae bacterium
GCTCAACCTGAGAAAAGAATAAAAAAATGTTTTAGCAAATTTAGGGATATTCTTATTGAAAAATATTCTCAAATTTTTTTATTTAGCACTCAAAAATTTCACAAATTCTTTCACATTTTTTCTTTGTCCAATCTTTAAAATTTCAACCGAAATACGAAAATAAATGTAAAACAAACAAAGAATGAAAATGGAAAGGTTAACATTAGAAACGTTCATCTACGCAGCCGAAGATCCGGAATACTCCCAGTACCGCGTGCTGGCAATAATTAAGAACTACCTCGAAGAGCTGCATCACAGTAAGCTTTATCCCGTATTTTCGGATTTGATTGAAGTAAACAACAGCCTTTCTGCTATTTTGCAACAAAGAAAAAATTTCAGCGAATCTTTACACAGGAGAATAATTGGCTTTAACATAAAAGACAAAGAAGTAATTTACGAAAACCGAAAATCTTAAGGACAAACTACTCCGCGTTTTTGATTTTATTAAATGGGCAATGCCTAAAATTGAAGAAGGCTTAAAAGAAGCAAAAGCTATTTACGACTTTGTGGACAATAGCATTAAAGTAAAAGAAGTCGGCATCATTCCCCTTTACAAAAAGGAAGGATACTTTGTAATAAAAAACAACTTGAAAGGCACGCTCAATATTTACAAATACGAAATGCACATTATTCCTTCGAACGTTTCCTTACGGACATTAAAGACGAGTCTTGTAGATGTAATTGACGAAGAGGAAAGCCGGCTCGTATTAAAGAACTTAAAACTCGAACTCACCTCCCGTTACACGGCAATGCCGAACCCGGCAATTTATTTCTTTGAAACGGAAATCGACTTCCCGTTCAAGGAAACAGTTCTCCCGATTGCCAAACGGAAACTAATGAAGGTAATTGCGGCGTAATAATTCAAACAAAAAGCCCAAACTTACCGGTTGTCCAAAAGGAGAACGAATTCTCCTTTTAAGTTTTTCTTTTCGATCTCATTTAAAATTTCGGATGCCTTGCCGCGGAAGAATTTTTCCGTCGGCAAAGTAAGGTCGAAAGCAACCACAACGAATTGATTTTTACCGAAATATTTTACCACGTCGGTCAAAAGAGTTTTTAGTCTGTAGGGAGTTTCCAGCAAAACGATTAACTCCTTTCTCTTTTTTAATTCCAATAATTCTTTTCGACGGATTTCCCTTTTGGGTGAGAGCCAGCCTCGGTAATAAAATTTGTTGAAGTCCAAGCCGCTGCCAACCAGCGCTGCCATTAAAGAGCTTGCTCCTGGGACGGGAATAACAGGCACGTTTTTCGAGATGCAAAGTCTTGTGAGTCTCAAACCCGGGTCGGAAAAGAGAGGCGTGCCTGCGTCGGAAAAGAGTGCAACGTTTTTGCCTTGCAAAATCAGACTCAAAATTTCTTCACTTGCCGTTGCTTCGTTGTGTTCATTTAAAGGGAGGAGTTCGTTTTTGATTTCGTATTTGGCAAGCAAGCGTCTCCCCATTTTTAATTCCTCGCACACAAGCACATCGGCTTCCCTCAATATTTTCAGGGCTCTCAGAGTGATGTCTTCGTAATTTCCTATTGGTGTTGAAACCAAAAATAATTTGCCGGTCATTTTTTCGTCCGTAAGAATCTTTAGAAAATATTTGCAAAGCCGCGTTTGGCTTCTTCAACAAACTGGCGTACTAACTTCTCGTCTTTCCGTCCTTTTGTGTCTTCCACTCCTGTGTGAACGTCAACTCCAGCAGGACGTACAAATTCAATTGCTGATTTTACGTTGCTTGGATTTAATCCTCCCGCAAGAATTACCGGTTTGGGCGAAAGCCTTACGAGTTCTTTGCTGATGTTCCAGTCGTGGGTTTTGCCTGTCGCTCCCTCCGCACCGGTTGCCGGGTCGAATGTGTCCGTAATGAAAGCATCTGCAAAACCGGAAAAGTTACTAACGTAACTTTTTAGCTTTTCGAAATTGTCTTCTCTGACCACAAGACTTTTAATGACGAACAAATCGGGTGCGTCTCTTTTTAATTTTTGAATTTCGTTTAATTCAATTTCACCGTGAATTTGAACCGTGTCGGCTGAGATTTTTCGCGCGAGGGAAATTATTTCGGCGGCAGTTTTCAAATAGGTTATTAAAACTCCGTGAAAGCCTTCGGGAAAAGAGCGAATAATTTTGCCTGCTTCTTCGTCAGTCAAATCCTCTTTGTTAACTGTTAATCTTAACGGGAAGCCGAGATACTTGATTCCGTTGCGGATTAGCATTTCCGCTTCCGCTTGGTCGATTATTCCCGCAACTTGAATTACTTGCTGAAAACTTCTCATTACTCCTTCAAATAATTAAAATCCGGTTTGCAAAATAAAAAATTCTCCCGCCTTTTGTCGCAAATAAAAAAGGCATGCTTTCGCACGCCCTTTTGGTTCAATAACAAGGTGCAAATTTTAAACTGGCGGTAAAAGATTTTTGCCGGTTTTCATTTTGAACGTTTTGTCACGATTTTTGAAAGTCTTAAGTAACGAGTCTTTAGTAACAAGCGCTGTTCTCTGTTCACTGTCAACTGTTCTCTGAAAACGTCTAACGTCTTGCCTCTTGCTTGTCACGGCGAAGCCCGAGCATAGCGAGGGCGAAGACGGACTTGTCGCGCCGTAGTCAAGCGTAGCGCAGACGAAGGCGGACGTCTAACGTCTCGCTTCTAGCGTCTCGCGTGTAACCATTTCTTATTTCTCGTTTCTTCTTTCTTATTTTGCTACCAATTTTAACCCAGTACCAGAAATAATTTTAGTTAGTTAGTGGTAGAGACTTCTTCTTCTCGCAGAAACTTTTCAACAGTAAGAACGTCTTCTTCGCTGCCAATGTAAATCGGTGTGCGCTGGTGAATGCTTGTCGGTTGTTTCTCGAGTATTCTCATTTTGCCATCGGTGGCGCGCCCGCCGGCTTGCTCTACAATGAATCCCATTGGGTTGCACTCGTACATTAAGCGTAATTTGCCGTTCGGGTGCCTCTTGTCTTCAGGGTAAATAAAAATACCGCCGTAAAGGAGGTTCCTGTGAATGTCCGCCACCATTGAACCGATGTAGCGTGCTGAGTAAGGTTTTTCGTTCGGATCTTCATCTTTTTGAAGGAACTTAATGTACTTTTTAAGTCCCGGATGCCAGTATTTGTAATTACCTTCGTTAATGCTGTAAATTTTCCCTTTTTTAGGAGTGCGGATATTCGGGTGTGAAAGCAAGTACTCGCCAAAAGCAGGATCGAGAGTAAATCCGTGAACGCCGTGTCCCGTTGTGTAAACCATCATCGTACTTGAGCCGTAAATAACGTATCCGGCAGCCACCTGTTTAACTCCTTGTTGAAGGCAATCCTCGAGAGTGCCGGGAGTTCCGTCCGGACTAATTCTTCGGTAGATTGAAAAAATTGTTCCGATACTTACATTGGCATCAATGTTAGAGGAACCGTCGAGCGGATCGAACAGCAAAACGTACTTCCCAATCTTTTTGTTTTTAGGGATGTGAATGATGTTGTCTTCCTCTTCCGAAGCCATAACGCAAAGGTGTCCGCCGTGATCCATTGCCTTAATCATAGTCTCGTGTGCAAACATATCTAACTTTTTAACCTGCTCGCCGTGAACGTTTTCGTCGCCCGTAAAACCAAGAATGTCCACAAGTCCGGCTTTGTTGACTTCGAGAGAAATAACCTTTGTGGCAAGGGACAAATCCCACAGCAATGATGATAACTCGCCCGTTGCTTCCGGGTGCATTCTCTCCGTTTCAATAATGTGACGTTGAAGTGTCATAAAACTCTGTTTCATTCTTCCTCCTGATTTTTGAAAGCTGCAAGCCACAACAAAGCACAATGGAAGAGAAGTGTTCCTTTTCCCAAAGGAAAAATAGTGGTGAAAATTATTTGCCGGTAAATATCATTTTTACAGCCCGCTGTCCTGAGAATAGTTCCCGCCATTGTTTTGATGTAGCTTAACGAAAAATAAGAATTTAGAAAATAATTACCAACAGAAATCTTTACGTTATTACACAGAACAATGGTACAAGTTTAAAGTTGGTGGTAAAAATAGAGAAATAAGAAATGTTTTCGCTAGACGCGAGACGTCCGCCTTCGTCTGCGCTACGCTTGACTACGGCGCGACAAGTCCGTCTTCGCCCTCGCTATGCTCGGGATTCGCCGCGACAAGCTAGACGTCCTATTCAGGGAACAGTTAACAGTGAACAGTGAAAATGACTGTTGCCCAGTAGTTGCGATAATTTCATCCAGTCATCCACCCTGTCGCGCCGAATTCCGCAGAATGTGGAAGAAGGTGGATCATCCAAAAGCACTTGAGGCAATTGCTAAAACGGGACTCTTGGATAATTGGAGGAATGCATTATTGGATGCAAGACTTATTTAGTGGAAAGTTGAAAAATCAGTGAAAGAGTTACGAGGGAGTGATTTGTCATTTGTCCCCGCCAACACGGCAGGGTCGTCATTAATTGCGGTAAAAAAGAATAGGAAACAAAAAAAGTAGGGACAACTCGTGAGTTGTCCCTACGATTTAAAAATTATTTTTCAATGTTTTTAAAATTGTAAGGGGCACAAATTTTACGTCCCTTACAGAAATTGGAAAATATTGTCTTTGAATCAGTAGGATTATTTGTTTTTCTTGAGGTATTTGCCAAACAAAATCATATGCTCGCCTTTGGAGTAAAAATCTTTAATCTCGGTTAGAATTGTGTAATTATTCCTTAAATAAAACTTACGGGTAGGGAGCATTTCTTCTTTGGAGGAAGTTTCAATCAAAATCCACCGTCCGTTTTCGTTTAGCACGAACTCTTCCGCGTGGTGCAACAGTTCGCGCCCGATGTTTTTGTCTTGGTGTTCGGGGTCAACAACTATCCAGTAGAGGTCAAAAGAGCCGTCCGTTAACGCTTTTTTGCCGGTACAGTGGTAACCGACTATTTCATCACCGTTTTCGTAAACAAAAATGTTGAAGAAATTTTGTCCGTTTAAAGCTGCGGAGTCAATCATTTCGATGGCTGCGGTTTTCTCTATGTCGGAAAACAAATTAATTTTCCGCACGATGTTTTTTAATTTGTCGCTATCTTCTTTGTGGAATTTTCTAATCATTGTTTCTTCTCTAATTCTCAAATTTCGGAGCGTAAATATAGTAATTAAGCGTAAATTTTAGTAATTCTATTTTGTCGGTCCAAATTTAAATTTTGTGGTAAAAGAATCTGCCTCCTTTGCCGTTAAGCGTTTTGTTACGATTTTTGAAAGTCTTTAGTAACGAGTCTTGAGTAACAAGCGTTGTTCTCTGTTCACTGTCAACTGTTCTCTGAAAACGTCTCGCGTCTTGCTTCTTGCTTGTCACGGCGTAGTCCTAGCAAAGCGAGGGCAAAGACGGACTTGTCGCGCCGTAGTCAAGCGTAGCGCAGACGAAGGCGGACGTCTCGCGTAGAATCCATTTCTTATTTCTTGTTTCTTCTTTCTAATTATTTCGCCGATTTTAATCCCTAACAAGAGCCCTGTAATTTTCAGGAGTATCGATGTCGGTTAATATTTGGGGAAAATCACAGTCCCAAATTTTTTTGACCAAATCTTCCTTGCCGGAAATAACACGGAGATTCGTACTTTTGGGCGCTTCGAGTATTTCCCTTGCGGTTAATTTGTCAAAGAGAATCGGGTGCCCTTTTCGTCCTTTGTAGGCAGGTTGAATCCAGTTAACGCCATCTTCTATTTGGTGGACAAATTCGTAATAAAATTCCTCGGGTAAATCCGGCTGATCGACAAACGAATAGAAAAACCAATCTGCATTTTCACAAGCAGACAAACCCGTTTGAAGGGAGGTAAACATTCCTTTTTCAAACTCCGGGTTTTTAACCGTCGTAATCTTTTGTTTGAGATTTTCATTTTCGATTAAAGAGAGGTCTTTTATTATTTCATCTTCTTTGTAGCCGGTTACCACAACAATCTTATTGCACACAAGGAAAAGCTTTTCGGCAACGTTACGGAG
>JALWGH010000002.1:0-11011 GCA_027013735.1 Melioribacteraceae bacterium
GCCTTCAAAAGCTAATGACTTTTGGGAAGATTAGACAAAAACCCAAAAAGAGGAAATAATGCACTAAGGTTGGATTTTTCAACAACTCACCCCCTTTTTCCCCTCTCTTACGAAGAGAGGGGGATTCTGCTGCGCCGGAATTTACAGCTTGGTTTGAACAGGGGGAGAGTTCCGAGGAAAAAAGGAGAATACTCTTTAAAATAATTGAAGCGTATATTTTTTGCCACCAAATTAAACTTGTACCAATCCATTTCTTATTTTACTTCCCAAAATCTTTCGCTCTGTTTTCTTGATAGCCCTTTTTTTATTTGGTATATTTTGACTCTTTAATTTCATCACTTTGGAGCCAAATTTTTCATGGGTAAGAGTAAAGTAAAAACGTCTGTTGACGAGTTAGTTGTTGAAGATATTCCGAAGATTTTGCCTGTATTACCGTTAAGAGATACTGTCATTTTTCCATACATGATTTTCCCCGTGCTCGTAGGAAGGGAGCAGTCCATTCGCGCAGCAAATTATGCGTTGGACACGTCAAAGTACATTTTCCTTACGGCTCAAAAAAACGCAAGCGTGGAAGAACCTACGCCGGACGATATTTACCTTGAGGGAACAATTGCCAAAATCATTCAAATCCTTAAACTGCCGAACGGTTTGCTGAAGATTTTAATTGACGGAGTGATTCAAGGGAGAATTGTTAAGTTCCTAAAAAATCCCGATTTTTTTGAGGTAGAAGCGGATATTATTATTCCTCAAGTAGAGGACAAAAAGGAAATAAACGCACTCATCCGGCAGATGAGCGCTAAATTTAAAGAATACGTTTCAAGCAATCAGTCTATCCCGCCCGAGACGATTGCCGCTTACGAAAACATTACCGAGCCGGACAGAAAACTTTTCTACGTTGCGGCAAACATAAATCAATCCGTAAAGGTTAAGCAAAGCATACTTCAAAAGTTTTCTTTAAGGGAACAGTTTTACGAAGTAATAAAAATACTGACTTCCGAGCTGGACATTTTGCAGGTGGAAAAAGAAATTGAAAAAAAGGTTCAGGAAAATATTGCCAAGACGCAGCGGAAATTCATTATTCAAGAGCAAATCCGGATTTTGCAAGAGGAGCTTGGCGAAGAGGAAGCTATTTCGCCTGAGTTCCAAAAACTGCTTGAAAAAATCAAGAAAGCTCGGATGCCCAAGGAAGTGGAAGAAAAAGCGCTTGAGGAATTTAACAAACTTCGTAAAACTCCGCCAAGTTCGCCCGAGGCTACTGTTATTCGCAACTACCTTGATTGGCTGACCGATGTGCCTTGGCACAAAAAGACGAAAGACAATCTGGACGTTAAAAACGTGCGGAAAATTTTGGACGAAGACCATTACGGATTGGAAAAACCGAAGGAGAGAATTACCGAGCACATTGCCGTTTTGAATTTGGTTAAAGAGATGCGCGGACAAATTCTTTGCTTTGTTGGACCTCCGGGAGTCGGCAAGACTTCCCTCGGAAAATCCATTGCACGCGCAATAGGACGTAAGTTTGTGAGAATAAGTCTTGGCGGAGTAAGGGACGAAGCCGAGATACGCGGGCACCGCCGGACTTACATCGGCTCAATGCCCGGCAAAATAATTCAATCAATGAAACGTGCGGGTACGGTTAATCCCGTGATGCTGCTTGACGAAATCGACAAAATGAGTATGGACTTCCGCGGGGATCCTTCTTCGGCAATGTTGGAAGTGCTCGACCCCGAGCAGAATCATTCTTTTAACGACCATTACCTTGACATCGATTACGATCTTTCTCAAGTAATGTTTATTACAACGGCAAACGTCCGGTACAACATTCCTCTGCCTTTGCAAGACAGAATGGAAATCATTGAATTGCCCGGCTACCTTGAATTCGAAAAATTGGAAATCGCCAAAAGACACATTATTCCCAAGCAATTAAAGTTGCACGGCTTGGACAAGTTTGACATAATTTTCAAAGATGATTCGATTGTCAAAATAATAAACGAATACACACGCGAGGCGGGAGTAAGAAATTTGGAACGCGAGATTGCTTCCGTTTGCAGAAAGACCGCTAAGGAAATCGTTCTTAAAAAATTAACTAACGGTAAGAAAGGCAAGAAAAAAGTAACGTTTGAAATAACGCCTGAAAAAATCGAAGAGTTCCTCGGCGCACCGAGATTCCATTACAAAATTGCAGAATCGAAAGCATTGATTGGCAGTGTTACGGGACTTGCTTGGACGAGCGTGGGCGGAGACATTTTGAAAGTTGATGCTACAATAATGAACGGCTCGGAAAAATTAACCATTACGGGACAAGTGGGGAATGTAATGAAGGAATCCGCAATGGCTGCCTTGAGCTATTTGCGCTCCAATGCAAAGGAATTAGGCTTGCCCCAAAATTTCTGGAAAGGAAAGGAAGTCCACATTCACTTGCCCGAAGGCGCAATTCCCAAGGACGGACCTTCGGCAGGAATTACGCTTACGATGGCAATGTATTCGGCGTTTGCAAATCAACCTGCCCGTTCGGATGTGGCAATGACGGGTGAAATTACCTTGCGGGGCAATGTGCTTGCCATTGGCGGACTTAACGAAAAATTGCTTGCGGCACGAAGAGCGGGAATTAAAAAAGTTCTCATTCCGAAAGAAAACGTTAAAGACCTTGCGGAAATAAAGAACGAAGTTAAGGAAGGTCTTGAAATTATTCCGGTTGAAACCATTGCCGAAGCTTTTCCTTACGTGTTTGACTCTTTCAAAAAGAAAAAAACGACGAAAAGAAAAAGCACAACCAAAACCGCTTCAAAAACCAAAGCGGTAAGGAAAAAGAATTAAAATGGAATTGCTGCATTCTTTGCGTAATCTCTTTGCGTTCTCTGCGTGGCGAAAAGATTGGCTGGGAGTTAACTCCTGTAAAAACTTTAACATTCGGAAATAAATAATAGAAGAAACAAAAAACGAATGTCCGAAGAAATTGTAATCGGCAAAGGATTATCCTTGAAAGAAACTTACGAGGAGCTTTTACCTCAGGTGGAAGCCCTGTTGGAATCAAGCGAGCCGGTAATTTCCAACCTTTCGAATTTTGTTGCAGCAATTTTTAACACGTTTGAAAAGATTAGCTGGGCAGGGTTCTACCTTGAAAAGGGAGGAAATCTTTTCTTGGGACCGTTCCAAGGCAACACAGCTTGTACGGTAATAAAAATAGGCGAAGGTGTTTGCGGAACGGCTGCAGCTGAGAAAGAAACGGTAATTGTGGAAAACGTTGCCGAGTTCCCGGGTCACATTTATTGTGACGCAAACACAAAATCGGAAATTGTGATTCCGGTTGTTTACGGGAACGAACTCTTTGGAGTATTGGATTTGGACAGCTACGAATATTCGGCTTTTAACAAAACCGATGCCGAATATCTTGAACGGCTTGTAAATATTTTGACGAAAAAAGTAAATTTAAATAAACAAAAATTAGTTTGACGGAAAGGAAATGGCTTACACCGTAACTGCATTGAAATGGCGCCCGCAAAGATTCGACGAAGTTGTTGGGCAAGAACACATTACCAAAACATTGAAGAATGCAATTGCAAACGGGCGGATCGCTCACGCTTACATTTTTGCCGGACCTCGTGGCGTAGGTAAAACGACAACGGCAAGAATTCTTGCCAAACGGTTAAATTGCTTGAACCCGCAAGGCGGAGAGCCGTGTAATGAATGTGAAATGTGCAAGCTGTTCCAAAGCGGGCAAACAATGGACGTAATTGAAATAGACGGCGCATCCAACAGGAGAATAGACGAAATACGAACTTTGCGGGAATCGGTTAAGTACGCACCCACAAGCGGGAAGTACAAGATTTACATCATCGACGAGGTTCACATGCTCACAACCGAGTCGTTTAACGCATTGCTAAAAACTTTGGAAGAACCTCCCGAGCATACCGTCTTTATTTTTGCAACAACGGACATTCATAAAGTACCGCTTACAATTATTTCACGTTGTCAGAGATTCGACTTCCGCAGAATAGAATTGGGAGAAATTAAAAAACTGCTTGCCAAAATTGCCAAAGCGGAAGGAATTGAAATTGACGATGAATCCCTTACCATAATTGCCAAGAAAGCCGACGGCGCATTGAGGGATGCCCAAAGCCTTTTTGACCAAGTGGTCTCTTACTGCGGAACGCAAATAACCGCAGACGAAGTGCGGAAAATGCTTAATCTTATTGACGAGGACATTTACTTTAATATTTCCGACGCAATCCTGAACAAAGAATTTAGCAAAGCCTACGAAACCGTCCAGATCTTGTACGAGAACGGTTGGAACTTCATTGATTTTGTTACGGGACTAATCGAGCATTTCAGAAATATTATGGCGCTTGCGGTTACGGGAACTTCCAAATTTATTGAGGCAAGCGAGAGCACAAAACTGAAATACGAATCGCTCGGAAAGAGCTTTAGCGAATCCGATTTGTTGAGGATTTTAACTTTCCTGACACAATTGCTTTCGGATGTTAAAATCGCACAGAATCAAAAATTGACTGTGGAAATAGGACTCTCAAAATTAATCGGGCTCGAAAAGAGTTCGTCAATTTCCGAATTAATTTCATTGTTAAAAAGCGGTAAAATTCCCGAGCCCCGTTTGGGCGCTCCTGCGGAGAGCGAAAAAAAAAAGATTGAAGTAAATCCACAAGAGGAAGCTGAAGAAGTTAAACCTCAGGAATTCAACGCACCCGAGCCTACGCCCGTTAAAGAAACTCCACAGGAGGAGTACAAACCGGCTGCTGCAACTAAAGCGCCTGCCGAACTTAAATTTGAAAAAGTAAAAAGCGCTTGGAAAGATTTCTTGAAAACGGTGAACCGCAAAAAGTTTGCAATCGGTTCAAGGTTGCTTCTTTCCGAACCGCTCGGTTTGGTTAATGGAATTTTGGAAGTGGCAATTAAAGAAGAATCGGATATCGAATTTTTCAAAAAGAATGCGGATGCTCTTGCCTCGATTTTCGAAGAATATTTTGGCAACAAAGTAGAATTTAACTTTTCCTCCAAAGTTCAAAACTTAAACGATGCTTTGCCCGATGATGATTTGTCCGATGTGGAGGAAGATAATTCTGAACCGACAAATGAGAACGATCCTTTTGTTAAAGCCATTATTGAAAAGTTAGGAGGGAGAGAAATAAAATAGGAAAGTGCGAAAGGCTTTTCTCTTAAAAAAGTACTTTTAAGCCCATGTAAAAGAAATAGCCGGACAAACCCACGATAAAAAATGAAAATATTTTGAGGGCAATGTTCAAGCGGGAAGGATGCAATTTTTTCCTGTGTTTTCTAATGAATCCGCCGAAAAGGAAAAACCAAATGTAACCGCCGGTTCCCACTCCGAAAGCGTAAGCTAAACTTAATGTTGCCGCCTTGTAAGGGGAAATCTCTACTTGTGTTTGTTGCGGTGCATCTTGCAATTGTTCCGCAACGGCGGGAGGCTTTTTTAATTTTGGGACGGAACCTTTTGTGATTTCGGTTACTTCGGTTACGTTCCTGCCGACTATTTTTTCCATTCCGCCCGTGCTTAAGCCTAAGGAAGCGGCAAGGGAAAGAATTAAAAAGGACGACGTTAACCAACCAAAAAACACACCGGGATTGGTAAAATTAATTAAGAGTCCCGTTCTGAACCCGCCTTTTTCCTCGTCGTTTTCAAGTTCTTCTTCGGATGACGTAAGGGAAAATTTTGTTTTGAAAATTTTTCTGGCAACTACAAGCAAAACTATTCCTCCAAGAATAAACAGGTAAGGAATGAACGGCTGGTAATATTTAATGAGCGCCGTAATTCCGAACATTGCAATGAAGACGTAAAGGAAGTCAATAATAGCAGCGCCTAAGGCTACTCTGTTGGAAAAACGTGCGCGGTTCTTCAACGAATTTGTTACGACCAACAAAGCAATTGGTCCTGCAATCGGAATTGAGAAAATAAAGCCGGTTAAAAATCCAACTATTAAAAGATTTATTAAACTTAAAATCATTTTTTCCAACAAAGAAAAAGAAATTATTTAAACGAACTCTAAAGATAAAAAGGAAAAGGGCAATAGTAAAATTTCTTACTTGCCGACATCGACTAAATTTTACGATAGAGGCGAGACTTGCTAAGTTGAAAGTTGAAAATGGAAAGTGGAAAATTATTATCATATTGTTGGAGTTTAGGAGTTGTCCATAAAGCACTAAATTACGAATTACTCCATTGCAACTCTGTTCACTATTATCTGTTCACTGCGTAACTGCTTCTTGCGTCTCGCCTCTCGCGTCTCGCGTGGAGTCCATTTCTTATTTCTGGTTTCTTCTTTCTTATTTTACCATCTATTTTAAACCTGTATCTTCAGTGGGATAAATTCACAAAAAACCGTTTCTGTTTTCTAACGTCAAATTATTTTACGAAATTGCAATTGTAATTGTTTTATTATTCGGGGTAAAAAATGAAACGTGTAAAATTTCTTTTCTTTTTAATTGTCGGATTATTAACCATTCAGGTAAACGCACAATACCTTGCGCATGTTGACACACTTTATTTCAAGAGCTTTCACTACAGATGCATTGGGCCCTTCCGGGGCGGACGTTCGGCTGCGGTTACGGGAGTTCAAAATGATGTGAACACTTATTACTTCGGCTCTACCGGAGGAGGCGTTTGGAAAACCACAAATAGCGGGCAAACTTGGAAGAATATTTCCGACGGCTTTTTCGGCGGTTCAATTGGCGCCGTTGCTGTTAGCTCTTACGACCCGAATGTCGTTTACGTGGGCGGCGGTGAGGAAACTTTACGCGGTAACGTTTCCCACGGTTACGGAATGTGGAAATCCACTAATGCGGGAGAGACGTGGGAGAATATCGGATTAAACGACAGCAGGCACATTACAAAAATTGTTGTAAATCCGAGAAATCCCGACTTGGTTTACGCTGCTGTGCTCGGGCATTTATTTGGCCCAAACAAACAGCGGGGCGTTTTCAGAAGCAAAGACGGAGGTAAAACTTGGGAGAAAATTCTTTTTGTAAGCGACAGCGCCGGCGCACTCGATTTGGCGTTAGACCCATTTAACTCAAGGATTCTTTACGCCTCCACGTGGAAAGTAAAACGAACTCCTTACAGCTTTGAAAGCGGCGGGAAAGGCAGCGCCTTGTGGAAATCTACCGACGAAGGAAACACTTGGAAGAAAATTTCGGACAACAAAGGTTTTCCCAAAGGGACACTCGGAATAATTACCGTTTCCGCCTCGCCCGTTAAACATAATCTGATTTGGTCAATGGTTGAAGCTAAAAACGGCGGACTTTTCCGCTCCGACGACGGGGGGAAAACTTGGCGCCGAGTGAACGGTGAACACAAGTTGAGACAACGCGCTTGGTATTTTTCACGAGTTTTCGCGGATACAAAAGACCCCGATGTTGTTTATGTTTTAAATGTAAGATTCTGGAAATCCAAAGACGGTGGAAAATCGTTTAAGGCAATCCGCACACCTCACGGAGACCATCACGATTTGTGGATTGCGCCGGATAATCCTAAGCGGATGATTATTGCCGATGACGGCGGGGCTCAGATTACCGTTGACGGCGGCAAAAGTTGGAGCAGTTACCACAATCAACCGACGGCACAGTTTTACAGAGTAACCACGGACAACCATTTCCCTTACAGAATTTACGGCGCTCAGCAGGACAATTCAACCGTGAGAATCCTTTCACGCTCGGACAGCTATTCGATTACCGAAAGCGATTGGGAACCGACGGCAGGCGGCGAAAGCGGTTGGATTGCTCCCGATCCCAAAGATAACGAAATTGTTTACGGCGGCTCTTACGGCGGGTACTTGACACGTTACAATCACAGAACGGGAGTGAGCAAACCGGTTAACCCTTGGCCCGACAATCCGATGGGACACGGCGCCGAAGATTTGAAGTACAGGTTTCAGTGGAACTACCCGATTGTCTTTTCCAAACACAATCCCAATGTTCTTTACGCTGCGGCAAATGTGTTGTTCAAAACAACTAATGGGGGAGAGAGCTGGGAGCAAATTAGTCCCGACTTGACCCACAACGACTCAACAAAATTAAAGCCCTCCGGCGGACCAATTACAAAAGACAATACAAGCGTTGAATATTACTGCACTATTTTTTCGATTGTGGAAAGCAACTTTGACGGCAACACGATTTGGACGGGCAGCGACGACGGCTTAATCTATTTAACGCGTGACGGCGGAAAGCATTGGGAAAATGTAACTCCGCCGGAAGATTTGCTTCCAGAATGGAGCCAAATAAATTCGATTGAAGCAAGCCCGTTTGAACCCGGCGGATTGTACGTGGCAGCCACACGTTACAAACTTGATGACTTCCGCCCTTACATTCTGAAAACAACCGATTACGGAAAGAGTTGGGAAAAAATTACAAACGGAATTCCCGATGATCATTTCACCCGCGTTGTACGAGCAGATAAAAACCGGCAGGGACTTTTATTCGCCGGCACCGAAAGCGGAATGTACATCTCCTTTGACGACGGAGAACACTGGCAAAGTTTTCAGTTGAATTTACCGGTTGTTCCCATTACGGATTTGGCAATCAAAAACAGCGATTTAATTGTTGCAACGCAAGGCAGGTCTTTTTGGGTGTTGGACGACTTAACGCCGCTTTATTATTTGAATGAATCGACAATGGGAAAAAATTATTTCTTTCCACCACGCGCAGCTTACCGTGTGCCGGGCGGGGGCGGTTACAAATCTTTGACGGCAGGAGAAAATCCGCCAAACGGCGTTGTGTTCCGTTACTTTGTTGAAAACAAACCTGATTCCGAAAAAGTTAAATTGGTAATTCTCGATTCGGTGGGAACGGTAATTAAGTCTTTCAAGGCGAAAGCAAAGAAAAAGTCAGAGGTTGTTAAAATTGATTCCGGGATGAATCAATTTGTTTGGAACATGCGCTACCCCGATGCCGAGCGTTTCCAGGGACTTGTGCTTTGGGGCGGAACCGTGGCAGGACCGAAAGCTGTCCCGGGAAAATATTCTGCTAAATTGATTTTGGGTAAGGACACGTTGTTGCGGAAATTCGAAATTAAAAAAGACCCGAGACCGAAAGCAAGCATCTCCGACATTAAAGAACAATTTGCTTTTCTGATTGAAGTAAGGGACAAGCTAACGGAAATCCACAAGGCAATTAAGAAGCTTCGTAATATTCGCAAGGAAGTGAAAGCTTCACTGTCTCGGGCTAAAAAAGCAAAAGCTTCCGATAGTTTAATTGTTCTCGGGAAGAAAATAATTAAACAGTTAACTCAAGTGGAAAACGAACTTTACCAGACTAAAAACAAAAGTCCGCAAGACCCGTTGAATTACCCGATTAAATTGAACAACAGAATTGCCGGGCTTGCGTCTTTAAATTCAAGGAGCGACGGCAAACCGACAAAGCAATCTTACGAAGTAAAAAATATGCTGTTCAAACTTGCCAATGTACAACTCAAAAAGTTTGAAGAAATAAAATCTAAATTAATTCCGGCGTTCAACAAGGACTTTAAGAAAGCAGGAGTGCCTGCGGTGATAGTAAAATAAATTTTGGCTAGAACAAAAAGTCAAACTTCCCTTGCGTTGCTAAGTTAGGTGCGATGGTGCCACTATTAAAGCTTTAACGCGGCGAGCCTCTCTTTGAGTGGATTCTATTAAGTAAGAGAATTGGCTACGTTACTTAAGGAGTTTGAGAGAGCCATTTTTATTTAATTGTGGTTTGTTGGTGTCTGAATTTCCTGACATGGAAAGTGCAACAACTTGTTGCACAAATTCCTTTTATTATGTGAAAAAGGAAATAAGATTGAAGCGAAATACGGATTACGATGAACGTCTCGACCAATTGGAGAGGCAGAGTTCAAATTAAATAAAGCACTATTCTTGAATATTAAACCGGAATTGCTAACGATTGAAAAAATAGAGTTGGTTACAGCAATAGCAAGAAGTAATACTAACGGAAGAGCAAATACAGCAGCAAACTATTCAAACATATTCCTTGAAAACTCAAATGGTACGACTGTCAAAAGGTTTCGTTATTCCTCAATCGTAAATTTCCAGCCGCAGTAGAATTCTCCTACGGGGTCGGGAGGGCAGGAAATCACCTCGGTTTTAATTCTCGGATCGATTGTTTTCGCAAAAGTTGAAAACTCCACAATGCCCACGGATTTACAAGGGAAAAGTGGTAATCCTTTTCTCTCGCGTGCGGCTTGCACACGGCATTTAAGCATTTTAAAAACCAATGTGTTTTCGTCAAGCCATTCTGTTTTTTGCTCATTTATTGCAGCGTAAAGGCGATAGTTAAATGCTTTTTCAAGGGCTTTTAAACCACCTTCTTCGGGCAGGTCAAATTCCTTTTTTATTCTATTTGCTTCCACCGCTGCAAAGCGTGCCCACGATTTCGTGTCCAAGTCGATGGCGGTTTCCATGTCGTAAGTTTCCTCGGCTGCTAAAAACCAGGAGCCGTCGTGAGCGAGCCAATTTTTTGCGTAAACTTCAACTAACTTAAGGAGTTCCTCTTTGGGCAGTTTCTTAATTTCTTCAATCATTTTGTTCTCCGTAATCTTAAGAAAATCAGATTCGTAAAAATCGAAAATATTTTTTCAAATTGAAAATTTTTGAGTTGAAGCTTTTAAATTTAAAAGCAAACAATTTTATCGGCGGACGTTTTGTCACGATTTTTTAGTCCACTAAGGACTTGCACCTGTCCCGCCAACGGCGGGAAAAATCGCACTAAAACTAATCTGTTTGTTTTTTGGTTCGCTAAACCAACGGGTTAAACCCCGTGGTTAATGAAGCACACTTTCCTGCCTTTAGTAAAGTTAAACCTGAATAAAGCGCAGATTGCAAGCAATCTACGCTACGAAGATCAAGCAATCCAATAATCCATTCCCCCAACCATCCAAAATTTTCAATTTAACTTTCCACTTTCCATTTTCAGCTTTCAACTAAACAAGTCTTAAGTCTCTGTTCACTGTTAACTGTTCACTGAAGAGGGCGTCTTGCTTGTCGCGGCGAAGCCCGAGCAAAGCGAG
>JALWGH010000002.1:11021-18953 GCA_027013735.1 Melioribacteraceae bacterium
ATTTAATAGAGTTTTATTAACCGTCCTACTTTTTTTGTCGGCAACTTTTTTATCCCTTCCGGCTCAAACGTTCAAGCTGCCGCACGGAGTTTCCATTTTTCAGCTTGACAACGGAATTAAGGTATTGCTGATTGAAAAGCCTGCACTGCCGATGATTGGAATCAACACTGTTGTTAAAGTCGGATCCGCTTACGAGAACTTTGCCACAAGCGGAATGAGCCACATGCTTGAGCACCTTTTGTTTAACGGCACGGAGACAATGACACAGAAAGAGCTTTATGACGCTGTGGACAAAATAGGCGCTTACAACAACGCAAACACTTCGGAGTATTACACTAATTTCATGATGGTTGCTCCAGCAGATAAAATTGAGCAAGCAATGAAAATTCAAGCGGGAATGCTTTTTCACTCGGTTTTGCCGGAGAAGAAATTTGAAAAGGAAAAGGGAATTGTTCTTGAGGAAATTGCCAAGACACTTGCAAATCCGCAGTCTCAGGCAGAGCGGAATGTTAATAGCATTTTATTCCAGGGACATGCGCTCTCCTTGCCGACACTCGGCACTTACGAAACAATCAAACACATGAAGCGCAATGATGTTTACAAGTTTTACAAAAACTATTACGTGCCGAACAACATGATTGTAAGCGTAATAGGAAATTTTAAAACGAGCGAAATGTTGAAATTGTTGAACGACATTTACGGCAAGGAAAGTCCCGGCAATGTTAAATATCCCGCCGATGAGAACTGGGCGACCGGTTTCAACAAGCCTGTTAAAGATTTAATACCGTCGGTTTACCACCGTTTCTACAAAGGCAAAAAGCTTGAAGTAATGATGTTTTACCCGCTTCCAAATTTCAGGAACGACAAGGTTTACGATTTGCTCGAAACGGCTGTGAATGAAAACTCGGGAGTAATTAGAAAAACGGTTGCCAAGCTCGACAAGAAATCCTCAGTAACGTTCAGTGTGAAAAACACACCTGTCCGCTCTTTCCTTCAGGTAACGTTAATGCCCGGAGGAAACGCTCCCGTTAAAAAGCTATTGGCGGCTGTAAACAAAGAAGTTCAAAAATTGAACTTTTCATTAAACAAGGAAGAAGTACAAACCGAAGCGGTAACATCCCGCACTTCGTTCTTTAAAAATATTGAAAAACCGCACATGTTCGGAATTTTCAACGCCGAGAAATTTGCAACGGAAGGAATCGAAAGGGTTTTGGCTTCTTACTCCGAGCAAAATGTTTTTGACGCTGCGAACGTGTTGAAAACATTGAAAATCAAATCGAAACCGGTTGTGATTTTCCAACATCCGTTTCGCGCTGTAAAATCAAGGGGAAACGAAGATAAGTTGCTCGCTCCCACTTTATTTATGCCTGTTGCGGGGCATCCGGTTTTAATCGTGAAAGAAATTAAGGGAAGCGAACTGCTCGCCATTCATTACCTGATTAAAAACAAAGCCAAGCTTGAATCGGAGTACGGGAAGGACGCGGCGTGGATTTGGCACGACGCATTCGGGCAAAGGATGAACTCGGCAGAAGTTAAGAAGAAAAGTTCGGGTTTCGGTTTTGAGTTCACTGTTAACGACAATCCTTTCATTCCAATGGACAACATTTACCTCGACCCGAATTTCGGTTACATTCGTGTTGAAGCATTGGCGGACAATATCCCCGGCGCAATTAAGTTTTTGAACAATCAAATGTTGAACTTCGTGCCGACCAAAGCCGAATACATGAAAGCAATGAAAAACTTGATGCGGACAAAAATGTTCTCCCACTCAAATGCCGCGAAAAAATTATTTCAAAGCAAACTCGATTCTTTACTTTACGAACCGTTGCCGTATTCAACGGGTAAAATGCACATCAGTTACGAATCCCTGAAAGAGTTCGGGAAAAAATATTTTTCACCCTCGAACATGGTTGTCTCCGTTGTGGGTAATGTTTCCCCCGCAGGCGCGGCGTTGTTGTTCAAGGATTTTGCAAAGAAGAACGGTTACGGCAAAGCAAGCGACAGGGCTTTTGTGCAAGGGTTTAACAAACTCAATGCGCCCGAAACCGTTGCTATTAAAGGCGGAGGCGAGCAGTCGTATCTTTACTTCGGCTTTCAGAAAGAAATTTCAAAAGAAGAAAAACCGGCACTTAAAGTTCTCTCACTTTTGCTGAGCGACAGAATTGTATTCGACATCCGCGAGAAGCAGGGGCTTGCTTACAGAATGAGCGCAGGCGTTGAGGTGCGTAAAAACAAAGCAATGTTTTACATTAATATGGCAACAATGCCGCAAAACACCGGTAAGATTGTACCGCAGTTCCCAAGGTTCTTCAATGAGGATTTGGCGGACTCTTTAACACAGGACGAACTTGAGAAAACAATTAACATGTACCTCGGCAGAATGATGTTCCGCAGACTTTCGAGCATTAACCAAGGTTATTACCTCGGGCATTCTTTCTATTTCAACGGGGACATTAATTACGATTCCGACTTTCTCAGCGCGCTTAAAAAAGTTACCTTGGAAGATGTGAGGAAAGTCGCTAAGAAATATTTGAAAGTTGAAAATCCCTTAACTTTAATAGTTCGATAAGCGAGGCAAAAGATGAAAGGTTTAAGAGTTCTTCTGTTAATATTATTTTCGGGCGTTGCTCTTTTTGCTCAATCGGAAACGGTACGGCACAACATTTACGCAAAAGTAATTCCTGCAAAATCTCAAATTGAGGTTACCGACACGGTTACTTTACCGGCTGTAAAGAGCAACAAGAAAATTACGTTTGAACTTTGCTCGGATTTGAAAATTACTTCGTTTGCAAAAAACGTAAGCGTAAAAAAAACCGGAAGCCCTGTTAACGCAAAGGACGTGGGGATGGACAAAGATTTGCAAGACGAACACTCCCTGAAAGTTGACAAATACGAAGTGAAATTCAAGGATAAAAACGAAAAGAGTTTCTGGTTAAAATATTCCGGCAAGATTTATTTCCCGATTGAAAGCGGTGCTGAGGAATACCAGCGCGGTTTCGGGCAAACGCCGGGAATCATTTCCGGCAGGGGCGTTTACCTTGCGGGCTCGTCCTATTGGCTTCCCGCCTTTGGCGAAAGACTCGTAACGTTCGATTTGAAAACGCAACTGCCCGCCGGTTGGAAAAGCGTTAGTCAGGGCAAAAGGATTTTCGTGGAGTCCGATTCCGCCAAACACATTGACGAATGGGTAATAAACAAACCGCAGGAAGAAGTCTTCCTGATTGCCGCAAAGTTTTTCGAATACAAATACGACGCCGGGCGTGTGGACGTAATGGCATTTTTGCGTGAGGACGACGAAGCCCTTGCCAATAAGTACCTTGAGACAACCACACAATATTTACAGATGTACGAAGGGCTTTTGAGCAAGTATCCGTATTCCAAGTTTGCGCTTGTTGAAAATTTCTGGGAAACGGGTTACGGAATGCCTTCCTTCACTTTGCTCGGTCAAAAAATAATTCGCTTTCCTTTTATTCTTCACTCGTCGTACCCTCATGAGTTGCTGCACAACTGGTGGGGCAACAGCGCCTACGTTGATTTTTCGCAGGGCAACTGGTGCGAGGGAATTACGGCTTACATGGCTGATCATTTAATTAAGGAACAGCGCGGGCAGGGTGCGGAATACAGGCGCTCGACTCTTCAGAAGTTTACGGATTTTGTGAACGAAAAAAATGATTTCCCTCTTAGTAAATTTTCTTCCCGTTACGATGCGCCAAGCGAGGCAATCGGCTACGGCAAAGCGTTAATGATGTGGCACATGCTGAGGCAGATTACGGGCGACAAAAATTTCGTAAAAGCGTTCAGATTGTTTTACAATAAAAATAAATTCCACCGCGCTTCTTTTGACGATATTCGTAAAGCATTTGAAAAAGTGGAGAAGAAAAATTTCAAGTGGTTCTTTGACCAGTGGGTAAAAAGAACGGGCGCTCCCGAAATTAAGCTCGGAAAAATTCGCGTTAAAAAGAGAGACAAAGAATACACTGTCTCTTTTGCGCTTAAGCAAATACAGAAAGGGAAACCTTTTAACATTTACATTCCTGTCTTTATTCAAACGAAAGATTCACTCGAACGGTTTACGGTCAATTTGTCCAATAAACAAAGGTATTTCAAACACATCGCGACCTCCGAACCCCTGGAAATATTGATTGATCCTAGCTACGATGTTTTCAGAAAATTAAATCCGAAAGAAATTCCGCCTTCACTGACGAGGGCTTACGGCTCGAAAGAAACGCTCATCATTCTTCCCGAAAAGAGCGAAAAAAATTTTGACGCTTACAAAAATTTTGCAGTCAAGTGGCTAAAGACCCACAGGGAAAAATTCGAAATTGTTTCGTCAGATTCGTTGAAAGAAATTCCTGCGAACAAAGCGGTTTGGGTGCTTGGTTACAAGAACAAATTTCTCGGTATAGTAAACAAACAGCTCAGGAAAAGAAATTCGTTCGTGGGTAACGACTCGGTAAAATTTGCAGAGGCAGTTAATCCCACAAGCGGCAAGGATTTCATTTGCGTGGTAAGGAATCCCGGCAACGTAGCCGAAGCGGTAGTTTGGTTTGCGGTAGGCAACGCCAAAGCAATTGACGGACTTGTGAGGAAGCTGCCGCATTACGGGAAATATTCCTACCTTGCTTTCGAAGGGGACGAACCTGTTAACATTACCAAGGGAGAATGGAACGCGCTCAATTCCCCCCTGAATAAAAAGCTTTCCGAATCTTTCAACGGCAAGGTGAAAATTCCCAAGAGCAAAGCGCTTGCTTATTTGAAGCCGGTTTTTTCGGCTAAGAAAATGTTCGAGCACATTTTGTACCTTGCTTCAAAGGAGTTGAAAGGACGCGGACTCGGTACGCCGGAACTTGAGAAAGCAGGAAATTACATTGCGGAAAAATTTAAGGAATACGGATTAGTTCCGGGAGGCGACAACGGGAGCTATTTTCAAACTTGGGCTCAGAAAGTTAACGATAAAAAGGGTTTGGTGGAAATGCGAAATGTAATAGGTTTAATTCCCGGAAACGACCCGCAACTTGATTCCGAAGCCGTCGTGGTCTCCGCCCATTACGACCACCTCGGATTGGGCTGGCCTGACGTTCACAAAGGCGACGAGGGAAAAATTCATCCCGGCGCCGACGACAACGCAAGCGGAATTGCCGTACTTCTTGAACTTGCAAGAACAATGGCTAAATCCTTCAAGCCTTCACGGACAATTATTTTTGTTGCCTTCACGGGAGAGGAAGCCGGACTGCTCGGCTCGAAACATTTTGTCCAAACTTACGTGAAGTTTCCAAAGGACAAAATTTACGCAGACTTGAATCTTGACACGGTTGGGAGATTGTTCGGAAAGAAACTGTTCATCCTTAACGGCAACACCGCACGGGAATGGAAGTTCATTTTCATGGGCACGGATTACGTTACGGGTATTCCGACCGATTTGGTAAAACAACAACTCGACGCAAGCGATCAGGTTTCGTTCATTAATGCAAAAATTCCGGCTGTGCAGTTTTTCAGCGGTCCGCATCCCGATTACCACCGTCCGACGGACACGCCCGACAAAATTGATAAGCAGGGGCTTGTTAAAGTTGCAACGGTTGCAAAAGAAGTGCTTGAATATTTAACCGAGCGGAAAGAGCCTTTGCACTTTACGGGAATGGTGGAAAAACAAGACTCCGAAAAACCTGCCGACCGCAAAGCACGCGGAGTAAGCACAGGCACCATACCCGATTTTTCCTTTGAAGGAAAAGGAGTTAAAGTAGGCGGAGTAATTCCGAACTCTCCCGCGGCAAAAGCCGGACTGCGGAAGGGAGACGTTCTGATAGGGTTTGAAGGAAAGGAGATAAACGACTTACGTGATTATTCGAATTATTTGAAAACGCACAAACCCGGCGACGTGGTTGAAATAGAAATATTGAGGGGAAGTGTTAAAAAGAAAATTAAAATAAAACTTGCCGAACGTTAGAAGAAAGCCCCGGGCAAGCGGGGCTTTTTTATTTAGCGGATTTTACCCGTGGTATTTTTTGTCGGTAATTTGTTTCTGTTTTTCTTTAAGTTTTTTTGCAACGTAAGGCGGAACGAACTCGCTAACGTCGGCGTCAAACTGCGCAAGGTTTCTGATGATTGTCGAGTTCAGGTAAGTGTATTTTTCGTGTGGCATCAGGAAAATTGTTTTGAAATCCTTGTTAAGTTTGCGGTTCATTAAAGCCATTTGGAATTCGTATTCGAAATCGCTTATTGCACGGAGCCCGCGGATTATTCCCACTGCGCCAAGTTCGCGCGCGTGGTCAACCACAAGTCCGTCGAACGAATCCACAATTACATTCGGATATTCTTTCAGTGATTCCCTGAGCATTTCAACTCTTTCGGCAACGGTGAACATTGCCGTCTTTGCAGGATTCTTTGCAACGGTAACGATTATTTCGTCAAACAATTCCATTGCTCTTTTGATTACATCGATGTGTCCGTTGGTTACTGGGTCGAACGTTCCCGGGTAAATTACTCTTCTCATTTTCTCACTCTTATTGTTGAAAACAAAAACGGAATAGTTACAAAAGAAATTTCGGTAAAATTAGGGAATAGGACAAATTTTTGATAATGAAAAATTAAGAACCTGCCTGACGGCAGGCAGGTTAAGAATGAAGAATTGTTACAGCAGTAATGCTTGTTGTAGAATGTTTTGGTGGCCGGTAAAAAATTACCGGCGAAAAGTTTCACATTTAAATATTCGGAGAACACTGACGCATTGAAAACGCTGTTGTGATTTTGCCTTTCATCTGCCACGATTTTTTAGTTCGGCGAGCATTACGGCTGCTGCTGCGGATACGTTAAGCGATTCAACGTTCCCGTATTTAGGAACCGTAAACGTAGCGTCGGAAATGTTTTTAATTTCTTCGGACGTTCCATTTGCCTCATTTGAAAACACAACAATTGTTTTATCAGGATAAGAAAGAAGGGAAAAAATATCTTCGCCTGAAAGATCCGTTGTCATAATTTTCCAATCTTCTTTCCGAAGTGTGCTCAAATAATCGGGTAGTTCAACAGTGAGCAAATTTAAGTAAAAGATTGCTCCCATTGAGGCGCGGACTGTTTTGGGATTAAAGGGGTCAACCGTATCGCGGCTGAGCAGAACATTTTTTATTCCGAACCAATCGCAGGTGCGTAAAATTGTACCGAGGTTCCCAGGCTCAGCAATGTTGTCAATTGCAACAACCAGTCCTGCATTCAGCACGGTTGACTCTTGAGCCTTCGGAATTAAAGCAATGGCAACAATCCCTTGCGGATTTTCCGTGTCGGAAAGTTTTTTGATTTCTTTGTTGCTAACAATCTCACAAACGTACCCGGCATTTTCAATTTGTCGAACAAACTCTTTGTGTGAATCGGCAAAGTCTTCGGTGTAAAAAACAATTTCTGCTGGATAACCGCTTTTGATTAGTTCGTTTACAAGCCGCAGACCTTCGACAATAAATTTCCCCTCTTGCTTGCGGTATTTCTTGATTTTTAATGAGGAGTAATATTTTAACTTATTTGCGGAAAGCATTAAAGAAGCGGTTTGTATTCGTGATCTTTTTGTTCGCCTTCGGTCTGGGAAAGTTCCTTTAGATATTCCCATGGGTAAATGCCGGTATTGTGTCCGTCCGCCCAAGTAACTTGCACGGCATAATTACCGAGCACCTCAAGTTTGACAATTTTGTATTTCTTTTCTTCGTCCGAAAACATTTGGATTGGTTTTATTGTTTTAAATAAGATTTGCTCACCTTGGCACGAAGCACAAGGGCATTGATCACGCAAGTATTTTAACCCTATTTCGTCTTTGGAACCGTCGTCCCACTCTATCTTCAATTTATTGTCTTCAACTTTTAATTTTGTCGGCAACATTTAAAAACTCCAATTTTTTTGTTCGAAATATATTCAAAATATTGCATTAAACTTAATAAAATATTAGTTTTGATG
>JALWGH010000003.1 GCA_027013735.1 Melioribacteraceae bacterium
CTCGTTCAATCCGCCGCGGTAGGTACCCACCCACAAATTGCCGTCCCGGTCTTTGAAAACAGCCCAAACCACATTGTCATTAAGACCTTTACCGTCTTTGTAAAGTAAGGGAAGCTTGGCTAACTTTTCCTTTTTCCTGATTAACAAACTCAGCCCTTTCCCAAGGTGAGCGCCAATCCAAATAATGCCGGAGTTATCCTCGAACAACGAAAGAACGTCGTTGTCTCCCAACGAGTTCGGATTGTTCTCGTTGTGCAGATATCGAACAAATTTACTTGTGCGCAAATCAAGTTTGTTCAATCCGCCGCCAAAAGTGCCTACCCACAAAAAGCCGTCCCTGCTTTGGAGAATTGAAAGCACGGTATTGTTTGCAAGCGAATACCGGACTGCCGGATTGCTTTTGTAATGAACAAAGACGGGAGCTTTCCCGGTAATAAATCTCCGGTCGAAATCAAACCTGTCGAGTCCGCCGGAGTAAGTGCCAATCCACAGCGCGCGATTTTTGTCTTCGTAAAGACTTAGAATTTTATTGTCACTTAGTGAGTTTGCGTCGGCAGGGTCGTGATGGTAGTTAAAGAAGAGCACATCCTCACCCCCGTTTGAGGGAAAAGGTAACGACGTAATTATTTTGTTCAATCCTCCGCCGAAAGTACCCACCCAAATTACTCCGCTCTTGTCGGTAAGAATTTTTGTAATCCGGTTGAAGTTAATGCTCAACGGGTCTTTCGGGTCGTGGGTGTAAAACTTGAACTTACCGTTTTTCTCATTAAATTTAATCAGTCCCCTGCCCCACGTTCCAACCCAAATAATACCGGAAGAATCCTGAGACAGGGAGGTAATTGTGTTATTATTATTGCGCGAAATGGAAAGCGGGTAATCGTAATATTTGTTTTTCTGGTAGGTCAGGGTTGTGTCGTCGGCAAGTTTGTAACGCGTGAAACTTTCCGTCTTCGGATTGAATTTGTTTAATATTCCGTTTACGTTCCCCACCCACAAGTTGCCGTTGCGGTCAATCATTAAAGCGGAAATCCCGTTGTTACCCAAAGAGGAGGAATCCCCCACCACATTGCGAAACACTTTGAAAGAATAACCGTCGTAGCGGTTTAAGCCGTTAGCCGTCCCGACCCAGATGTAACCTTCTTTGTCCTGCACAATTGCCGTAACCGTGCTTTGCGAAAGTCCGTCGTCCACGCCGAGATGCCGGAAAACAACCGACTGCGCTAAGGTAGAGCCAACGGCAAAAATCAGAACTAAGAATGTGTTTTTAAAAACCGCCATTTGTCCGGTTAATTATTTTTTACAATAGTTAAAACGATTTGAAAATCCTCGCCAGACTTTCGCCCGGGGCTTTAACGTCGATGTCCAAAAAATACCCGAAAGGAGTTTGGTAAGCTTGGTAACCGGAATTAACCAACCGCTCGTGCGCACTGTTCAAAAGTTCGCGGGAAAAATCGGGCGCAGCTTTACTCTCCGACAGATGATTGAAAGAATGAAGCACAATCGATTCGGCATTGTTCTTTTTAAATGCCCATTTAAGATTTTTAACAAGTTTTGTTTCCACCGCCGAAGATCTCTCCTCGTCTTCCGCTTCCACTTGAATGAAAGCAACAAGCGCATTGTTGAATTCCTTTTCTTCTTCTTTTGTCTCTGCAGTTTCCAGTCCCTTGCGGGTAGTCTTGTACGCAAATCTTGTACAGTAAATCATTAATAGTTTCATCCTAATTCCTTTTATTAATTAAACTCACTCAAATTCTTTTTTAACTGCGCAGATTAAAACCAAGTCTTCCGTTCCGGAAGTGTTTTTGTAACTGTGCATTTCGTTTGGCATTACAAGGGCGAAGTCGCCAGCCTTAATTTCCGTTTCACCTTCTTCTCCCACGAGGACACCGTTTCCGCTAATAATGTAATTCAGGTGCTCGTAGGGATGTTTGTGAAACGGCGTGTTGCCGCCGGGCTCAACCGTAAAAACTCTCACCGAATATTCCGGCGTGCCGTCTGCAGCGGAAATCGGAATTTGTTTAAAAGTATTTTTTGCACCCGGCATCTCCACTTTGAACTTCGGGACATCATTCAGACTTTTCACAACCATTGCGTTTTCCTTACTTATTTACAATCACTTTATTTTTACAATCATTTCAATTTCAACGGGGGCATTAAGCGGTAATTCGCTTACTCCCACGGCGCTCCGCGCATGTTTGCCCGCTTCGCCGAAAATTTCAACCATTAGTTCGGAAGCTCCGTTCGCAACCGCAGGTTGTGCGGTAAAATTTTCCGAGCTGGCAACAAAAACACTAAGCTTAACAATTTTCCCGATTTTATTTAAATCGCCGACAGCCGCTTTCACTGCGCTCAAACAATTGATTGCGCAAACCCGCGCCGCTTCGTAAGCTTTTTCCAAAGGCACATCCGAATCGACTTTTCCTTCGTAAAGCAATTTGCCATCGCGCATTGGTAATTGTCCTGCGGTAAAAACAAAATCCCCCGCAATTACAGCCGGCACGTAAGCTGCCAAAGGTTTTGGTGCATCGGGAATGGTAATGCCAAGTTCTTTTAATTTTTCTTCAATCATTTTTTTCCTCCAATAATTTATTTTGTTTCTCTAAAGTAACAAAAATAAGTGAAAGTGAAAAAGAGAGGTTTTAGAAATAAGACAGAAGAAACGAGAAATAAGAAATCCGACTTCGCCTGTGCTTTGCTTGGCTTCGGCGCAACAAGCAAGACGCTCTATTCAGAGAACGGATAACAGAGAATAGTGAACAGAGGGAATGCTTGTTACGTTGGATTAGTTATTGAATACTTAAGTTCATTCAATCCAATCATCCAAAAATCCGATAATCCAAATGTCCAAAAGTATTATTTAAAAACTCAGCACAAAAAAACATTGTTCTTACTGCTCCAAGGTAAATTTCCCACTGTAAAAAGAACGCTGCCGAAGGCAGCAAATCGCGAAAGGCTATTTCAGGAAACTCGTTAATGACATCCCGCCAGAGGCAAGGACTCCGGCGGGACAAATGACAAGAACTATTTGTAAACACGAATTCTTTACACGTTTAATTTTTCCCCTTCGGACTTGGCAATAATTACTGCACAAGTGGAATCGCTCCAAACGTTCACTGTGGTACGCATCATGTCGAGTATCCGGTCAACAGTCAAAATCAAACCGATTCCTTCCAAAGGCAAGCCCACAACGGACATTACTACCGTCATCATTACAAGTCCCGCCATTGGAATGCCCGCCGCGCCGATTGAAGCAAGCAAGGCGGCAAACACCATTAAAAATTGCTGCAGGAAAGGAATGTGCAAACCGTAAGCCTGCGCAATAAACATCGCGGCTACAAGCTCGTAAAGCGCCGTTCCGTCCATGTTGATTGTAGCTCCGAGTGGAAGGACAAAACTCGAAATCTTATTAGAAACTCCGCTGTTCTGCTCAACCGCCTGCATCGTTAAAGGCAAAGTTGCGCTGGAAGAAGCAGTGGAAAACGCCGTCAGCAAAGGCGTCGCCATTCCCTTGGCGTGTTTCCAAGGATTTGATTTCCCCAAGAATTTAATCAATAACGGAAGGGTAACGAAAGCGTGAAATGCAAGCGCAAGAATTACGGTAAGCATGTAAAGCCCGAGACTCGCAACCACATTTCCCAAGTTTCCTTTGCTTGCCTGTTTTGCAACCACATCCGCTACAATGGCAAAAATACCGTACGGCGCAAACTTTATTACGAACATCGTAATTTTCATCATCACTTTAAAAACCGCATTGAAAAAGTCTTTGAGTATTCCGCCGTACTTGTCCCCCACGCGGGTAATGAAAAATCCGAACAACATCGCAAAAAAGATTATTGCCAGCATATCGCCGTTTGCAAACGATTTAAAAACATTTTTCGGGACAATGTTCAAAAGCGTTTTGCCGAAAGACTGCTTTGCATTTACGAGTCCTTCCACATGTTGCGCCAATCCCAAATCAACGCCAACACCGGGACGAATAATATTAACCAGTACCAATCCCGTCAGAATTGCGAGGAGGCTTGTAAGAATGTAATACCCGAGCGTCTTTGCACCAAGTCTTCCGAAGTCTTCCGCACCTCCGATATTTGCCACACCCGAAATAATGGAACTGAGGATTAACGGAACAATTACCATTTTCAAACCGTTGAGGAACAGCGTTCCCATCCAAGAAACGTATTCAACATAGCCGGAGAAAACAATTCCGTAAATTGTTCCGAGCACAAGCGCAATTAAAATTTGCCAATGTAATTTCAGTTTCATTTTAATTCCCTAATATTCAAACTTTGTTAATATTTCGTCGCACAGAGAATAGCCTTTTTCAGTAAGAATAACTTTGTCGCCTGCAAATTTAATAATTTGCTCTTCATTAAGAAATTCGAGAAGATTTTTATTTTTCTTTTCCCACAGGGGAGAAAATTCTTCGCGCAGTCTTTTTAAATCGAGTCCTTCGCTGCGTAAGGAAAGCATTACAAACTCTTCGAGCTTTTCCTTCTCAGACAAAGTTTCTTTTGTACAAATTGCTTTTCCCGATTTCCGGATTTCGGAAATGTATTTTTTCAGTGAAGAAAAATTCCGCCATCTTACTCCTTCAACAAAAGAATGAGCCGAAGGTCCGAAGCCGAGATAATCCGTGTAGTCCCAATAAAACTTATTGTGCCTGCACTCGTAACCGGGTTTTGCAAAATTGGAAACTTCGTACTGGCGGAAGCCGCGAGATTTTAAATATCGCATTGTAAATTCGTAGAGGTCGGCATCGTAATCTTCGTCGCTTATTTTCACTTTGCCGTCCAGAACCATTTTGTTTAGTATTGTCCCCCTTTCCAAAATTAAGCTGTAAGCCGAGATGTGTTTTACAGGCAAACCCACGGCTGTCCGGAGATTTTCTTCCCAGCCCCGTTTGGTTTGACCCGGCAGATTAAAAATCAAATCAATGCTGATATTTTCAAACCCGATTTCCGAAGCGTTAAAAATTGTTTTTTTTGCTTCGCCGGAGTTGTGAATCCGTGTAAGAAATTCAAGTTCTTTATCGTCAAAAGATTGAACGCCGACACTCAAACGGTTAATTCCGGCTTTTAAAAAATCTTTCAGCTTTTGTAAGTCAACAGTTCCCGGATTTGTTTCCAACGTGATTTCGGGAGTTTCAATCTTAAACTCTTTTGCAAGAGTATTTAAAATTTCCTCAATCTCAGGAACCTCCAACAACGAGGGCGTGCCTCCGCCGAAAAAAATCGACTTAACGGTTTTGTCCCCTGCAAATTTGCCGGAGTAAGTTTTAATTTCTTTTTTTAGCGCCTCTAAAAATCCGGGACGATTCTCATTGGTAATGACGGAATAAAAATCACAGTAGATGCACTTATGCTCGCAGAAAGGAATGTGTATGTAAATTCCGAGATTTTCCATAATTAAAAATAGTGATTGCCTGGGAATTTTTTCGTTAGTTTAATTAGGACTACTCAGGAAACTTTCACGCAGTAAACTACTTAGAAAAGACACCTTGTTGAAAATCAAAAACTCACAAAGCCCAATATTGTCCGGGGATAAGTATCGGTAACAATCAGAAAGCCTTTATTATCAAGCCTTGCAAGCCCCTCCCAATTTCGCGCATCTTCTTTTAGATTTAACTTAATGTAAACCGGAGCTTTTTGAACAAATGAAATTCCCGTTTTGCTGAAATGCAATTGCACCAAACGTTCCACCCGCTCTGTTCCGTAATGGGATTTGCCGACGCCAAATTTCACTTTGAGTTCGTCCTCAGCGGGCTTTAAATCCCTCGCGTCTCCCGGGTAAAAGTAATTTATTACCCAGAAATTATTTAACGAGTCGAGGTACGTAGCGTCCGTAATTCTGTATTCAATGTGAGGGAAAGGAATTGTTGTAACCTCTCGTAGTGATTTGTCCAACAAATGCGCACGCGGCTCAGGGT
>JALWGH010000004.1 GCA_027013735.1 Melioribacteraceae bacterium
CTTGGTCTAAAAGTTTTTGCAAGTCTTTTTCCAAATCCATATTTGCGTGGCGAATTTCCATTGCGCTGTTTTGTAATGAGCTGTACTCGATTTTCTTTTGAGTCAGTCTGTCCATTAAACTTTCGTGCAAAAGGCTCAATTCTTTTTCGTGCTCGCGCAAAGCAATGATGCTTTCCTCAAGGTTTGCTTTTTCTTTTTTCATTACCTTCAACAAGCTGCCGTATTCGGCAATTTGAGAAGACTTTTCGAGTATTGTGCGTTCCTTTTCACTAAGTTCTTTTTCGCGGTTTAATATTTCTTTTTTAATTTGATTTAGTTTTGCGGAGGCGTCCTTCAGCTGTTCGTTGAAGCCGGTCAGGGCGTTTGTTAATTTATCCTCCAATCTTAATGCGCTTTCCTCTGCCTCGTATTTTCTTTTTTCGTGCTCGGCAATGCTGGTTTTAAGATTCTTTAACTCTTCGTTAGCCTTTTCAATTTCGTTACGCCGGGCAAGCAGTTCCTCGTGCAATTGATTTCTTGAATTTTCGAACTTATTAATTTCGCCTTCCAATTCAAGTTTTTTCTCTTCAAGTTGTTTAAGCTCGTCTTTAACTTCTTCCAATTTTTTCTTTTGGAATTCGAACTCGCTTTTAACCTCAGCTAATTCCGAGCGAATTGCTTGCACCTCTTCCGAAAGAGTTTCCTTTTTAGAATTAAACTCGTTAAAAATTTTGTCCTTTTCGGCAATCTGCCTTGTAATTTGGAAAAGCGTTTCTTCAAGATTGGTTTTCAGCTCTTCGTTTACGGAAATCTTTTTGCCCAGCTCGGCAATTTTTTCTTCGTCGGATTTTAATTTTTCTTCTTTTTCGTTCAAAAGATTATTAAGTTGTTCAAGCTGTTCTTCCTTCTCGGAAATTTCATTTTCGAGATTTGAAAGGATTATTTCCTTTTCGGCAATCGTATTGTTCAAACCCTCCAGCTTTTTTTCAGCCGAAAGAAGAGTTTCGTTTTTCTCAAACAGGTCGGAATTAACCTTGTTTAATTCGTTTTGTTTTTCGGAAATTTCAATTTCAAGCTCTTTTATTTTCTCTTCCTTTTCTTTCAAATCGGCTTCGGCTTTTTCAATTTCTTCGCCTAAAGTTTTTAATTTGTCTTCGCTTGAATTTATTGATTCGGAAAGAGTGTTCAGAAGTTCCTGCTTTTCGCCGACGCTTTTTTCAATTCCAGCAAGTTCTTGTTTTGCGGAATTTAATTTCTCCTCGATTTCCTTAAGCTCGGTTTGTCTTTCGGAAAGAGTAGCGTTAACTTTTTCGAGAGCGTCTTTCTTTTCGGATTCTTCGCGCTCAAGATTTATTAACCTTTCGTTAATTCTTCTTTCCTCAGCCGAAATGTCGGAAAGCTCCTGCCGTGCGTTGGAAATCTGCGCTTCAAGTTCTTCGTAGCTTTTCTGTTTGTCCAACGCCTTGTGAAGCTTGTTGCGCAAAGCCTCGTTTTCTTTTACTAATTTTTCAATTTCTTTTTTAGAGCTTGAAAACAGCCCCATAATCAAATCTCCGTTTAAATTAAGAAGATTAAGAATTTAATTTATTAAACCTTTGTCACTCAATCAAATAAAATTTAATCTTCGAGTAATTTTTCGAGATAATTTCTGTAAAGTGATTTTGGCATTGATTTTACAATGCTTTCCAGCTGTAGCCTGTCGATGAACCCTTGCTGGTAAGCAATTTCCTCGATGCAGGCAACCTTAAGCCCTTGCCTGTCTTCGATTACGCCGAAAAAGTTGGAAGCTTTTAAAAGAGCTTCCGGTGTGCCTGTGTCCAGCCAAGCAACGCCCCTGCCGATAACCTGAACTTTTAACTTTCCCTTTTCCAAGTAAGTTTTGTTCACGTCGGTAATTTCCAGTTCGCCACGCGCCGACGGAGTGAGGTTTTTTGAAATTTCAACTACTTCGTTGTCGTAAACGTAAAGCCCCGGCACTGCGTAGTCGGACTTCGGATTTTCAGGCTTTTCCTCAATCGAAACTGCACGGAAGTTTTCGTCAAATTCTACAATGCCGTAGCGCTCGGGGTCGTTTACTTTGTAAGCAAAAATGGTTGCGCCGTCTTCATTGTTTGCAACGGCATCGTAAAAGAAATTTAATTTGCCGTAGAAAATATTGTCACCCAAAATCAGTGTAACGCTGTCGTCGCCGATAAATTTTTCACCGATAATAAACGCTTCCGCAATTCCGTTCGGTGCGTCTTGTACCGCATATTCAATATTTAAGCCTACGCGTGAACCGTCACCAAAGAGTTTTTTGTAAAGCGGAATTGTCTCGGCATTCGAAATAATTAAAACGTCCTTTATTCCGCCAAGCATTAAAATCGAGAGCGGGTAATAAATTAAGGGCTTGTCGTAAATAAGCGCAAGTTGTTTGCTGTAAACTTGTGTAATGGGATAAAGTCGCGTTCCGGCGCCGCCGGCAAGAATAATTCCCTTCACTTTTCCTCCTAATAAACTTGAATGTAATTTGTTTTAATCAGCGCTTCGCTTTCGTTGTAAACGGAAAATTTGTATTCTCCGGGCTCTTTAAATGTGTATTTAAAATAAGCGTCCGGCCAAGTCGGATCTATTCTGTAATATTTTGTTTCAACAAATTGGTCGTACTTGAATGCGTGTTTGTCTTTTTTCCAAATGTCAACAATTAAAACGGATGTTTTTAACGGAGCGCCGTTGTTTAAGTAAGCGTAAATTAATCCGTTGTTCTTCTTCAGGTAGGCGCGGTTGGTTATTCTAATCGGTCGTCCGCCAAGAACAATTTCACAAAAAACAAACTCACAGTTGTAATAATAATCGGACGTTACGTTGCTTCTGTTCGGGTAGGGACTTTCCTCAAGCTCTACTGTTAGAGTATCCCCTGCAATTTTATTCTGTTTGGAATTCAAAAAATAAATTGAATATTTTCCCGGCTCGGTAAACTTGTAATTGTATGCCGTCCAAGTTTGGTCGTTTGTGATTCTAAGAACTTTGCTGTCAAAGGGTTCGAACTTTCCATCGGTCTTTTTGTCGATGAACAAATACAGTAATTGAGTCTTGATTTTCCGCCCGTCATTATTGAACAAAATGAACAGGTAGCTGCCGGAGGGCTTTATTTTCAGGTGTTTTACACTGTTAATAGGATTGCCATCTTCCGTGTGTCCGGTACAAAAATAAATGCTTTGTGAAAATCCGGACGAAACAAAAACCGTTAGTAATAACAGGGCTAATTTACGTACGTTCAAAAAGTCCTCAGAAAATTTTAATTCAACTTTTAAATATACTGAAGAGAGATTTGTAAATTTTAAATTTTTTGTTTTGAGCCGGAATTGTCAAGCTAATTTTCAAATTGAGTAAAAAGATTAAATTTCGGGGTAAAAACCAAGCCCAATTGTCATTCATCCATGCATCCAATCATCCGGCAGTGTGAAATTTTCCACTTTCCATTTTCAACTTTCAACTAATATTGTTGATTTTATTCAATCACTCTCTGTGGATTGTTCTTAACAAAATTTTTCCAGCTTGTGGATTTGGAGCTGTGGGAGTTCATATTAAATGCGTGACAAATTGCAGCTGCAAGCGCGTCCGTTTCGTCGAATTTCATTCCCTCGGTTTTAATGGAAAGGAGTTTGGCAACCATAAACTTAACCTGCTCTTTGGAGGCATTACCGTTACCGACAACCGCCTTTTTAATTTCGCGCGGAGAATATTCCCCGGGCTTCAGCTTGTTATTAGCTGCCGCAAGCAATGCCACACCACGCGCGTACCCTATTTTCAAAGCCGATTGGACATTCTTCCCGTAAAAAGCGGTTTCAATTGAAAACTCTTCCGGTTGGTGGAGTAAAATTAATTTTACAATCGAGTCGTAAATTTCTTTTAGCTTGAGAGGGAGAGATTTGTAAGCGCCCAAAGGTAGAACGCCGGAATCTCTGTAATGCAGTTGGTTGCCGTCAAACTCGATGATCCCGTAACCTGTTACAACGGTTCCGGGATCAATCCCCAAAATAATCATTTTTATTCTTCGACAAAATCTGCGTTTGTGTAAACGTTTTGAACGTCGTCGTTGTCTTCAAGGCTGTCGATTAGTTTCTCGAGTTTTTCTGCCGTTTCGCCAGAAACCTCAACGGTGTTTTTTGCAATCCATTGCAGAGAAGCATTTTCTATCTGCAAGCCAGCATCCGCAAGCGCTTTGCGAACGTCCTCGAAAGTATCAAGCGAAGTGGTTACTTCGAAAAAGTCATCTTCGGCCTGCAAATCTTCCGCTCCGGCGTCAAGGATTATTTCCATTATTTCATCTTCGGTTTTGCCTTGTGCGGGCAGTGTAATTACACCCTTCCTGTCGAACATCCAAGCAACCGAGCCCGATTCTCCCAAGCTACCGCCGTGTTTGTTCAAAAGGTGGCGCACTTCGGCAACGGTTCTGTTCTTGTTGTCCGTCATGCTTTCGATCAAAAGCGCAACGCCGCCGGGACCGTAACCTTCGTATTTTATTTCGGTGTAATCAACGCCTTCAAGTTCGCCGGTAGCTTTTTTGATTGCACGTTCAATATTATCCGCAGGCATATTGGCTGCTTTTGCGTTGTCCACGGCAAGACGCAGGCGGGGATTAGCTTCTGGGTCTCCGCCTCCCTGACGGGCTGCAATTGTAATTTCTTTAATTAACTTAGTGAAGAGTTTTCCTTTTTTAGCGTCAAGAGCGGCTTTTTTCCTTTTGATTGTTGACCACTTAGAGTGACCCGACATACTTTTTCTCCTTTAGTTGGTTCTTAAATCTTTAATTCTCAATTGAGGATAAGTTCTTCCGTTTCTCGAAATTTTGTCAATCGTAAACACAATATCGACAGAATTTCCGTTATTTTCAATCTCCTGTGCGTAACCGCCGAGTTTAAATCCGATAGCGTCAAAAATTTTGTCCGAGCCGTTTTGCGAAAAGGAAACTACCAAATGGTCTGTTCCCACTATTCGCGGGTAAGATGCAATCCGCACTCCCTCGGCAAGGAAGACGGGGCGCATATTTTTGGGCCCAAACGGTGCAAACTGGTCGAGGATTCTAATGAACTTCGGGGTTATTTCCGAAAGGTGAATTTTTGTGTCAACGGATATTTCGGGAACAACTTTTTCCGGCGTAAGTTTTTTCCTGATTATTTCGTTAAGCCTCCGGCGGAACTCGGGGATTTTTTCAATCTCGATTGCCAAGCCCGCAGCGGCTTCGTGCCCGCCGAATTGCAGTAGCAAATCTTTGGTTTCTTGCAAAGCTTCGTAAATGTTAAATCCAGGAATGCTCCTTGCCGAGCCTTTTGCCACGCCGTCGATGGTGGTTAGCATTATTGAAGGACGGTAAAATTTCTCCACCAATCTTGAAGCAACTATCCCTATTACGCCCGGGTGCCAATCATCGCTGTGGAGAACAATCACCATATCGTTTTCCAAATCGGTTGTTTCGTCCAAAAGTTCGAGAGCGTTGGAAAAAGTAGCTTCGTCAATTTTACGACGTTCGTAATTGTCTGCTTCAAGCGAGGCAGCAATTTTTTCCGCTTCAAAAATATCATTTGTAGTAAACAACTCGACAGCTTTGTGTGCGTCGCCGAGCCTGCCAACTGCATTGATTCTCGGAGCAATGGTAAAAATAATTTGACCTGAGTTCAAGTTTCCCGGCGTGACCCGTGCAGACTTAAGCAGAGCAGCAATGCCGGGGCGGGGTTTTTCGTTTATTAATTCAATTCCTTTGCGAACTAATACACGGTTTTCGTCGGTTAAAGGAACAATATCCGCAGCGCCAGCAAGTGCAACAAGGTCAAGGTATTTAAGCACCATATCCTTGTGACCGAAGGCGTCGGCTACGGCTCTGGCAAGTTTGAATGCCACGCCCGCGCCGGAAAGATATTTGAACGGGTAATCATCACCGGGTTTAATAGGAT
>JALWGH010000005.1 GCA_027013735.1 Melioribacteraceae bacterium
AAATCAACAATAAAATCAGCGCTTTCGATTGTCTCACGGTCGTGTTCCACAACAATAATAGTGTTTCCGAGCTTCTTTAAATTTTTAAGTGAATTAATCAGTTTAATATTGTCGCTCTGGTGCAAGCCTATGCTCGGTTCGTCCAACACGTAAAGCACGCCTGCAAGCTGGGAGCCTATTTGCGTAGCAAGCCGTATTCTTTGGCTCTCCCCGCCGGATAATGTTCTTGCCGACCTGTTAAGCGTAAGGTAACCGAGACCCACATTCAAAAGGAAGCTGAGCCGTTCCTTTATTTCTTTTATTATTTGTTTGGCAATTATTTCTTCTCTTTCGGTGAGTTTCAGATCTTCGAAAAACTTTCTCGCTTTTTCAATCGACAAATTGGAAACTTCCGCAATATTAAGCCCGTTAATTTTCACGGACAAAGCTTCCGGACGGAGGCGTCCGCCGTTGCAAGCCGTGCAAGTTTTCGTACGCATGAAAGACATTGCCCATTCGCGTACTTTGTTTGACGCAGTATTTTCGTAATAACGTTTAATGTAATTGAATATTCCGTCAAACTTGTGACGGTAAGTAACAAAATCACCGTGCGAATAGGAATATTCAAACTCAATTTTGTCGGGGCTGCCGTGCATTAAAACGTTAAGCTGTTTTTTGGTTAAGTCTTTCAGCTTTGTGTCAAAATCAAATCCCAAATGTTTTGCGACGCCCTGCAACTGCTGGAAAAACCAAATCGGGCGGGGCTTGCCTAGCGGAGCAAGCCCTCCCTCGTTAATGGTTTTATTCCAATCCGGCACAACAAGGTCAATGTCGATTTCGTTTTTCTCCCCGAGACCGTTGCATTCTTTGCACATTCCGTAAGGAGAATTAAATGAAAAGGAATTAGGCGCAAGCTCCGGGTAACTGATTCCGCAATTGGGGCAGGCTAACTTACGGTTAAACATGTGGTCTTTGTCGCCGTCGGAAACAATGCACGTTCCCCCGCCGTAATTCAAAGCCACTTCGAGTGATTCGCGGATTCTAATCCGTGATTTTTCGGAGACTTTAACCCTGTCCACAACAATTTCAATATCGTGAATTTTGTAACGGTCTAATTTCATTCCCGGCTCAAGCGGTAAAATTATTCCGTCAACCCGGACCCGCACAAATCCTTCACGCAACAATCCTTCGAAAAGCTCACGGTAGTGTCCTTTCCTCCCCCTTACCACAGGGGCAAGCACGGTAATTCTTTGCCCGGGGAATTTTTTTAATATTGTATTTAAAATTTGTTCTGTTGATTGCTTCTCGATTTTCGTACCGCAAACGTAACAATAGGGCTGACCTATTTTAGCGTAAAGGAGTCTCAGGTAATCGTAAATTTCCGTTATCGTGCCAACCGTAGAGCGCGGATTACTGCCGGAAGATTTTTGCTCAATTGAAATTGCAGGACTCAAACCTTCGATTAAATCCACGTCCGGTTTTTCGAGCATATTAAGAAATTGACGTGCGTAAACACTTAAAGATTCAATGTAACGCCTCTGCCCTTCGGCGTAAATCGTGTCGAAAGCAAGGGAGGATTTACCCGAGCCGGACAATCCGGTGATTACAACTAGCGAATCCCTCGGAATTTCCAAGTCAATGTTTTTGAGATTGTGCTCCCGAGCGCCTTTTATTACTATTTTTTTACCGTTCATTCTTTGACGATTTATTTAAAATCAAATTTTAATTTTACTCACGCTATTTCTGAAAATCAATTTTTTTCAAAGATTTTTTTAATGTTTTTTTAGGAATAAGTCTCAAGTGGTACAAGTTTAAATTTAGTGGCAAAAATAGAAGAGATAAGAAACAAGAAATAAGAAATGGTTTCGCAAGAGGCGAGACACAAGAAATTAATACCGTCCACAGAACAGATAACCGTTAACAGAGAAAATTAAGATAAAGAA
>JALWGH010000006.1 GCA_027013735.1 Melioribacteraceae bacterium
GAGGAATAAGAAATATTTTTCGCTAGACGCGAGAAGCAAGACGTTAGACGTCCGCCTTCGTCTGCGCTTCGCTTGCTTGTCCCGTATTTGCGGGGACTACGGCGCGACAGGTCCGTCTCCGCCCTCTCTTTGCTCGGGCTACGCCGCGACAAATGTTTTTCGCGAGAGGAAAGACGCGAGACGCAAGATCATTTAAGTGAACAGTGAACAGATAACAGTGAAAAGAGAAAATAGAGTTTGAGATTTTGCAACAACGTGATTTGTCATTTGCTCCGCGTGTAGGATTCGAACCTACATCTCGACAACTCGTCGGGATAACGGCCGAATGCTCTACAACTGAATTTCACCATTAATAATTTTTTGAATAATTTTTCTGCTTTTCCAATTCTTTACTTTTTTCTCTGCGGTGGCTGCTTGTTGTTTAGTTTCAAACTCTTGTGTAAAAACTATTTCCCAAGGGCGGTAACGTGAATAAACCCTTTTTCAATTGTGTTGTGATATTCAAGTCTCCGTTGAGGATTCTGTGAAATGCCAACGTAAAATTTGCCATTCTTTTGAGATTGCAATATGTAGAGGAAATACCCCATTTTTATGCTTACACTAAAAACAAAAAGCCTGCAAAAAATTGTCAGGATTTACAAAGAACTTTTCTCTTTAGCTCCGCGTGTAGGATTCGAACCTACATCCCGACATTCCGTCGGGATAACAGCCGGATGCCTAAAACAAAAAAAGCCTGTTAAAAAAATCAACAGGCTTTTCAAAGAACTTTCTCCTTAGCTCCGCGTGTAGGATTCGAACCTACAACCCTTCGGTTAACAGCCGAATGCTCTACCATTGAGCTAACGCGGAATAAAAATCACAAATAAGAACAAAATTGAACTCGAAACATAAACCATTCCGAAATATTTGTCAAGAGGAGAAGCGGGCAAATTCTTACGCACAAACTATTTCAATCGGGAATTTTTTCGAGATTTCGTGCTCGGGAATTTGCAAATCCCGCAGTGTAATTTTTTGCGTAATATTGTCAACCGCTTCCTGAATAATTCTCCACAAGGAACGAATAGAACAATCGGAAGAATTAACGCAAATTTTTTTGTTCCCGCTGTAAAGCTTGCAAAAGTCAGCGTTAAAAAGCTTACCGCCGAGGATGGTCAAAATTTCGCTCACGTAAATTTCTTCCGGCGGTTTTGTTAAGGAGTAGCCCCCCACGTTTCCGCGCTCGCTTTCGAGCAAACCGCCGAGGCGTAAAACGCGGAGGATTTTTGCGGTGTTTGCCTCACTAATTCCTTCCGCCCGGCTTATTTCGGGAATGGTCAAACTCTTCCCCTCGTCATAAGCACGTGCGAGCCGTAGTAAAAGTCTGAGACCGTATTCTTCCTGTGAAGAGAATTTCATTCTAAAACCTTAGAGATAACCTAATTTCAATTTTGCCTCGTCGGTCATCATGTCCAAACTCCAAGGCGGATTCCAAACGAGGTCAACGTAAACGTCTTTTACGCCTTCAACCATTTTCAATCTTTCCCGTACCTGAATCGGTAATGATTCGGCAACGGGGCATTGCGGAGTGGTAAGCGTCATCTTTACGTAAACGTTGCCGTCGTCGTCAAGATCGAGTTCGTAAATGAGACCCAATTCCCAAACATCCACGGGAATTTCCGGGTCGTAAATTGTTTTTAGCGTGTCTATTAGTCTTCTCTTGATTTCCGCTTTTTTATCTACCATAGCTTTAACGTAATATTTTAATAACTCTGTTTAATGAATTGACAAAACTTTCCACTTCTTCGATTGTGTTGTAAAGGGCAAAGGAAGCTCTTGCCGTGCCGGTAATTCCATAGTGTTTCATTATCGGTTGCGTGCAATGATGTCCCGTTCTCAATGCCACGCCGTAATTGTTAATCATCGTCCCGATGTCGTAATGG
>JALWGH010000007.1 GCA_027013735.1 Melioribacteraceae bacterium
TATCCTGAGTAATCACAACGTTGCCGATTAATTCTGCATTGTTCTCGTCCAAATTTTGAATTGCACGGTCACAGGTAATTCTAATATTTTTCTGAGTAATTACTACGTCACCAATAAACTCGCGGATTGTTTTACCGTTAATTTTCTTTCCGACAAAACTTTTCCCGACAATCGTCATCGGCTCTTGTTGCTGGGCAAAAATCAACACAGCTGTTAAAAAGAATACTCCGGTCAATAAAATCAATAATTTTCTATTCATTCTTCACAGCCCTGTAGGTAACGTTGTAAATTGTGTAATTGCTAAGGTCATCGTTTGCTTCCATTCCGTAACCTTCGATGTGCTCGGTCTTGTCGTCAATGGTAACAAACTTGTCCGTAGTGATTTTTTTAGTTTTATTTTTCCAAACCAATTCTTGGGTTTTTAAAACCACCCCGCTGTCGTTAACTGCCACTACGGAATCAATTGCGAACATGTCTTTTGTTGCGTCGTCAACTTTTCCACGCTTTGAAGTAAGCGTTGAAGTTTTTTTGCCGTCCCTGCCGTAAAAATTAATTTTCACTCCGTCAATTAAAGTGAGGCGTTTTTTTTCGTAAACCATTAAATGTTTTGCGTAAAGAACGGCTCGCAATCTGCCGTCTCGCGAAAAAATAATTTTCGAATTCCAACTCTCCTGATCGGGAATTTCGCTACCGGAAATCTGACTATTAACAAAAGGCTGAACCTTTTCCTCGCCGCAAGAAAAGAGAGAAAACAAAATAAGCAGAACAAAAAGTTTTTTCATCTTCTTTCAAGTCCCAAATTGACAAGGTCGTGAAGGTGAATTATTCCGACGGGCACATTGTTACTGTCAACGGCAATCAACGAAGTAATCTTGTAATTTTCCATTTGTTGCAATGCAAACGATGCCAACAAATTCGGGTCAATTGTTTTCGGATTTTTAGTCATAATGTCTTTGGCTTGCAAACCGGTAATGTCCATTGTCTTTTCAAGCAGGCGGCGTAAGTCGCCGTCGGTGATTATTCCAACAAGTTTGCCGTCATTGTCAACAACCCCCGTAGCGCCAAGTCTTTTGGAGGTCATCTCAAGAATTGTGTTTTTCAAAGAGTCTTCCTCCTTAACGAGCGGAACGTCCTTCCCCTTGTACATTATTTCGGAAATCTTCAGCGAAAGTCTTTTACCGAGACTACCTGCCGGATGAAGCGTGGCAAAGTCCTCAGCCGTGAATCCGCGCATCTCCAAAAGCGTAACGGCAATGGCGTCGCCCATTACAAGGGTTGCAGTAGTGGAAGCAGTGGGCGCCAAGTCATGCGGACAAGCCTCACTCTCAACGCTAATGTCCAAAACAACATCACAAAAGTTTCCGATTTTGGAATTTTTCTTTCCGAGCATTCCGATTATTTTAATATCCAAGCGTTTAATCATCGGAACCAAATTAAAGAGCTCCTCGGTGTTGCCGCTTTTGGAAATTACTATTACAATGTCTCCCGCTCTTACCATTCCCAAATCGCCGTGAAGAGCATCGGTGGGATGTAAATAGATTGCTGCAGTTCCGGTTGAGTTCAAAGTAGCAACGATTTTTCTTGCAATCAAACCGGACTTACCAACGCCGCTGATAATCACTCTGCCCTTCGAGTTGTAAATCATTTTTATTGCTTCGGCAAAAGAATCATCGATTCTCTTCAATAAGCCTTCAACCGCAAGCGCTTCAATTTTTACTACTTCCCTGGCTTTTTTAATAATTTCGCTGTCAAGCATTTTGCTTACCAAAAATTTTTCTGAAAAATAAATGTCGCCCCTCGTTTTCATTTTTCTTGAACAATCCGTAATCAATCTCAAGTTTTCCCACGTACTCATTGTAAGTAAGAAAACCTTGACCAATCTCTTCGTCCGTAAGTTCGTCGGGGTAATCGAAAATCCTTTGAGGGTTCAATACAATCTCAGGATTTTTTTCTTCCTTTACTCTCATTATTTCATTGTAAAAATTTGCAACCGGCAAAATGTAATTTACTCCCGAGTCCGCTTCGTAAACCCAAATTTTCCGGGATTGCGGAGCAATTGCAACAACCAATTTGTTCTTAATTAAATGAACTTCCCTTACAGCCGAGCTGTCTTCCGGCGCTTTGAAGCCGGGACGCCATTCGGAATAAGACCAAATCAAACCGTTGGAATCCGTTTCTTTGTCTTTCCGCAGAGTAACTTCAACAAAGCCGTCTCGCTCCTCGCCGATTGTTACGAAATAAGCATTCCCGCCGTAAGCCGAATAACCAAGCGCAAATGTGGGTGCGCTTTCGCTAAAGTCGGATGCATCCGCTCCCCTTTTGCCAAGTAAAAGATTGCCTTCAAAAAATTCGTCTTCCCTTAAAACAACAAACTCCGAAATCTTTTGCTTAAACTCCAGGTAACCTTTCTTATTCGAAGGGAGAACGGAATTAATCAGAAAACGTTCGCGGTTATTTAATTCCCTTCCGCTCAAATTTTTTGTTCCTTTCCATTTTTAACTTCGTCAACCGCCACAAAAATATTTTTTACGGCATTCATTAATTCCTCGCCAGCTGTTGTTTCTGTTACGTAATCCGCATTACGTTTAATTGTACGGGAAGCCGTTGCCGGAGCTATTGAGAACCCAGCTCGCCGCATTAATTCAAGATCAAAAATCTCATCGCCGACGTAGAGTAAATTTTCAAAAGACAAATTATTCCTTTCCAAAATTTCCTCCGCCAACTTTAGTTTGTTAATCGTGGAAGTTCCGACTTCACTGTCGAACTTGCTTAATTTTTTCCTTACCGATTCTTCTTTATTAGCAGTAATCACACCGATTTTTATTCCCCGTGACTTAAAATAATTGACAAGTTCCCCGAAACAAAACTCAAAATCCGGTTTGCAGATGTCGTCAAGACTATTGCTCTTAATCAGCACTCCGTTCAAATCAAAAAGTACAATTTTAATATTGTCCAATTTTTGAACCATCTCAGTGCTTAAGAACATCGTCAATCCTTTTCAATTTTAGCAGTAATTTTTCAAGTTCTTCAAGAGGCAATTGGGAAGCAGCGTCACTAAGCGCTTTTGCGGGCTCAGGATGGACTTCCATAAACAATGCACCGATTCCCACTGCAACCGCAGCCGAGGCAAGCGTTTCAATAAACTCCGGTTTGCCTCCGGTAACTCCTCCCTGTCCGGGCATTTGGACGGAGTGGGTTGCATCCATTACTACAGGGTAACCCAAATCCTTCATTATTTTTAACGACCGCATATCGACAACCAAATTGCCGTAGCCAAAAGTCGAACCTCTTTCGGTTAACAAAATCTTCGTGTTTCCCGTTCTCTCAACTTTCTCAGCAGGGTATTTCATTTCCCACGGTGCAAGGAACTGACCCTTTTTAATATTCACGGCTTTTCCCGTTTCGCCTGCCGCAAGGAGTAAATCCGTTTGTCTGCAAAGGAAGGCTGGGATTTGCAGAATGTCCGCTACTTCCGCAACCGGCGCAGCTTCCGATGGTAAATGAATATCAGTCAAAACAGGTAAGCCGAATTCTTCTTTTACGCGTGCAAGGATTCCAAGCGCCTTGTCAAATTCCAAACCGGTAAAAGAATTTAATGAAGTTCTGTTTGCCTTTTTGTAGCTGGACTTGAAAATGTACGGGATGCCAAGCTTGTTTGTAATTGCCTGAATTTTTTCCGCCGTGTAAAGAGTAATCTCCTCGTTTTCAACCACGCAAGGGCCGGCAATCAGAACAAATGGCAAATCATTGTCAATTTTTATTTTTTTGATTTCAATCATCTTCGTCCTCAAAAAGGGAAGGTTGGTCGTTTGCTCTTTTCCTTTTTTTGTTGAATCTCACGTAAGCCAAATCCGTTGCTTCCCTGCCTCGGGGCGTACGTTGAATAAATCCCTGTTGAATAAGAAAAGGCTCGTAAACTTCTTCGATTGTTCCCGGGTCTTCGTTTACGGCAACGGAAAGTGTGTTCAGCCCAACGGGACCACCGCCGAATTTTTCAATAATAGTAAGAATAATTTCCTTGTCCATTTCGTCCAAACCGAAACGGTCAACCTCAAGAGCTTCCAGTGCCTTGCGTGCAATTTCAATTGTTATTCTATTTTTGTCCTCGAAGTGTGCAAAGTCTCTCGTGCGTCTTAAAAGTCGGTTTGCCACTCGAGGCGTTCCCCTGCTCCTTTTGGCAAGTTCCAAAGCGGCTGTGTCATCAATTTCCACATTTAAAATTTCAGCCGAGCGAATAATTATTTTTTTAATCAGTTCCGCTTCGTAATAATCGAGGCGAAACTTAATTCCGAAGCGGTCGCGTAAGGGAGCGGTAAGCAAACCGGCTCTCGTAGTTGCCCCCACAAGCGTGTACTGAGGCAATTGAATTTGCACCGTGCGTGCGCTGGGACCGGAATCAATCATAATGTCCAATTTGAAATCTTCCATTGCGGAGTAAAGATATTCCTCGACAACGGGACTAAGCCGGTGAATCTCGTCAATGAACAAGACTGCCTTTTCTTCAAGATTCGTAAGTATTCCTGCAAGGTCGGCAGGCTTTTCAAGAACAGGACCTGAAGTAACTTTTATTTTAACTCCCATTTCATTTGCAATAATGTGTGCAAGAGTGGTTTTTCCCAATCCGGGAGGTCCAGTAAGTAATACGTGATCAAGTCCTTCGTTCCGTCTTTTTGCCGCTCCGATGAAAACGTTCAGATTGTCGGTGATTTTTTTCTGTCCCACAAACTGCGAAAACCGCTGGGGGCGAAGGGTTTGTTCGAATTTCTTTTCGTCATCCTTAGGGAAAGGATCGACCGTTGCAGATTTTCTCATATTCAAATTTCCGCCAATGCTAATTTTTCTTTTCTAATCTTCTCAAATTTTTTTCTTAAAATAATCATTCCGTAAACAAAAACAAACATCAAAGCTACCGAGAGCAATGTTAATTCGAAAGAAAGCGAAGCTCCCACAATCTTGGAAAGCCCCGGATTCCAAGCGCTGCCGTAAAGAACTACAAGGTGAGTTACGTAAATAAAGAGAGTGTTTCTCCCCATTAGCTTCACTATTTCCGGTACATTGGAAAATTTTAGAACCGACAAAGCCACAACTCCATTGAGAGCAACAACTCCCCCTGTTCTTGTCAGGAAAAGGAATATTTCATTTTTTGAACTTTTGCCGGTAATAAAGAAATATTCAATCAGTAGTGCCGTTACTATTAAGCCCGCTCCGATTGCAATGAGCGAGAAGGAAAATCTTTTCTTCTTGTGAGCACCCGGATTCAGCGCAATGTAATTGCCAAGCAGTCCACCTGCAACCACGTACGCAAGCCAAGGAAAGAACGGAAAATAAGAACCGTATTCCGGTGTGAAATAATTTGCCAACGGTAATGGTAAAAAGCTTTTCCAATCTATTCCATGAATTGCCTGAGAGGGCAAAACTACAATAGTTACAAAAAGGAAAGCTAAAATTGAAAAATTAATTTTTAGTTTTTCTCCAAGCCACAAAAGAAAAATCAGCGCTAAGATTCCAAACGCAATGAGGTGAAGAGCGTCCACCACAAAAAAGGTTAACCATTCTTTTTCCGAAACGATTGAAAAATCAACAACTCTCCACGTGGGGTACCTTAAAAGGTAGCCGAGCCCAAGCAAAAGGAGAAATCTTTTCACACCTTTTTTAACACGGGGATTTTCGGCAAAAGGTTTGCCGTTTAATTTAAATAAGTAAGTAAAAGCCACGCCTGCGGTGAACATAAAAATGGGAGCGGTAAAGCCGCGCAAATAATGCCAAATCGAATAAAGGAAATATTCGTCACTGCGGTAACCCGTATCCAGAAGCGTGTGAACAGTGTGCCCCTGCACCATCATAAAAACGGCAAAAGCACGCATTATGTCAAGAAAT
>JALWGH010000008.1 GCA_027013735.1 Melioribacteraceae bacterium
AGATTCGCTTATTCTTGACTCCGCTCCTTCAGACGCAGCAATTGGCAACGGAAAGATGTTTTTACTTTACGGTCCCGGCGTGGCGGTTGTGGATTTGTCCACTTTTAAAATAACGGCTGATTCTTTGATTTCAGCCAATAAAGTAAACCCAATGGGATTTGGAATTTATTCAATTGCGTACGATTCCGAGAGTAATTTGATTTATTGCGGTAATCCGAAGGATTACACACAAAACGGCGAAGTTGCTTATTTCGATTTAAGCGGAGCCGAAAAAGGAAGATTTGACACGGGAATAAATCCGGGCACAATTGTAATTTACAAAAGTGAATAGTTAACGGGTTTTATTCGAATTGAAAAAGCGGAATGCCAAAACATTCCGCTTTTTTTTGTGTTAGTTTAATTGTGGGTGAAAAATATTTTTGTTGTCATTCCCCGTTGAACGTTTTGTTACGATTTTTTGTCCCGCCAAATGCTTGCACCTGCTCCGCCAACGGCGGGGATAATCGCGCTAAAACTTTTTCGTTGCTTTTGCTTGCTAATCCCACTGGTTGAAGGTCATGAAGGTGTCGCTCCTCTGGAGCTCATTTTTATGTCTTTAATTTGTGTTCTACAAAGATGTCGCCCCGCTGGGGCTCATTTCATAAAACTTTGAGTTTTTCACCATTGGGAGAGAATTAAAGAACTTGGTTTTGATTTCAACTCCAAACTTTTTTACCACAATCCAGACTCAAACAATCATTGTTCTCTGTTCACTGTTATCTGTTCACTGAATAGGACGTCTTGCCTGTCGCGCCGTAGCGAAGCGAAGGCGGACGTCTCGCGGCTAGCGAAAAACACCTGTCGCGGCGTAGCCCGAGCAAAGCGAGGGCGAAGACGGATTTCTTATTTCTCGTTTCTTCTTTCTTATTTCCACCGCTGATTTAAAACTGCAATGAAAATTTATTTTTTTATCTCTTCCGTTTTTTCTTTGAATTTGATTCCCAACATACGGAGTTCGGCTAAAACGCGCGTGAAAATTACCGGGTGCGTGGGCAATTGAACTCCAACAATAGGAAGGTTGTCAGTCAATATTAGCTTTGCTGCTATTGCCGCCGGCAGTCCTACCGTTTTGCTGATTGCAGTTAATTCTTCAGTCTCGCCATATTCAACCAGAGTGGAAGTGATTTTTTTCGTTTTCTTTTCCTTCGGGAATGTCGCAATTATTTCGTGCTGAAGCATTACCATATCCCTCGCGCCTTTCGGCAGAGGCATTTTTTCTTTAAGAATTTTAATCATTACGTCGGCAGGGGTTTTAACGTTGCCTCCGATTTTTTCATCGGAGAAAAGCCCCAGCCAGCGCAGGTTGTCCATTATTCGTCCGGTCGGATTAACATTTAAGAAATTAGCAACCCTTTGGTCGATTTTTAAGCCTGAAATGTTAATTGGCAGAAACATCTCAACAAATTCGGCGTAGGTTTTCTTTTTCAAATCGGGAACAATCAAGCCTTCGTTAGGGAGTCCGAGTTTTACGATTTGATCCCAAGTTTCGCTCCAGCCCGGGTAACGGATTGTCCCGCGAATCATTGTTTTTACTTTTTCGAGTTTAAAGATTTTTTTGTAAATCAATGAGTCTCTGTTAGGGTAGGCTTCAAACTCTTCGTCGAATCCGTTTACTTTAACCCGCCAAGTGCGCCTGAAAATATCGTGGTGGGGAAGAATCTTTATTTTGCCGTTTTCCATGTATTGAGCGCCGGATTCGCCCGCCATTACTACGTTTCTGGGATTCCAAGTTACGCAGTAGCGCAAAGGATTTGTTTTTACTTCGGGCGCCGGCAAGCCGCTGCCGTAAGAAATAAAGCTCTTAATATTACCGCCGCTCTTCCGGATGTCGTAAATAACTTTCATTGCGGACATGTGGTCAATGCCCGGGTCGAGACCCATTTCGTTAAGAATAATAATGTTTTTCTTTGTCGCGTCTTTGTTCAAATCACGAATGCGAATATCTTCGTACGAAGCGGAAATGACATGTTTGCCAAAGGTTAGAGAGTCGAGGGCAATTAAGTATTGAAATTTCGGTGCGAGGAAATTAACTACCAAATCCGCTTTCTTGATTTGGGAATGTCGCATCTCCTCATCATTTACGTCGAATTCAACAGCGGCACCACGCTCGTGGCCATTGATTCGGTGGTTTGCCAATTCGTAATCTCTGTCGCACACCGTTACAAACCAGTCGTGTTCTTCCGCACGTTCCAAAAGATATTTGATTAAATAGGGGGAGCTTTGTCCCGCGCCGAGGACAAGAATGTGTTTCATTTCTCTTTCTCCGAGGAAATTAATTTTAGAAAGGTTTTGTTTGTGCCGAATGAAGTCCCGTTAAAAAAATCTTTTTTCAAAGGAATTTTTCCAAATATTTAAATTCATCCGTTAGCTTTCCATGATGAGCAATAACTGCGCCCCTGAAATCTTCGGGGAGTTTTTCTTTCAGTTTTTCAATCGGCAAAGAATAATCGATGTTTGCCAAAACCGGGAGGTAAGGGTAAAGTTTGTTACCGAAAAATTCCGTTGCCTCACGGGCAAGTTCGGTAGGCAATTTATCGACGGCAAGAATAACGACGCCGTCGCCTTCCCAGCCGTCAATGATTTTATCTGTGAGCGGCTCGTAAACGTAGGCGGGATTATCGTACCGTGTGCTTTTAACGTTCATTTCAATCGAGCCTTCCACATCACAAGTAATGTCGCCTATTACTCGTAATCTCGGCTTTGAATTGGAAGCAAATTTATCTTTGAAATATTTTTTAGTAACCAGTCTGTCGTAGCCGGGTTCCCAATAAATTCCATTAACAAGAGCAATTAAATAGTCGAGATTTTTTTCAAATTTGGATTTGTACAAATGTGGGTTTTTGTGGAAATGTTCTCTTTCGTATTCGTCCCCGTCGGTTCTTTCGTAAATGTCGGGGGAGTAATATTCAACCGAGTAAACTTTTTTTCTCGAGTAATTTCCGTTAAACAATTCGGGAAGGTCTTCGGGTTTTATTTTTTCAACGGGTAGAAAATTAAAGATTTCCTGCGCTCCTTTGGAAACATTACCTCTTCCCGTAAAGCCGACAACAAAGGGGCAAAGTTCTTCGGGCAAACCGAATTTTTCAATTTGCTTACCTGCTTCGCTGATTGCGTATTCGGCATCGGCAAGCCAATTGTAGTGAATTGCTTGTTTAATATTTTCGAGAGGTGTTGAATAGCCTTCGTATTTGAGCCTTTGCCCTAAGAGCCAAAGAGTGTCAATCATTCCTGCGTAACCGGCAAAATTTCCAAAAAAGATTGTCCTCTTGCCGTTTTTGCCTTTTACAAGTTCGTAATCTATTAACGTAATATTTTTTTGTAATATTTCTTTTAACAAGGGCATGTTGTACTCTTGTCCCTTGATTGTGTGCGAAAAGAACAAGTAAGTTTTGTTGGGAATTAAATCCGGAATGGGAACTTCTTTAACTCCGAGAACAACTTTTGCAGGGGAAAGGTCTTTGCTAATAACAGCTCCGACTTTTTCGTATTCATGGTCGGAAAATTTTCTTTGTTCCGCCGGTTCAACTATTACTTTAATTTTATTTTTTTCTACCAAATCTTTTACGTGACGGGGTGCCAATGGTGCCCTGTGTTCAAGGTTGTCTTTTGTCTCTTTTCTAATTCCTACAATATCAGCCATTTTTCAACTCAATAATTTCAAAATTGTTAATGCGCCAAATTATTGTAATTTGATTTGAGTGTCAATTAAATGGGGAGATTTTTAATGAGAAAATCGTGGAAAATTTAAAATCGGAGGGTGAAAGAAGCTAATAATTAGTATTAGAAAGAAGAAACGAGAAATAAGAAATGTCTTCGCAAAACGCTAGACGCGAGAAGCAAGACGTCCTATTCAGAGGACAGATAACAGAGAACAGTGAATAGAGACTTAAGACTCGTCACGCGTTACTTAAGACTTATTTAATTGAAAGTTGAAAATGGAAAGTGGAAAATTTCATGTTGCTATTCATTAAGTGTTTGTAATAAAGGTTCCTTGAACTGTCATTGCGACCCCGCAGAATGCGGGGGAAGCAATCTGTCTTCTAAAAAATAAAAGCTGAATGAACAACAGATTGCTTCATCCCGACAAATCGGGATTCGCAATGACGTTGGATTTCTTGTTTTTGTGTTATCCCATCGGAGGCGAAAGGCTAACCTAAAGCCGTTACGCAGATTGCTTGCAATCTGCGGAGGAGGCATTGCCAAAGCCGTTTGTTAATGAAGTAATATTTCAGTGTCAATCCGATAGTTTTGCATGTCTTGTTTAAAAATTACGAAAGAATTTTAATCCTGGTTCCGAAATATTTAAACCATTCTTCAATTAAATTTGTCGTACAAATTAAACTTTTTTGTTTTCGAGTCGTCATAATGACAGTAAAGAAATTAGAGGTTGTAATGAAAAAAATAGTTTTATTGTTTTTGGCTCTTTTGGTTTTACCAACTTTCGCTCAAAAAAAGCTGACATTAGACAAAGCAATTTCTATTGCTTTGCAACGGAACTCGTCTTTGATTAAAACACGGAACAATATGATTAACGCTAAAGAACAAGTAAAAACTTCTATCGGAAGTCTGTTGCCAAACTTGAGTGCAAGTGCCGGTTGGAGTTGGAACAGAATAAGCGACAACGGCGGAAAGCAGTTGAACTTTTTCGGTAGTTACACAAACATTCCTCCTTCGAAAGTGGATTCGAGGAATTACCGTCTTTCTGCCGGCGGAGGCGTTGTGCTGTTTGACGGACTGGCAAATTACGCAAATATTAAAAAGAGCAAACTTAATTTAACCGCAGCACGTTTTGCGCTGGAAAAACAGAAGCAGGACGTTGTTCTTAAAACTACGGAGCTTTACTACGCGGTTTTAGGCGCTAAGGAATTGCTGCGGGTTCGTAAAGAGGATGTTGATTACAATAAAAAACAATTGGAAACAATAGAATTAAAAAATAAATTAGGCTCGGTAAACATCGCAGACGTTTACGCACAACGTGTTCAGCTTGGCAATGCGCAGTTGGCATTGATTCAAGCAAAAAATAATTACGAAAAAGCCAAAAGCACATTGCTTAATTACCTTGCTCTCGATGTGCTTGCCGATTACGATTTTGTTGACCCCTATCCGGGAGAAGTTAAAAACGCCAACAATTTTTTGAAAGGTTTTAAGGATGTAAGCACAATGGTGAAAGAGGCTTTGAGCAACAGACCTGATTTTAAAAGTCAGGAATTGGTTTACCAAAGCCGTTTAACGGGTATTACCATTGCCAAAGGCAGAATCTTTCCGAAGCTGACAGGGAATTACTCTTTTTCCACAAGTGCAACTACTCCGAACGATCTTTTTAACAGGCGGGTTTACAACATTGGCTTGAGTTTGAATTTCCCGATTTTCTCGAACTTTAACACCGAGATGCAGATTGAAATGGCGAAGGTTAATGCAATGAATGCCAGAGAAGACCTTGAAATTCTTAAAAGACAAATTAAAATTGAAATCAAGCAAGGGTACTTGGATTTGCTGGCGGCAAAAAAACAATTGGAAGTAAGCATCGAAAATGTAAAAGCGGCAGGCGAGAACAGAAAGATTAACAGACAGCGCTACGATTTGGGGTCGGCAACTATTTTGGACGTTTTGCAATCGGACAAAAATTACATTCAAGCCGTGCAAAATAAAATTGTTGCCGAATACGAATTTTACAGGCTGCACGATGCTTTGTTGAATTCCTTAGGTAAATTGAATATTAAAAATTACGAATAAATTTTAACGGGAGAATTTTCAAATGGCAAAAGGAAATAATAAGAAAAAGAAATTTTTAATTTTCGGCGTTTTAGCACTTTTATTG
>JALWGH010000009.1:0-2400 GCA_027013735.1 Melioribacteraceae bacterium
GAACTGCCTTACAAATTTCCGCGGAAGGTTTTGAAAGAGGTGAAAGAAATTCCCACGCAGATTTCCGAAGCGGAAATTAAGAAAAGATTGGACTTAAGAAAAGAAAATGTTTTTACCATTGACCCGAAGGATGCTAAGGATTTTGACGATGCCGTTTCCGTGAAAAAATTGCGCAACGGGAATTATTCGGTTGGTGTGCACATTGCCGATGTCAGCCACTACATTGCCGACGATTCACAATTGTTCCGTGAATCCTACAAACGGGGAAACAGCGTTTACCTTGTGAACAAGGTAATTCCAATGCTGCCGGAAAAACTTTCGAATAATATTTGCTCGCTTGTCCCCAACGAAGACAGGTTAACTTTTTCCGTCATTGCGGAATTGACTCCCCGCGGAAGAGTTGTTAAGTACAAAATAAAGAAGAGTATTATTAGGAGCAAAAGGAGATTTACTTACGAGGAAGTTCAGGAGATTTTAGACAAGAAGAAAGGCGACTTTGTTGAAGATTTATTAACGCTGAACAGGATTGCCCGCGTTCTTAAAAGTAAGAGGAGAGCAAAGGGAAGCATTGATTTTATTCGTCCCGAGGTTGAATTTAAGTTGGACAAAAACGGCGCTCCCATTGATGTTAAAATTAAAAAGATAACCGAAAGCCACGAGTTGATTGAAGAATTAATGTTGCTTGCAAACAAAATAATTGCAACGCACGTCAATATTAACAAAAAGCAGAGTGGCGTTTTCCCCTTTGTTTACAGGGTTCACGACTTACCCGAAGAGGAGAAAATTAAAGAGTTTGCAAAGTTTGTCAAATCGCTCGGTTACAATTACGACGTTAACCAGTACGCAAATCCGAAGCAGATGAAAAATTTATTAGACCAAGTTAAAGACACCGAAGAAGAAGCGCTTGTGAACGAAGTAGCAATCCGCTCGATGGCTAAAGCCGTTTACTCTACTCATAACATCGGACACTTCGGATTGGCGTTCAAATATTACACTCACTTTACTTCGCCAATCAGGCGGTTTGCGGATTTAATTGTTCACAAATTAATTTTTGATTACGTTAACGGAAAGAAAGCGCGTTTCTCTTTGGACTTGTTAGACGATTACGCTACGCAAGCATCCGAGCGTGAGAGAGTTGCCGTGCAAGCCGAAAGAGTTTCCGTTAAATTGAAACAAATGGAATATTTGCGAAATCACCTTGGGGATGATTTTCACGCTGTTATTTCGGGCGTTACGAGTTTCGGCATCTTTGTTCAACTTACGGAAAACCTTGCCGACGGAATGATTCGCTTGCGCGATATGGACGATGATTTCTACATCTATGATGAGAAGAATTATTTAATAAAAGGCAAACGTACTTCCAAACGATACAGACTTGGCGATAAGATTATTGTTAAGTTAATAAGGATTGACGAGGAAAGAAGAGAAATAAATTTTATTCTTTCGGAATAGAAAAAAAACAGCTAACTTAATATTGATTTTTCAGAGGTTGGAATGAAAAAAACAATTTTAATATTTGCGTCCTTAATGTTAGCGTTCACTAACATTTTCGCACAGTTCGGTCAAAACCGCGTTCAGTACATTGATTATGACTGGTACTACATTCAAACAAAACACTTCGACATTTACTTTGCAAATGGTGCCAAACCGAGTGTGGAATTCCTTGCACGGGAAGCGGAGGTGGCGCTCTCTTCAATAGAAAAAGCGTTGAACTACAAGATTGACAAAAGAATCTCGATTATTCTTTACAATTCACACAACGATTTTCAGGAGACAAACATTTCCGATCAGTTCATCGGGCAGGGGACAGGCGGTTTTACGGAACAGTTCAAAAACCGCGTGGTGATTCCTTTCGAAGGCTCTTACGCAAAGTTTCGTCACGTAATTAATCACGAACTTGTTCATGCCGTAATTAACGAATACCTCTACGGCGGATCGTTGCAGAATATTATTTCCAAGGGAATAAAATTACAACTGCCTCTTTGGTTTCACGAAGGTCTGGCGGAATTCCTTTCGCAAGGTTGGGAAACAAATTCCGATATGTTTATTCGTGATGCAATCATTAATGAATATTTGCCAGACATTAATCGGCTTAACGGCTACTACGCTTATCGCGGTGGGCAATCGTTGTACAAATACATTGCCGATACTTACGGAATTCACAAAATAGGTGAATTGGTTAGTAAAATTAAAGGCTCGGGAGGACTGGAAAGCGGGCTGAAAGAAGCACTCGGGATTGATTTGAAAGAATTAAATAAGCGTTGGAAAAAATCTTTGAAGAAAGCCTATTGGCCCGAAATTGCAACAATGCAAGACCCGGACGAATTTGCCAAAAGATTGACCGACAATAAAAAGGTAGGCGGCTTTTACAATACCAGTCCTGCAATTTCGCCGAAAGGA
>JALWGH010000009.1:2410-5846 GCA_027013735.1 Melioribacteraceae bacterium
TTTAGGTAATGGACATTGACAATCCGAAAAAGATTAAACGGGTTGTTGAAAGCGGACAGGAAAACGATTTCGAAGAATTGAATGTTTTGTTTCCCGCGTTAAGTTGGTCGCCTGACAATGTTCGAATTGCTCTTTCGGGCAAGAGCAGTGGTTACGACAATATTACTTTGATTAACACGGTAACAGACGAGTACGAGGAACTTCCTTTCCACATGAAAGGGATTGGCTCGGTTTCGTGGTCTCCGGACGGAAAGAAAATTGCCTTTACGGGGCAGAATATTAATCAGTCCGATATTTACGTTTACAATCTGAAGACAAAAAAAATAAAAAATATTACTAACGACATTTTTAGCGATTCCGATCCGGTGTGGTCTCCGGACGGAAAGGAAATCTTTTTCTCCTCGGACCGGGGGAAATATTTAACCAAAGCAATGCTGGACAGTTCTTTCGACATGTTCGACCATAATTACAGGCAATTGGATTTGTACTCAATTAATCTTGAGAACGGAAAGGTTACGAGAATTACCGATTGGAAATACAGCAACGAACAAACACCGGTAATTTCTCCCGACGGCAAGAAAATCCTGTTTGTTTCCGACTACAACGGAATCACAAACCTTTACGAAAAAGATTTGGTGGTGAAAGATTCTACAAAATCGCTGGTGGATATTCCTGCCAAGCCTTTGACAAATTCCTTAAACGGAATAAATCAACTTTCACTTTCTCGCGACGGGCAAAAACTTGTGTTTACTACTTTGTTTAATGCGGGGTACAATATTTTTATGATTAACGACCCGTTCGGGATGAAGAGTTTGGACAGTCTAAAGTTTACTCCTTTTATGGAAGGAGTTGTGCACCCCAAACTTGAGAACACGAGAATTTTTGCCGACACTGTTTCGGCAAGAAAACTTGAGGACACACTAATTGCACGCAGTAAAAAGGCTGTTGCCGATTCGTTAAAAAACATTGAGATCTTTACCGGCGGTTTTGTTTCCGAAGGAGCGGAAAAAGATACTACGGGAAAAGATTATTCCCATTACGTTTTCGGCAGAAGGGTTTACTCAAGAGATTCACTTTCCAATAGAATTGACACTACAAAGCTTTTCAGAGCAAAACTTGACGAGAACGGTAATTTTCTTGTTAATAAGTACAAGGTTAATTTTTCGCCGGACATTGTTTACGCTAACGCCGGTTACAGTACGCTTTACGGCTTGCTGGGTACAACCGTGTTAACATTTAGCGACATGCTTGGCAATCACAGGATTGTGGGCGTAACAAGCATGCAGATGGATTTGAAAAACAGTGATTACGGATTAGCCTATTATTACTTAGCCAAACGAACTGACTGGAGCTTTGAGGCTTTCCACACGGCGCGTTTCGTTTATGTGGGGGGCTACTACTTTGCTCAATTCTACAGGTTCAGAAATTACGGTGCAGTTGTTTCTGCAAGCTATCCGTTCAACAGATTTTACCGGGTTGAAGGCAGTTTGGGGTGGCTCAATGTTTCTTCCGAAAATTTGGACGACCCGCAGCAACCCATTGAAAAGCAAACGTTTGTTGTCCCGACGTTTAGTTTTGTTCACGATAATACAATGTGGGGTTACACCTCGCCAATTCAAGGCACGCGTTACAACTTTACTGTTTTCGGGAATCCCGGGATTACCGGAAAGAAATTGAGTTTTTATTCGTTAACGTGGGACTACCGTCATTACTTCCGGTTCTTCTTCGACAATTCTTTTGTGTTTAGATTTTCCGGCGGATATTCGGGCGGGCAAAATCCGCAAAGGTTTTTTGTCGGCGGGGTTGATTATTGGATTAACAGAAATTTTGCAACGGGACAATTGCCTTTAAGGTCTCCTTCCGACTTTGCATTTTTAACTCCCGGTTTGCCTCTTAGAGGTTTCGACTATGCCGAAAAAATGGGAACGAAATATTCATTATTGAATTTGGAATTACGGTTCCCTCTAATCAGATATTTAGTTGCCGGACCATTGCCTTTGATGTTGCAAAACATTTTGGGAGTTGCTTTTATTGACGCCGGTACTGCGTGGGATAATAACGAGTCGCTTAAACTTGTGAAACAAGACCCTCGTGGAAATCCTGTGACGCAAGATTTGCTAATGGGTACGGGCTTTGGCTTTAGATTGTATTTTATTTTCTTGTGGAGGTTTGATGTGGCGTGGAGTTACAATTTGCAGTACTTTACAGGTCCAAGGTATTACCTTTCAATGGGTGTGGATTTCTAAAAGAAAAGTCGGCGTTAAGCCGACTTTTTAACTTCGGAAGTCTTATTTCCTGTTGAAGGTTTAGTCTCTTTTTTATTGCTGGTGTTACTTGTACTACTGCTTGTTGTTGAATGACTTTTAGTGGAAGAGCCGTTGCTTTTTTTCTTGTAATCGGTTTCGTAAAATCCGCTTCCTTTGAAAATCGGCGGAAGCCCTGTGCCGAGTAGTCTTTTAACTTCGCCCCCGCATTTGGGACAGGTTTTCAAAGGCTCATCCGTCATTTTTTGAAAATATTCAAATTGGTAACCACAACTCAAACACTTGTAATCGTACGTCGGCATCTTAATCTCCGGTAACTAATTCAAAATAAAAAAACAAAAATAATCACTTTTGTCTTAATTAAAAAGATTATATTTGCAAACCGAAATTTTGTGAGATTCTCCAGTGAAAAAATTATTTGCTTTCATATTGCTTTCCGTGTTACTTGCCGGTTGTTTGAATTACGAACAAATTACAACCGTTAAGGCGGATAATTCCGGCAAAATGTTTATTCACTATTGGACAAAAATTTCACTTCCGTTAGATTCAACTTTTTACAAAAGGGTTTCAATTTTCGACACAGTTTACGTGCGGAAAGAATTTTCAAAACCGTTTGTTAGTTTAAAAGATCTTGAATCCTACATTGACTATGACGACAGTACAATTCACGCAAAAATTGAATTCAGCTTTACCAATATTGATTCGTTAAATAAATTGTCTGCCTTTAAAGGGGCTTCTATTTTTATTAAAAAGGGACCGGGAGGAACGAAAATATTCGGTCAGTCAATTACTCCGTTCTTTTTTGAATTCGGATTTAATCCGTCGGATTACACGATGAAGTACGTTTATTACTTGCCCGGCAAAATACTTTCGAGCAATGCGGACGACGTTACTTTGAATCGCCTTACTTGGAAATTTAAAATGAGCGAGCTTAAACCGGGAACGTATCTGAAGGCAACGTTCAAGCCTTTCAGATTAAAAGAAACCCCGCCTTGGATTTATTGGCTTGCGGGAATTGTGTTGCTTATTGTCGGTGTATTCTTATTCAAGAAAAAATGAGCTTGGGTCTGAGCTTAATTCGCCAGTGAATATTTCTTGACTTAGCCGAAAATTAAAATTAAAATTGTAGTCTGTATTTTATTTTAAAGTCTAAAAGATGAAAAAAGACGAAC
>JALWGH010000010.1 GCA_027013735.1 Melioribacteraceae bacterium
CTATTATTGAACTTTGATTCAATAAAACTTTGGAAGAGAAATGCGACTTAAAGAAGGAAATAAAGAACAGGACATTTTAAATGCAGCCGTGGAAATTTTTGCCAAACACGGCTACCACAAAGCAAAAATCAGGGATATTGCCGAAAAAGCAAATGTGGCGGTTGGAAGCGTTTACGTTTACTACAACAATAAGGAAGATATTCTACTTAAAATATTTGAGAACATTTGGGAACCGTTGTACAAAGAATTGAAAAAGATTTACGAAAATCCCCAGCTTTCATTCCGGCAAAAGTTCGACTATTTAATCGACCTTGTTTTCGATTGCTTTATTGAAGAGCCTTACAAAGCACAGGTGTTTGTAAACGAGCAGAATTTTTTAAGAAAGAAAAGCCCTAAAAAATTCACAAACTATTATGAACTTTTTATGCGGACGGGCGAAAAAATTTTCAAGAAAGGAATTGAAGCTGGTGTTTACAACGAAGTTGACATTTCAATTTTCAAACGTTTCATCCTTGGTGGGCTAAGGGATTTGCTGCTTGAGTGGGCTAACAAACCTAACCCCACAAACTTAAACAACATTCGCGAAAGTGTAAAATTCTTTTGCAAAAAAGGAATCCTGAAGAAAAAATAAATCCGGTAGAAAGTTAAAACTTAACCTCGCTATGGTGTTGTGGCTTTTTACCGACTTTGCCCTCGTAAAACTCACTCAACATCTTCAAATCGTTTTCAAGATTATCGGAGGGATAATAATAGCCGGCAATTCCCACATGTTTTTTTTCATAATCGATGTAACCCAAAGCAACAGGTACGTTTGCTTTTTTAGCAATGAAGTAAAATCCCGTTTTCCAACGCTCTGCTCGGGAACGCGTTCCCTCGGGAGTTAGCGTTATTACAAATTCTTCGCTCCGGTTCATTTCTTCAACAATCGTGTCAACAAAATTATTCTTTTGCCTGCGGTCAATCGGGATACCTCCAACCTTTTTGAGAAGCACACCAAAGGGCTTTTTGAAAAGCGTATGTTTGCCACCCCATTTTATTTTGTGTCCGATTGCCCAAACGTAAAGAAGGAAAAAAAGGAAATCCCAATTACTTGTGTGCGGCGCCGCTATTACAACAAATTTTTTCTCGGGCGGAAGATTTTTCTCGAGCTTCCACCCCATCATTTTCAAAACAAGATTAGACAACTTGGAAAGCATTTTAAATCACATCCTTTTTAGGTAATGGAATGAATTAATACCGCGGATGTTCTTCGACCCACTTACGGACGTATTCAACAATCTCTTTTGTTGAAGAACCCGGCGTAAACAATTCACCCACTCCCATTTCTTTTAATTTTTTTACATCCTCTTCGGGAATAATGCCGCCGCCGAAAAGTAAAATGTCGTCAACGTTTTTTTCTTTCATCAACTCAAGTATTCTGGGGAATATCGTCATGTGTGCGCCCGAAAGAATGCTCACGCCGATTGCGTCCACATCTTCCTGAATGGCGGCGTTAACTATTGTTTCCGGTGTTTGGCGCAAGCCCGTGTAAATCACTTCCATTCCGGCGTCTCTTAGCGCGGCGGCAACAACTTTGGCACCGCGGTCGTGCCCGTCCAAGCCGGCTTTAGCAACCAAAACTCTAATTCTTTTTTCCATTCCTACCTCAAATATTCATTTTTAATCACAACAGAGAAATACAAAACATTAAAAAATAAAAATAAGCACTCACACTTCCAAGAAACGTTTCGTTTTGCCGAAAACGCCGAACACCCCGCCCGAATGCAAAAACATTACGTTTGTCTTTTTGTTCTTGAGAAAAATTTCATTGTAAGCGTAAAATGCTTTGCCCGTGTAAGCCGGGTCGAGCAGTATTCCGGTTGAGTTAAAAAACTTTTTAATCAATTTTATTTTTTCGTCGGT
>JALWGH010000011.1 GCA_027013735.1 Melioribacteraceae bacterium
GCTGCGCTGGGACCTTTAAGAACTTCGATTGATTTGATGTCGTCGGGCACGAGGTCTGCAATCCTGTTTACGGGATTGTCCTGATAGTTTGTGCTTCCTCCTCCGGTTGCCTTTGTAACGGCATTAACGCCGGACTGTGTGGCTGTGTTGTCGAGAATAACTCCGTCCAAAACGTAGAGAGGCTGGCTCTCGGCGTTGATTGTTCCCACACCTCTAAGGTTTACGTAAAAGCCACCGCCGGGCGCTCCCGAAGTTGCACTGACGGTTACACCGGCAATTTTGCCCGAAAGCTCACCGTCGAGTGTTTCTGTGGGTACTTCCGTAAGCTCCCTTGCCGAAACAGTTGCAACCGAGTTTGCAGCATTTTCCCTTTTGACCGACGAAGCCAAACCGGAGATTACCACTTCGGATGTTTTTAAAATATCGGGCTCCATTCCGACTTTCATGTCGTACGTGTTTCCCTTAACTTTAACTTTTACGGTTTTGTAACCGATGTAACTGAAAACCAGCGTAGCGGATTTGAAATGGGGAAGTTTAATGTGGAACTTCCCGTCCATATCCGAGACGGTTCCGAGGTTTGTTCCTTTAATGGAAATGTTTGCTCCAATTAAAGGTTCATCGGTTTGTTTGTCAAAGACCTTTCCTGTTACCTCAAGCGATTGAGCTGCGGAAAAGCCCATTGTAACAAAAAGAAACAGAAGAATAAGTGAGAAGCGTTTCATAGGCTAAAGCCTCCTTGTTTAGTTAATGAATTGATTTTAAAATGATAATAAATGACCATGCTTTTGTTTCCCATAAGCCCGTAAAGTTAAATTAATATTTAAATAGTAAGTTCGGAGCGGGCTTAATTCTTAATGCATTAGCATTAGAATTAGAATGCTCCAAAGGATAAGAATAATGGAAATAAAAAGAGAATCGTACGACGAGAACGCCGAAGCGGATTGATTAAAAATTGCGATATGTTTGTTAGAGTAAAACATTTCTTAAAATTTTGAGGAGCTAATAAAAGGTTTATTTTTTAAAAGTCAAGAAAAAAATTTCAATTAAAATTTTAACAACTAAATAATGATGCCTATATTTCGCTGTTTTAATTAAAATTCAATGTTTTTAAAATATTATTTGAGCGGTAATATATGACATCTTATCCTGAGACTAACAAAGAAAATCGAAACGGCGGAAAAAAGAATTACACGAAAGAGTTTATTGTTGTTACTACTTTGTTTTTTATGTGGGGACTTCTTACCTCGCTAAATGATATTTTAATTCCACACCTCAAGGCAATATTTGAGCTTAATTATGCCGAAGCGATGCTGGTGCAGTTTGTGTTTTTTGCGGCGTATTTTATTATTTCAATGCCTTCCAGTTTTATTTTGAAAAAAATCGGTTACAAGCGGGGAATAGTAGTCGGATTAGTTGTAATGGGTATTGGAACGCTTGCCTTTTATCCTGCGGCGGGATTAAGATCTTACCCAGTGTTTCTTACGGCGTTTTTCATTTTGGCTTCCGGCATTACGCTTTTACAGGTGGCTGCCAATCCTTACGTTGCAATTCTCGGCGAACCGCGAACAGCTTCCTCGCGACTAAATCTTAGTCAGGCGTTTAATTCTTTGGGCACAACAATAGGACCATTGTTCGGCTCGATTTTAATTTTAAGTGTCGGTGTAAAAACCGCGGAAGAGTTGAGCAAAATGACTCCGGCACAAGTAAGCACCTACAAAGCCCTCGAAGCTGCTTCCGTTCAAACACCATATTTGATTTTAACGGCAATATTGTTTTTGTTAGCGGCGGTTATTGCAAAAATACATTTACCCGAAATAGAAGCGGAGCCGGAAAGCGCAGACGAGAACGGCGTTGCAAGCGATGCGATTCACAAATCCGCGTTGGGCTACCGTCATCTTTTGCTCGGAGCAATAGGAATTTTTCTTTACGTGGGAGCGGAAGTTTCAATCGGAAGTTTCCTTGTAAATTACATCGGACAGCCCTTTATCGCTGGTTTTACTCCCGAAGTGGCTGGAAAATTCGTTGCGTTTTATTGGGGTGGGGCAATGGTTGGCAGATTCATCGGCTCGGGAGTTTTGAGAACTTTAGCGCCCGACCGCACATTGGGTTTTAGCGCTCTTGTTGCCGCTGTGCTGGTGATTTCCTCAATGCTTTCTACGGGGCATTTTGCAATGTGGACAATACTTTCTGTCGGTTTGTTTAATTCCATTATGTTCCCTACAATCTTTACGCTTGCGCTGAAAGGATTGGGACGTCACACAAAGCAAGCTTCGGGAATATTGATTATGGCAATTGTTGGCGGGGCTGTTATTCCCGTGTTGCAAGGCGCTCTTGCCGATGCAATAGGAATCCACTCGGCGTTTATTCTTCCCGTGTTGTGTTATATTTACATTGCGTATTACGGATTCGTCGGTTCTAAGCCGGAATTTGAAGACAGATAACAGTGAACAGATAACAGTGACTTGTGACTTGTCCTGAAAAAAGTTGACACAATAATTTTTTACCGGTTTTACTTGTACCATCATCGTAACAGCACCGCTTAAAAATCGGTGGCAAAATATTATCATTGTATTTTTATTTCGAATATTCTGCCCTTAAAACTTGAACCCTTTCAGGGTTCTTCTTTAATTTTAATTCTTTTTGCTATCTACATTGAATTCCTTCGGGATTCTTTCGGAAACAGTATTAAAAAGCACCCTGCTCTTCCCTGTAAGAGAAAGAAAGTTGTCTATCTGAGAAATGGTTTTTTAGATTGCCGGCAATCCGCCATACAGCTTATTGTCAACTATCCGACCCCCGACTAAGCGGGGATCGAATGTCAATAGAAGAAAATAGAGAAAAGCCAAACCGATGCCGAAGGTATCGAAGAAATAAAATTTCAATTATTTACGGTTTGTGTTTAGGCTCTTGCGTCTTGCATTTAACCATTTCTTATTTCCGGTTTCTTATTTCTTCTATTTTTTGCCATTAAATTTAAACTTGTATCCTTGAATTCGTTTAGTATTTCTTGCTTTTGCATATAATTATTCTTATTTTGCGTAATATAGCTGTTAAATATCACATATGGTACCGCTATACGCAATAGGTATATTGATACGTTCTCGGCAATTTTAAAAAGGAATAAGTATGAGTAGATTTTCAGAAGAAACATTTGATAACTGGCGAAAACCAGCCAGTGAAACGGAAGAACAAAGAATATCGAATGCTATAAAAATGATAAAAGATGCTATTAAAGCATCTGAAGAACTTAAAGATAAGGATATTGAAATTTTTGTTCAAGGCTCATACGCCAACAATACAAATGTAAGAGCAAACAGTGATGTTGATGTTTGTATTATGTTGAAAGACACCTTTTATTCAGAATATCCAGATGGTTTAACAAGAGAACATTATGGATTTATAAAAGGAACAAACAATTTTTCAACATTTAGAAAAAAAGTAATTCGTGCATTAATTGATAAATATGGCGAAGATAATGTTAAACAAGGAAATAAATCAATAAAAATATCCTCTACCTCGTATCGTGTTGAAGCAGATGCTGTTCCTTCTTTTCAATACCGAAATTATAAATACATAAACAGCAAAGACCCTGATAAATATGTTGAAGGAATAAAATTCTTTGCTCAAACTGATGAAGAAATAATCAATTATCCCAAAATTCATATTGAAAATGGAAGAAATAAAAACGAACAAACACATAGGAGATTTAAAAGACTCGTTCGGATTTTCAAAAGAATTCGTTACAAAATGATTGACGATGGAGAAAATGTAAATACAGGAATTACGTCATTTTTATTAGAATGTTTATTGTGGAATGTTCCAAATTCAATTTATAATGATTATGATACTTGGACAGAAAGAATGAAACAGGTAATCAGATTCATATATGATAAAACTAAAACAGAAAAAACTTGTAAGGAATGGAGAGAAGTATCCGAAATTCTATATTTATTCCATAGTGGTAGAAAATGGAACTGCCAAATGGTCAATGATTTTATGGTTCAATTATGGAAATATTTAGAATTTTAATATGAAATATCTTAATCGTAAAATATATCTCTGGCTAACAATAATTATATCAGTTGGATTTTATTTATTGTATTTATCATTGTTCCCTGTCAAAGAAAAAACTTTATTGAACTATTTAAAACCCATAACAACGGTTGTAACTTGTGATGCAATTTTAGTTTTTTTATTTGAAAAATGGATTTGGAAATGGAAAATATTACATAGTTGGTTGGTTCCGTTCCCAAACCTAAATGGAACTTGGAAAGGCTATATAAAAAGTAATTGGATAGACCCGATAACCCAAAAAAAACCTGCTCCTATTCCTGTTATACTAACAATTAAGCAATCATTTTTGAATATAAGTTGTGTAATGAGAACCAAAGAAATGGAAAGCCGAAATTTTATAAGTGGATTTGATATAGACAGTGACAATCAAAAATCAAGGTTAGTATATTCTTATGTAAGCGAGCCGGAACAATCTGTTAGGGATAGGAGCCAACAACATAAAGGAACAATATTATTTGACATTATTAAACATAACAGTAAGTTAAAACTTATTGGAAATTATTGGACAGAAAGACAAACTACTGGTAAAGTAGAATTAGAATATTGGCAAAGAAAAAGGATTGAAATATATCCTGATGAATTAGGAAAACATCCAGTAAGTGAAACCAGAAAGAAAAAAGAATAAAAAGCCGAGAACATTGTGTATAAGTAATGGCGGGCAAAGTGCTAAATATGAACAATATGCGTAAAATTAACAATAGTGCAATAATGAACAAAAGTGCGGAAAATTCCGCCACTACTCATACACGTAACCGTTGGCAGCAAGCAATGAAAAGCATATAAAATAAAAGTATGAAAGAAGCTCGAAAATACATGAAATTAGCCATTGAGGTTATGAAAAAATCCATTCAAGAACCTCGAAATGATAAATCCAGCCCAAAAGTGGGTGCCGTTTTAGTAAAACCAGATGGAACAGTTGAAACTGCTTATAGAGGAGAATTAAGGCAAGGAGACCACGCCGAATTTACATTGATTGAAAGAAAAAATAGAGATAAAATATTAGATGGCTCCATTTTATTTGTTACTCTTGAACCTTGTGCACCCGGAGCAAGAAAACCGCCCAAACTTTCTTGTTCCGAAAGAATAGTTAATGCCCGCATTAAAAAGGTTTTTATTGGAATTGAAGATCCTGACCCAAAAGTTGATAGAAAAGGGATTAAATTTTTATTAGATAATGGTGTTGAAGTAAAAATGTTTCCACCTGAACTGCAAAAGATAATTAGAGAACAAAATAAACAGTTTATTAAAGAAGCAGAGGAAAGAGCCAAAAGCATAGTTAAAGAAAAAGACTATACATTAACGCAAAAGGAGAATATTGAATTATCTGCAAGTATAGATGATTTATCGCAAAATGCAATTAAGAATTTTATATTAAAAGCCAGACTAAATGTAGAGATTAACTCTGATAAATTTTATAGAATTTTTAATCAATTGGGTTATTTGGAATTTAAAAATAATACATTTTATCCTACAGGAATAGGTCTTTTATTGTTTGGCAAAAGACCTCAATTAAAATATCCTAACGCTCTTATTCGTGCTACATTTAAAACAGAAGGGAGAAATGAAGATATTGAAACTTTTGAAGGACCTATCACTACTCTGACAAAACAAGCGATGAATTGGTATAAAGAAAAAATCAGTTATCATTTAAAAAGAACAACCGCTGAACGTCAAAAGATACCTGACTATCCATCGGAAGTAATAAGAGAAGCAATTTCCAATGCCGTAGTTCATAGAGACTATGATATTGAAGGGGCTCCGATTTATTTCGAAATAAATGATAAAATGATTACCGTCAAATCCCCGGGAAAACCTGTTGAACCTATAAATTTAAAAGATATTCAATTGTTGCAAGCACCTTCTTTAAGTCGTAATCCTAAAATAATGTATGCTTTTGACCAATTGGAATTAGTTGAACAACGTGGATTGGGATTCAATACAATTAAACAGTTACCTGTAAAATACAATCTACCTTTACCAATCATAACTTTTGATGAACCGTATCTTGCATTTAAATTTCCCAGAAATTATGACGTTGTAAAAGAAATAACTGATATTCCCACTATTAGAGAATTAAATAAAAATGAATTAAAAGGATATGAATGGATTAAATTGAAAGGTGAGGTAAGTAAAAAAGAATACGCAAAACATTTTGGTTATGATAATAAAAAGGCTCAAAGACATTTATCTAAAATGAAAGATTTAGGACTTTTAGGAGATAACAATACACCTAAAACATCACCGAACTATAAATATGTTATTAAAATATGATTGGGGATGGACAAATAGATGGATACAATGTCCAAGCTAATAATAAGAATATAGATGTTATTGCATTACTTAGACATGGAGATAGACATAGTGTCCAAGATAATAAATGAAAAGTTAATACTATGCTTTATCTTAGACATAAATATAATGCTTAGATCGATAATAAAATACAAGACAAAAAAGCCAGCTGCCAACATTGTGTACAAGTAATGGCTTGCAAAGTGCTAAACCTGCCGGCAGGCAGGAATGAACAATATGAATAAAATCAATAATATTGCAATAATGAACGAAAGTGCAAAAAATCCCGTCACTACTCATACACATAACCCTTGTGCTGCATTAAATAAAAAAACAAAAAAGGAATAAAAATGAATGATATTTTAATTGCATTAAGTATTGGAATAGTTGTCGGAATAATTGATATTATTCCGATGATAATCCAGAAAATGGAAAAATCGGCTAATCTTTCAGCTTTTTCACATTGGGTTGTTCTCGGATTAATAATTCCATTTGTTTCTTGGAATATTGCACCGTGGCTGAAAGGTTTGATTATTGCTGAAATTTCTGCAATTCCAATATTATTTATGGTAGCACCGAAAGATAAAAAAGCAATATTACCTATAACTATAATGTCGGCAATTCTCGGCATTGCAGTTGCAATTGCGGGGAAGGCATTTATTGGGTAATTTGAAAAACGTAGATTATGAGTATTTTACATAAGTTGGCAAGTTCATTGGGACGAAAAGATAATGTTCCAAATCAAGAATTGGCAAAAGAAATAGCCAACACAAACGATTATAATTCAATCGCTGAATTAGTTGAAATTTTAAGGGAGGCAAAAGACAAAAGAATTCAAAGTGATTGTATAAAGACTTTGTATGAAGTAGGGTATATAAAACCCGAATTAATCGCGGATTATTACAAATATTTTCTTACACTATTGAAAAGTAAAAATAATCGCTTGATTTGGGGAGCAATGATAGCATTGAATACAATCTCCAAAATAAAACCAAAAGAAATTTATGAAAATCTCATTGAAATTTTAAACGCTACCGATAAAGGTTCGGTTATTACAAAAGACAATGGAATAGGAATTTTGATAAATTTAAGCTCAAAAAAAGAATATGCCAAAGATACGTTTCCTTTACTAATTGAGCAGTTGAGAAAAAGCGAAGCCAAACAATTGCCAATGTATGCCGAAAGAACATTGCCGATTATCAACGAAACAAATAAAAATGAATTTATAGGTTTGCTTACAGAAAGAATTAGCGAAATTGAGAAAGAAAGTCAGAAAAAGCGTATTGAAAAAGTGTTAAAAAAATTGAAATGGAAAATAACGACACCACAAAATTGTGTCTAAGCATTGGCATCTATTGAGTTAAAATGGGCATTATTCCACTTTAACATTGCATTTTACCATTTAAACTTGCCATCCTTTTGTTTTAACAATGTATTTTGTCACTCAACATTCCCAATATCTTAATTGAAGTTCTCATTTTATTATTTAAATATTCCATTTAATTATTAACATTGACATTATGGCAGCTTTTACTGTCATTATATCAATCAAACAACTCATTTTATCACTTAACATTTACATTTTATTAATTATTTTTTAATTTAAATTTTCGTTTGAGCAAATCATTATTCCGTAAAAAACGGGATTTCCCGGTTCTCATGGCAGCGACGTTCCTTTAAAAAAAATAGTTGAACTTTTGTTTGTTACCGGAAGTGCGTTTTATAGTATTCCCAATCAAATTTTTGTTTTTTTGTCAAAATATTTTAAATTGTACACAACCTTTGCCTCGTCAAGGAGACTGTCCCGATTTTTGTGGCTTTCCAGGGACTTCTTTTTCAGAGCTTTCAAAAAATGTTTTTCCCTCAATTTTTCTCTAAATCCGATTTCTTAAGGAGCGACTAAATATTATTTTAGCGGTACGAGTTTAAATTTGGTGGCAAAAAATATACACTTTAATTATTTTGAAGAGTATTTTCCTTTTTCTTCGGAACTCTCCCCCTGTTCAAACCAAGTTGAAAATTCCGGCGCAGCAGAATCCCCTTCTCTTTGTAAGAGAGGGGGAAAAAGGGGGTGAGTTATTAAGAATCTAATCTTAAAGTATTATTTCCCTTTTTTGGCTTTTGTCTAATCTTCCCAAAAGTCATTAGATTTTTAAGGGTCTAATGACTTTTGGGAGTTAAATTTTATCGCTTATCCTTATTAAATCTTCCGTTGATTTTTTGGTAATTTCCCTAAATATTTTTTGTGGTATTTTTCTGTCTTTTAACTTTTGCCACCGATTTTAAACCTGTGCCCCAAATTGTGTTAATACTAAAATTGATTTTTTTAAAAAGAATATTTATTTTTCAAGAAATAATTAAAAAACGGGATACACCAATTGAGAATCCGAATAAACTTTTAAAGGGGAATTTCTATATGCTCATTAATAAAAGTAAAACTAAAATATTTTCGTCTATCATAGTTAACCTTAATTATCCCGCCTTTGTTTTGTTTTATTCTGAAGAGAAACAGTCGTTTTCAATCATAGAGTTTAATGATCAAGCAAAAAATACATTTAATCTTCGTGAGGACAGGACAATTAACAAGGAATTGTGTGCGATATTTCCTGAATTAACAGAGAAAAGCTTTTGGGATGATTTGTATTTATCGGTCTCTTTCGGGAAAAATATTGCTCGGAAAATCAATTTGGTACTCAACGGACAACTAATGGAGTTTGTAGCTGAGACGGATTTCCTTGAAGAAAATATAATACTTTTATTCTTTACGAAAATAGAACAAATGGAAGGAGAAAAACTTCGATTAGGTTTTCATAAATATTTAAGAATTTTTAATATTACCGAGGATCCGATTTGGCTTATGGATGTGGATCAGCATGTCCTTGAAGCAAATGAAGCCACACGAACTTTTTTCGGAATCGATTTCCGGAAATTTATTGGAAAGCACTGTTGGGAAGAAGTTCATTTAACAAAGGGACCTGTCCCTGGCTGTCCTTTTGTTGCATCTAAAAAATCAAAAAAACGGGAGTCAATGGAATTGCATCTTGGGGATAAATGGTATGAGATTACCGTTGACCCTATACTTGATAAAAAAGGTAATTTTATTGGAGGTATTCATATTGCCAGAGATATTACAAAACTTAAATTAATTGAGCAACAATTACGTGAAAAAGAAACAAAACTTTCAACGTTGAATAATCTGTTCCGTCTTATGGCGGACACAATGACCGATATGATGTGGGCAAAAGATAAAGACAAAAGATATCTTTTTGCCAATAAAGCCATTTGTGAAAATTTGTTAAATGCAAAAGATACGGACGAGCCCATAGGCAAAGATGATATGTTTTTTGCTCTCAGAGAAAGAAATGCTCATCCTGAAAATCCGAAATGGCATACCTTCGGCGAGATATGTATCGATTCCGACGGAATTACTATGAAAGCGGGCAAACCGATGCAATTTTTTGAATACGGAAATGTCAAAGGAAAATTTCTCTATTTGGATGTTCGCAAAGCACCAATGTATAACGAAAAAGGTGAATTGATTGGAGTTGTAGGTTCTGCAAGGGATATTACGGAGCAAAAATCATATGAAAAAATATTAAAAGAAAGCGAAGCGCGGTACAAAGAACTTTTTGAAAAAGCTCCCGTAGGCTATTTGATTTTGGATTTAAAAGGGAATATTCTCGATGCCAACACAATTTTCTGTAATAGGATGAAATATGGCAAAGACGAACTTATCGGGAAAAATGTAAGAGAACTCATACCTCCGGGAGAGAAAGATATTGTTGAAGAAAATATTTCCGAGATTTTACGAAAAGGAGAACTTGAAACCGAGGTTAGAAGTATTGATAAAGAAGGAAATATTTATTACACTATGTTGAGGGAGGTAAAAATAAAATTACCTAATGGTAAAGACGGTATTCTTAGCGCTTCCATTGATATTACCGAGCAGAAAATTGCTCAAGACAAGCTGAAAGAACGTGAGGAACAACTTTGGTCACTTATTAACTCGACTGACGAAGACATTGTCTGCTTCAAAGACGGAGACGGGAAATGGCTGCTTGCAAACGATGCCGATGTTAAACTTTTTCACCTGGAAGGCATTGATTATTACGGAAAAACAGATAAAGAACTGGCTGAATTTACACACCCGGTTTATCGTAATGCTTTTCTTACCTGTTTGGAAACGGATAAGAAAGCATGGGAGAAAAAAACAATAAGTAGAAATGAGGAGGTTATCCCACAACCCGATGGAACCGTTGAAATTTTTGATGTAATTAAAGTTCCGTTGTTTAATTCCGATGGTTCACGAAAAGGACTTGTGGTTTTAGGAAGAAATATTACTTTAATAAAAGAAGCTCAGGAAAAACTAAAAAGGTCCGAAAAACTTTTCCGCCGTATTTGGGAAGAATCTAAAGACGGAATGAGATTGCTTAATAAGGACGGAATTATCGTTGACGTTAACGATGCTTTTTGCAGAATGGTTGATTTGGAAAAGGAGGAGCTTATTGGGCAACCTTACAATATTATCTTTAAAGAAATAAATAATGCCTCATTGGAAAAATTTAAAAAGAATTTCAAAAAAAGAAACATTCGTACATTTATGGAAGCCAATATATCTTTACACAATGGACTGACAAAATGGTTTGAATATTCCAATACTTTTCTTGAATCGGCTAAAGGAGAAACCTTACTACTAAGTACTTTCCGCGATATCACGGGAAGGAAAAAACTTTTTAACGAACTAATAGAAGCAAAAGAAAAAGCGGAAGAAATAAATAAGTTAAAGACTCAATTTTTCCTTTATATGAGTCATGAACTTCGCACTCCTTTTATGGGCATAATGGGTTATACACAAATTCTTTTGGATGAAATTGAAAGAGAAGACCACAAGACAATGCTTGAGGGCATTATGAAAAACTCTCAAAGAATGCTTGACACTCTTTCCAATATTTTGGATATTACAAAACTTGAGTTTGACAAACTCGAGAAAAAGATAACAAATGTTAACATTACACTAATTGTAAAAGAAATAAGCAGTATTTTTAAAGAATCTGCTCTCGAAAAAGGAATTGAGCTAAGAACAAAATTCGAAATTCCACAGGATTTTTCCATACTAACGGACGAAAGAATAATCGTAGGGATTTTACAAAACCTTTTGAATAATGCCGTTAAATTTACCGAAGGGGGATATATTGAAGTATCGGTTAGTTTAAGCAAAGATAAAAAAACATTACTGATTTCAGTTAAAGATACGGGGATAGGAATTCCCGAAGACAAACTGGAAATTATTTGGGAAGAATTCAGACAAGTTAGCGAAGGAAGCTCAAGAAATTACCAAGGGTCGGGGTTAGGTTTAGCAATAGTAAAAAAATATCTTGATTTAATTGACGGTAAAATATCTTTAAAGAGTTCTGTGGGAAAAGGTTCCGAATTTACAGTTCAAATACCGATAACTAAGAAAAATAATAATATTTGAATAAGAAGGGTAGTATGAAAAGATTACTTATTATTGACGACGATAAGACCTCAAGAGATGTAGTTAAGCTCTATATCCAAAAATACTATTTGATTGACGAAGCCGTTAAACCGGATGAAGCACTGGAGCTAATTTCGAAAAACAAATACGACGCCATTCTTATGGACATCGGTTTGGGCTTTGAAATGAACGGTATTACTCTTGCTAATAAAATTCATGAAATCAAAGGCTACGAAAAAATTCCGATTATTGCCGTAACTGCTTTTGCAACTGTGTTTGATAGGGAAAATATTATTTCCGGCGGATTGGATTATTACATTAGCAAGCCGTTTCTTCGCGAAGATTTGCTTGGACTTTTGGCTAAAGTTTTTAAGCAATATGGAAGACAAGACAAAAATAAAGAATGAAGATTTTTCAATTTTCTTTTAACAGTTACCAAAGTAATATTGTTGTATTGTTCGGGTAAATATTTGAACTTATTGGCTAAAATTTCTTTATGGGTTTTTGTTCAACGGAAAAGTAGCTTTTAGTCATTTTTTTGAGCTTACCGGAAAGCAAGATAATTGCCAGTAAATTCGGGAGGGTCATAAAACCTAAGGCAGCATCACCGAAATTCCAAACGTCTTCCAATTGTGCAATAGCTCCGATGAAAACAAACAAGAGGAAAAACCACTTGTAATATTTTGTCCCCTTTATTCCGAACAAATAGTCTGTTGCCCTGTCGCCGTAAAAGCTCCAGCTAATTGCAGTGGAGATTGCAAAAAGCGCAACGCTGAGCGTAATTATTTTGTCGCCGTAAGGAAAAAGCCAAGCCAAGCCTTGCTTGAAAGCGAATGCCGTTAAAATACTACTGTTTAACATTTGTCCCGCAAAGTTCGGGTCGATTCTTTCAACGTAAAATTGTGTGTGATGCCAAGCGCCGGTCGAAATAATTACCAAGCCTGTAAGCGTGCAAATAATTATCGTGTCGATGTAAGGACCTAACATTGCAACAACGCCTTCGCGTACGGGGTATTCGGTTTTGGCTGTGGAGTGAGCAATTGCCGCACTGCCTTGTCCCGCTTCGTTGGAATAAAGCCCGCGTTTTATTCCCCACATCATTGTGTTGAAGAAAATCAACAATCCTCCTCCGCCTACGCCTGCAATTTGGGAGGGGGGATTAAAAGCCATTCTGAAAATTGTTGAAAAAGCATTTTCAAGAAAATGAATGTTAGAAAAAAGAATAAGAAATGCCGCAATAACGTAAATTACTGCCATAAAAGGAGCGAGAAAACCGGTTACGTTTCCGATTCTCTTAATTCCCCCGATGATTACCGCCCCGATTATTAACACTAACGCAATTCCGTTAATGATTTGCATTACCGAAACGGAAAAACCGCTGAATATTAAATGCTTAATTGTGAGCGGGTGATTGACGCCTACGATTTGTGCCACTTCGGAATAAATTTGGTCGGAAACGGTAAAAGCTTGAATCGCATTGCCTGTGGCAAATGAACAAATAATTGCAAAACTTGCAAATGCAATGGCGAGCCATTTCCACTTTTCGCCAAGCCCTTTTTCAATTGTGTACATTGGTCCTCCGGCGGTGTGCCCCGTGCTGTCGAATTCACGGTAGTTAAGCGAGAGAGTGCACTCGGCGTATTTGAGAGCTGTTCCGAAAAATGCCGTTACCCACATCCAGAACAAAGCTCCCGGACCGCCGTAGTAAATTGCCGTTGCCACTCCGGCAATATTCCCGATTCCAACGGTGGCTGAAAGAGCCGTGGTTAAAGCGTTGAAATGCTTTAAGTCGCCTGCGTCGTTTGGGTCGTCGTACTTGCCTGCTGTTACTTTTATCCCGTGCCAAATGTAGCGGAGCTGAGGCAAATTTAGTTTGAATGTTACAAATATTCCCGTGCCTAACAGAATTAAAACCATGAAAGGGATTGAGCCGAGGGGTAAACTTTTGGAAGGGAAATTTTTAACGGATTCGAAGTTACCCGGGAATTCCCAAACTTTTTCGAACAATCCCGTGCCCCAAATTATTAGAACAAGGGCGATAATAGTGTAAGTGATTATCGCGCCTGTGGATTTTTTGCTTAGTATCTTAAGAATATTTTTCTTGTTCAAAATTTGTAGCTAAAGAATGTCGGCAATTAGTTTAAGTATTCCGATTGAGTTCAGGAATACCAAAAAGATTAAAACAGGAGCAAAGTATTTTAATAATATTTTCCAGCCGGTAATTACCCACGGGTATTTTTCGAACAGATTTTCCGCTCCGTCGCGCAGCGCAGGTAATGCTTTTTTGTAGCCCCAGTAGTAAGCAACGAAAACCGAAATGAAAAATCCTCCGACAGGTAAAAGAATATTTGCGGCTAAGAAATCAACCGAGTCGAAAAAGTTGAGCCCGAAGATGCGAAAATCACCCATTAAATTGTAGGAAAAAGCGCTCGGTAGTCCAAACAATGTTGTTAAACCGCCGAAAACAATTACAGCCCTGTGACGGCTCCAGCCTTTTTCGTCAATGAAGTAAGCAGTGATTACTTCCAAGAGGGAAATGGAGGAAGTAAGCGCAGCAATGGTAAGCAACACAAAGAACAGAATTGAAAAAGCGTAACCACCCGGCATTTTGGTAAATACTACCGGCAATGTGTGAAAAATCAATCCCGGTCCTGCTTTTGGCGAAAGTCCCGTTGCAAATACTCCCGTGAATATTGCAAGTCCGGCTAAAAGCGCAATAAGCGTGTCCAGCGTTACTATGCTAACGGCGGAGGAAGGCAGGTTCTCTTTCCGCGACATGTAACTGCCGTAGGTAAGCATTGCGCCCATTCCAAGGCTAAGCGTAAAGAAAGATTGTCCCATTGCGGCAAGAATTGCTTCGCCAGTAACGTGGCTCCAATCCGGGTGCAGGAAGTACTTAATCCCTGCCGAAGCGCCTTCGAGCGTAACGCCCCTGATGACGAGAATTATTAACAGTAAAAATAATACGGGCATCATTATTTTGCTGCCACGTTCGATTCCGTTTTTTACACCTGAGTAAACAACTCCCATTGTCAGTGCCATGAAAAGTACGAAATAGCCTACGTTCCAAACGGTGTCGCTTATTAAGCTGTTGAAATATTGTCCTGCAACTTCAGGTTTGGAAAATTCGTAGAACACACCCGATGCGGCTTGGTAAATATAGCCCAACGCCCAACCTGCTACAACGGCATAGTAGGAGAGAATGATGAAACCGGCGGCTACTCCCATTCCGCCAATGGCAGTCCAAAACTTTGAACCTTCCGAGAGTTTCTTAAATGCGCCAACGGGATTTTTTTGTGTTGTGCGTCCGATTAAAACTTCCGCCATTAAAACGGGCAAGCCGATTATTGCGGTGCAAATAAGGTAAATTAGAATAAAAGCCGCTCCGCCGTATTGCCCGGTAATGTAAGGGAATTTCCAAATATTTCCCAAGCCGATGGCAGAACCGGCTGCTGCCAAAATAAAACCAATTTTTGAACCCCATTGTTCCCGTTTTGCCTGCGCCATTCTTACCTCTTAATTAAAAATTTAAATTGTGCGAAATTTATGTAAAATTGAATCTCAAATGCAAGCCTTTTCCGGTGTAAAATGTTTTTTATTTAGAACGAGTCGATAGGTTTTCTTAGGTTTTGTATTTCTGCTTTGAATTGGCTGGCGGTCATTCCGGTAACTTTTTTAAATTGATTGGAAAGATGTCCAACGGAGCTGTAACCGAGTTTGTAGGCAATTTCGCTCAGTGTCAATTCATTGTATTTTAAAAGCTCTTTTACTTTTTCAATTTTCTGTAAAATAAAGAAGTGTTCAATTGTAATTCCTTCGGTTTTGGAAAAGAGAGCGCTTAAAGATGAGTAGTCGATGCTGATTTTTTCTTTTAGGAAATTTGAAATGTTGAATGCCTCAAGATTAAACTTTTCGTAGTTTTGAATTACGGAAATTAATTCGACTTTAATTCTTTCAATTATTTTAGCGCTTTTACTTTCCAACAGTTCAAAACCTTCGGCTTTGAGTGCTTCGGCAATTTTGTCAAGGGGGAGTTCGTTAACGGGTTTTTCCGTAACTACCTCGCCAAGAGTAACGGAGTAGAATTTAACATTCAGTTTTGTTAAGGTTTCGCTTACGGATTTAACGCAGCGAGGACAAACCATATTTTTAATGTAGAGAATATTTTTTCCTTCCATTGGCATTTGTTAGTCGATAATTTCGGCACTTTTGATGTAATCGAGTTTTGGAAATTTACGATTTAAATAATCGTTGCCTTTCATTTGAATTGAGTCTTGATTCGGCTTTTCACGGTAACCGGCAAAAATCTTTTCCACATTTTCCATCCCTTTAATTACCTTACCGAATGCAGGGAAACCTTTAACGCCCATAAATTTAACTTTGTCGAGTCGTAAATTATCTTTTAAGTTAATAAACAGTTGATTGCTGCGTGTGTTGGGTCCGCCACGCGCAAAGGCAATTGTTCCTTTGCGGTTGCTGAATTTCACGGGTTCGTCGGGAATGCCAAAATGTTCCCATACTTTATTTATTGCCGGATCTCCGTTTATTCCCCACTGAACAACGAAATTCGGTACAACCCGGAAAAACCTATTGCCGTCGTAATAGTGATGCTTAACCAAATAGTAAAATCTGTCCACGCCAAGGGGAGAATATTCGCGTTTGACGTTAACAATAAAATCTCCTGCAGTAGTGTTGAAAAGAACTTTGAAACTCTCGGGCGCTGGTTCACTAAGCTCCTCTTTGGCAGGTTTGAGGAGAGCTTTATTACTTGCACAATTGTAAAGGAGTAAGGAGATGGCAAATAATGTAAGAAAAATAAAAATCTTTTTCGTATTCATTCAGTCTCCGGGTTTGTTTTAATAGATTTAATTTTCCTGATGCAAAATAAAGGGAAACAATTTAAAAGCAAAAGAAAAGGAAGAATCAATAAATCCGCTACAGGGTTAAGATTTTTGTTAGATGCACCCATTCAGATAACAGAGAACAGAGAACAGAGAAAAGTGACACAGAGGAATTAAACGCAAGACGCGAGAAGCAAGACGCCCGCCTTCGTTTTCGCTTCGCTTAACTTCGGCGTGACAAGCGAGACGTCCGCCTTCGTCTGCGCTTCGCTGGACTACGGCGCGACAAGCGAGAAGTAAATAATTGAAAGTTGAAAATGGAAAGTGGAAAATTGAAAATCAGTGAGCAGTGAACAGATAACAGTGAATAGAGTCAATCAAGAGCGAGAAATTGCAACAAGGTGATTTGTCATTTGCCCTCCCTTTCTGAGAGGCAAGTCCGCCTTCGGTTCCACCGCTGGCGGAACAGGCGTCGCGTCATTCATTGAGATAGAATAGATTGGAGTAGCGCAGATTGCTTGCAATCCGCGCAAAATTTTATTATCCCACAGTTTGCCCGATCCGTAAAATGCGAGTCTCAGCAAACTGTGCTACGTTGTGCCGTTCCTACGGAACTCGGATTAACATTTTTGTTGCTTTGCTACAAAGGTGCCGTCCCTACGGGACTAAGCCTCAGCAGGATTAATATAGGATACAATTTCTGTTAGGGGCAGTCCAAAAAGCACGGGACTCGTCATTGCGAGCGACTCCGACTTGTCTGAGGCGCGTGGCAATCTGTAAAACACCACTGTCATTACGACCCAGCAAAATGCGGGGGGGAAGTAATCTCTCTGCCAAAAAAGCATAAGCCGAAAGTTCAACAGATTGCTTCACCGCTCCTGCCGTCGCGGTTCGCAATGACGGAGGATATGTCATTGCGAGCGGAATGAAATGAAGCGAAGCAATCTGTCTGCCTAATAAAAACAAAAGCCGAATGAACGACAGATTGCTTCAGTCGCAACGCTCCTTCGCAATGACGTTTGTTTTCTTGTTTTTTTAACAGACCCGTCATTGCGAGCGAAGTGAAACGAAGCGAAGCAATCTGACTGCCCAAAAAGCAAATGCTGAATGTTCAACAGATTGCTTCATCCCGACAAGTCGGGATTCGCAATGACGTTTGATTTTTTGCCGTTCCTACGGAACTTGGATTAAATTTTTGTTTTTTGCTACAAAGGTGCCGTCCCTACGGGACTAAGCCCAGGAGGGATAGAACCGCGAAGCGGTTCAAAGTCATTAGAACAAAAGGAGCAAGAAGAAGAAACAGAACCCTGAATGAGTTCAAGTTAATTCTTCGATACCTTCGGCATCGTTTTTTATTTTTCTTTATTTTCTTCTACAAACATTCGACCCCGTTGGGGTCGTTGTTCTTCCGGAATGTTTATTTATTGTAGCGGGGATTGCTTGCTCCGAAGGTCCAAAGGTCAGAATGACTCCTTTGGAGACTCCGTTGGAGAGTTCCTTCGGGACAATCTGCGCGCCTCCACAGTTTGCCCGATTCGCAAAATGCGAATCTCAGCAAACTATGCTACGATTTCTCGGTAACCCACGGCTTTGGCGAAGCCATCCCGTTGGGACAGCAGTGGGTGGAAAAGTCAACAAACCCACCGTTTTAACGGTTTCCCGACACCGATAAAATTGCACTTCCTAAAACCTGTAAACAGGTTTCTGGGTTTTCTCATCTTTCTTCGCAATTATTTTTTTGAAATTGAATAAAAGCACTCAAAATGAACAAAAATCGCATTTAGGTACAAGTTTAAATTAGGTGGTAAAAAATAGAAGAAATAAGAAACCGGAAATAAGAAATGGTAAAATTCAAGACGCAAGAGCCTAAACACAAACCGTAAATAATTGAAATTTAATTTCTTCGATACCTTCGGCATCGGTTTATCTTTCCTCTATTTTCTTCTATTTACATTCG
>JALWGH010000012.1 GCA_027013735.1 Melioribacteraceae bacterium
GCAAGGCAAAACCGGATGTTAGAACTTGCGTTGACATCGTTACCAAGGGAGCGTTGAAAGAAATGATTCTCCCCGGTCTTCTTGCCGTTTTGGCTCCTCTCGTTGTCGGGCTATTCCTTGGAATTGAGACCCTTGGCGGTTTCCTCGCAGGTGCAACTGCTACGGGCGTTTTGCTTGGTATGATGATGGCAAACGGCGGAGCGGCATGGGACAACTCCAAAAAGTGGATTGAGGAAGGAAACCTCGGTGGCAAAGGAACTCCCACACACGCTGCTGCTGTTGTTGGTGACACAGTTGGCGACCCGTTCAAAGATACGACAGGTCCTTCGATGAACATCTTAATCAAGTTAATGTCCGTTGTGTCTTTGGTATTCGCTCCCGTTTTTGTTAAATACTCGGGACCGATAATGAAATTCTTTGAAAATATTTTCTAAGAAAAAGTGTTTCAAAATTAAGGCGGGCAATGTCCCGCCTTTTTTATTTTGTCCTGACTAATGTTTGGGGAAATGTGGTACGAATTTAAATTTGGCAACGATATTCCTTTGAGGTAACCGTTTGTCCGGGTGCGCGAGGGCTTTTGGATAATCCGCCTTCTCCCGCATTCTGCGGGATTCGGCGCGACAGGTTGGATGATTGGATGAATGGATGGAATAATCATTTTTCTCTGTTCACTGTTATCTATTCTCTGAATAACATTAACGTCTAGCGTCTTACCTCTTGCGTCTCGCGTTTAAACATTTCTCGTTTCTTCTTTCTTATTTTTATCGCTGTTTTTAAACCTGCCCAAAAATGTTTTATTTTTGTTGAAAAAAAGTAAAAAAAATATTTTTTGCAAATTTTTTTTATTCCGAAAAAATGTTATTTTGTAGTTGAATTTTCATTTATTCGTTAATTCGGGGAATTTATGGGTCTAAAAAATATCATCTTTATTTTTGTTTTTATTGCAGCCTTCTCATTCCTCTTTTACAATTTCAAAAGAATTATTTCCTATCTAAGAGTCGGACAGCCCGAAAACAGGTACGACCGTGTGCCCGAAAGAATCCTTAATGTTTTTAAGGTTGCTTTCGGACAAACCAAGATCCTGCGCGATCCAATTGCCGGTCCAATGCACTTCCTGATATTCTGGGGCTTCATGATTTTTCTCTTTGAAGTTGTAGAATCAATTATTCAAGGTTTTTATTCGCCGTTTACATGGGAATTTTTAGGCGGCTTCTATTCTTTGATTACGTTTGTAACGGACTTGTTTTCACTGTTCGTTTTAATTGCGGTGCTTTTTGCGCTTTACCGGCGTTACGTGCAAAAAGTAAAACGTCTTGAACTCGACAAGGTTGCAAAAACAGATGCTACAATTGTTTTGTCCTTGATTTTAGTGGTTGTAATTGCAATGCTCGGACAAAACGCAACACAAATAGCCGCCCACAATTTTAAGTTGGGCGAGTACGAATTCCGCCCGATTTCATTGGCTTTGGCGCATTTGCTGTTTCCCGCTTCCACTCAAAATGCAGGCGTTTACCACGAAATCTTTTGGTGGATTCACATCCTTACAATCTTCGGTTTTATGAATTTTCTGCCTTATTCCAAGCATTTTCACGTCTTTACTTCCATTCCGAATGTTTATTTCAATAAATTACAGCCCGGCAAGTACGCGCCGAAAAGGCTTGATTTTGAAAACGAAGAGATTGAACAATTCGGAGTTTTAGACGTTGAGCATTTAACGTGGAAACAATTACTTGACGGCTACACTTGTACGGAATGCGGCAGATGTGTGGATGCTTGTCCCGCTGCAAACACCGGCAAGCCCCTTGCGCCAAGGGACATAATGGTTTCGATTAGGCACAGACTCGAAGAAAAAGCTCCGTTGCTGATTAAGGGCGAGGAAAACGAAGAAATAATGAACAAAACCCTTGTTCACAATTACATTAGCGACGAAGCGCTTTGGGCTTGCACAACTTGCAACGCGTGCGTTTACGAATGTCCCGTAACCAATGAACATCTCGATGCCATTATTGATATGCGCAGGAACCTTGTTCTTATGGAATCGCAGTTCCCGGCAGAAGTTAATCCCGTATTTAAGAATCTCGAAACCAATTTTAATCCGTGGGCATTTAACCACCAAGACCGCGCCGCTTGGGCTGAGGGACTCGGCGTAAAAACAATGGCTGAAGATTCCAACACAGAATATCTTTATTGGGTAGGCTGTGCCGGTTCTTACGACGCACGCTATCAGAAAGTATCCAAGGCTTTTGTAAAGATTTTGCAAAAAGCCGGAGTTGATTTCAGAATCCTCGGAACGGAAGAAAAATGTAACGGCGACACGGCTCGCAGACTCGGTAATGAATATTTGGCTGAAATGCTGATTACCGAAAATGTTGAAACGCTCAATAAGTACGGCGTAAAAAAAATTGTTACAACCTGTCCGCATTGTTTCAATTCAATTAAAAACGAATATCCTCAGTTCGGCGGAAATTTTGAAGTTATTCACCACACCGAACTGATTGACCAATTACTGAAGGAAGGTAAGATTGAACTTAAAGAGGAAGCGGACGTTTCCAAAATCACTTACCACGATCCTTGTTACCTTGGAAGATACAACTCGGTTTACGACGAACCGCGTGATGCTTTAACCAAGATAAAAGGAATTGAATTGGTTGAGATGGAAAAAAGCAAAGACAAGAGTTTTTGCTGCGGCGCCGGTGGTGGCAGAATGTTCATGGAAGAAACCGAAGGCGAGAGAATTAACGTTGTTAGAACCGAACAGGCTTTGGAAACAGGTGCGGACACAATTGCCGCTGCTTGCCCGTTCTGCATGACAATGTTAACCGACGGCACGAAAGCATTCGACAAAGAAGACGAAATCGCAGTGAAAGACATTGCTGAAATAGTACTTGAACATATTAAATAACTTATTTATTAAACATTATTTGGAGGCTCTAATGAGTGAAAAATATCAAGCTTTAATCGACCAATTGGAATCAATGAAAACCGACATCGAAAAGTTTTACGTCAAAGGTCAAAATGCTGCAGGTACGCGCCTGCGTAAAAAACTAAGCGAACTAAGAAAAATGGCAAAAGAGATGCGCGACGAAATTCAAGAAATAAAAAACGAAAGAAAAGGCGCTTAATAATTACCGGTTTGCTAAGGTTGACCGTTAAATTAAGCGGTCAACCTTTTTGCTTTCCAAAAGTACAAAGTAATTGTTCAAATAGTGAAGTTGTTAATACTAAATATTTCCATTTCTTTTATTGCTCGACAAAAGAGGAAACTGTATTCAATCTAAACGCTGTACTTTTCCAAAACATCCGGGGGAATGCGAACCGGTCTGCCGTTTTTGATTGAAATCATTGTAAAAATCGAGTTCCCTTCAGCGGCAACTTTTTTGTTTTCACCTTTCAAAATCCAGAAGTTCAAAAATACTTGAGCGCCTTTCGCTCCCGTTATTTGTGCGCGGACTGTTACCTTGTCGCCAAGCTGGATTGCCCTTTTGTACGTAATGTTAATGTTCGAAGCCACCCACGTGTAACCCCTTTCGAGGAATTCCTCCATCGACATCCCGTAATTGTTTTTCATTTGTTCGTAACGGGCAGTGAGTAAATAATCCAAATACTTTGAATAATGTACGTGGTTGTTCATATCAATGTCGTCCGGTCGAACGTAAATATTCGTTTCGAACGCCGAGTAAATTTTCTTTTCTTCATTTTCCATTTGTTTCACCTTTCTTTACCAATTAACATTTTCCCGCGCAACGGGCATCGTCATGCACCTTGCACCACCGCCGCCGCGGGAAAGTTCGGAACCTTGAATTGTAATTACCGTTTTCTTGTTGAAATTAATTTTTACTTTTCCTTTAATCACATCCGCCGCTTTCACAATTTCAAAACCCTTTCGTGAAAGTTCTTCTATTGTGTGAACATTTCTTCCGTAACCGACAATCACACCGGGAGCTACGGCAAGGAAATTTGCACCGCTATGCCACTGCTCGCGTTCTTGAATCCACAAATCTTTTCCGCCGCCGCAGAATGCAGGGTCGAGGTTCATTTTGTTTTTCTTTAGTGCCTTAAGAAGATTTTCCCGCTCGGTTATTTTTTTAATTTTTCCGTTGTCAACAATTATTTCAAACGTTCTGTACTGGTGGGGATTCATTAAAAGCGGTTTGTAAATCATGCAAGTGTTTTTATCCAACAGCGTAAAAACCATGTCTAGATGAATGAACGATTCCGGCGAATGCGGGAGTTCCTGAACAATCAGAGTTTTACGTTCTTTCAATCTTTTAAAATGCTCAATCAGGAAATCAATGCCCTGCGAAGTTGTGCGCATTCCGTTGCCGAGAATAACCAAATCTTCCCTTGCCACTATTATGTCTCCGCCTTCAATGCTCGTCTGAGAATTAGGCACATCAATAGCCGGAAGCACGTCAACTTGAAACAAGGGGTGAAACTCAAAAATAATTTCCATTATCAGAGCCTCTCGTTCACGCACTTTGTTTGCAGGCTTACCGATTAGCACATTATCAAAAATAGAGGCGGAAGCATCCCTTGTAAAAAAGAAGTTGTGAAGCGGTTGCAGAGCAAAGCGTTCCTCACTCAAATATTTTGTGTAAGTATCCCTGATTAACGGCACGCCTTCTATTAACTGCGCTGCAAGTTCCTTTGTGGATAAAGAGAACAGGTAATCGCGAACACACTCGTCCTGCTCACGCAAACAAATTTTGTCAATAAGTTTGTTCTTTGCCTCGTGATTTTCAAGAACTTCCCTGAGCAGTTCTTTTACTTCAAATGTTTTTGTTAACTTTCCAAGCAGGCGGGAGAATTCCTTGTATTCCTTTTCAATCACCGCAAGATTAAGAATATCGCTGTAAAGAGCTTTCTCCGCATGCATTGGAGTCATGTTTTCTATTTCACTCCCCGGAGAGTGAATAATTACTCCGGTTAATTTTCCTATTTCGGAAGCAACATTAACTTTCATTTCTTTCCTTTAGCCGTTTGTTTAAATTGCACAAAAGCAAAAAAATTTGAGTTTTTAATATCAGCATTTAATTTTATTAGTCAAAATTACTGCGGGGTTAAAACCGGCGGTAAAGAATAGAAAAAATGAGAAACGAGAAATAAGAAATAGGCTCCACGCTAGACGCGATACGTCCGCCTTCGTCTGTGCTTCGCTTGCTTGTCCCGTATTTGCGGGAACTACGGCGCGACAAGTCTGACTCCGCCCTCGCTATGCTCGGGCTACGCCGCGACAAGCAAGACGCTAGACGTCAGTTCCATTCAGAGAGCAGAGAGCAGAGAACAGTTAACAGTGAACAGAGAAAATTAAAATCGAGGAATTACAAAAAGGTGATTAGTCATTTGTCCCGCCACTGTGCCTGCCATCGGCGACAGGCGGAACATCATTCATTGTGGTAGAATAGACTTAGGGTGCTTAAGCCAGATTAAACCGTAGCGTCCTGCAAGTTGCGGGACTCGTAATCTGTGGATTTAAACTCGTGTGTTTACCCCTTAAATACAATTACTAAAATTCTTTGCTTTTTACTTTTTTTTATTTAGTTTACTAAAACAAAAAAGCAAACATATAATCCAAATATACAACATACAGGAAGAATGAAATATTGTAGGTATTAAAATGTTTTAGCAGACAAAAAAACTTGTAATATTTTAAAATAAAAATTATCTATGGATAAAAAAGCAAATATTTTAGTAATTGAAGATGATCCTGTAATTACCGAATTTCTGATAACAGGGCTCAGATACGAAGGATATCAAGTATCTGCCAGCAATATTGGAAAAGAAGGTCAGGAA
>JALWGH010000013.1:0-726 GCA_027013735.1 Melioribacteraceae bacterium
CAACAAAATCATTCAGACCAATCTTAAAAAATTCGTTGCAAAATGGGGAGCGACACCGGAAGAAATTTGGCTTGAAGGGAAGGAATTCAAACGCCGGAATATTTTTTACCCGCTGTCTGGATCTCCCTTTGAAACCCACTTTGAAAGGACGTTAATCCTCACAGACGAAAAAGATTACTCAATGGCAATCGAAGAACTTGAACTCGCAATTGAGTCTTTCGATTCCTACCAAGGAAACAAATTTGCCAATATTTCCAAAGCTGAGTTGTTGCATCTTGCAGGCACTCTTTACCTTAATTTGAATAACTACGAAAAAGCAGTTGAATTTTTTGAAAATGAATTGGAGGAAACACCTGATTCGGTAAAACCTTTGGAAGCAATTGCCGAAACTTTTTTAACCGCCGGTTTGACAGATGCAGCGTTGGAAATAGCCAAAACAATTAAAGAAGTTGACCCGCTTAATAAATTTGCAGAAAATTTGCTAAATAAAAAAACGGGATGATTTCTCATCCCGTTTTAATGTCGGAACGGCGGGATTTGAACCCGCGACCACTTGACCCCCAGTCAAGTACGCTAACCGGACTGCGCCACGTTCCGATTTTTCATAATTTGGATTTCAAATCTAATAAAAAATTTCGAATTTCTTCAAGGTCTTTCTTTAAACTTTGTCCATTATTTTCTTCTGTTACGGGAATTTCTTTTTTAACAACGGAATTATTGCTTTTT
>JALWGH010000013.1:736-1878 GCA_027013735.1 Melioribacteraceae bacterium
TGCGTTGTTCAACAGGGTCTTTCTTCTTGTGAATTAACTCGCCGGATAAAATTTTCTTTGCTCCCTCAATCGTGTATTTCTCTTCCCGGAGCAATTTTTTAATCTCAAGAATAAGCTGAATATCTTTATTGGTGTAAATTCTGTTCCCGGCTCTGTTCTTGGCAGGTTTTAGCTGTTCAAACTCGTTTTCCCAATACCTTAAAATGTACTGCTCCAACCCCGTAAGGCGACTAACCTCACTGATTGAATAATACAATTTTTTTAATCCGAAATCCCTCAAAACCTAATCCGTTTTTTAATTTTAAGCAATTTAACTAATTAACTTAAAATAATCAAGTTCTTCCGTTCATTTAATTGGAAAAGTGAAATAAACAGGCTATCTTATTCAAATGCAAGGGATAAAGTACGTTAATTATTTAATTGAGTAATCAAAAACACTGCTGCAATGTAGCTGTTTTCCTTAAAGCCGGAAATGTAACCGTCGCAAGATTGTGCGGTTATCAATTTTTGCCTGTAATCTTCCCTTTTTGCGAGGTGAGAAAGATGAACTTCAATCTTTGGAATTGTCAACAATTCAAGCGCGTCTTTAATTGCCACGGAAGTATGCGCGTAACCGCCGGGATTAATAATTAAAGCGTCAAATTCTTCTCCCGCCTTTTGAATTAAATCAACAAGCTCCCCTTCCTTGTTTGATTGAAAAAAAGTAAAATCCACAGTCGGGAATTTTTCCTTTAATTTTCTTTCAATTTCCGATAGAGTAACATTTCCGTATTCTTCGGGGTCCCTCTTGCCGAGCATATTTAAGTTTGGACCGTTAAGTACAAGAATTTTCATTTTGTTTCGTCCATTTCTTCGATGAATTCTCTAAGTTTAGGCGGTAAATAAATGTCGTCAACTCCAAGCTCCTTGAGAGCAGCCGCAAGCGTTAAAACTTTTCTCTGAAGTGAGGATAGTTTGTTTATTACAATCATTTTCGATTCTTTAACAATGCAATAGCCACCTTTAAAATCTCCTCTTTCAAATCTCACCTTTGCTCCCATTTCGGTAGCAATAGCACGCAAATCCGCAAGTAACCTTTCAAATTCCTTTTCTTTAATTTTCATTTTTTTCTTAAAACAAAATTATTTCAATATTTTTTTCTT
>JALWGH010000014.1 GCA_027013735.1 Melioribacteraceae bacterium
CGACATGTCCGTCTTCGCCCTCGCTATGCTCGGGCTTCGCCGCGACAAGCAAGACGCACTTTTCAGAGAACAGATAACAGTGAACAGAGAAAAATGATTGTTGCACAATAGTTGAGATAATTCCATCCATTCATCCAATTATCCAAACATCCAAGAGTACTCGCGTTCTCGCCTAAACGAGACTCTTGGATGATTGGAGGAATGCATTATTGGATACAAGACTTATTTAGTGGAAAATTGAAGAATTAGTGAACAGTGAACAGAGCTCCAGCAGAGCGACATCTCGGTAACCACGGGTTTCAACCCGTGGGAGTGGCAAACGAGGATAAACACAATTGTTTTGGCGCGATTTTTGGCCGGCTCGTTGGAGCAAACTTCCGCCTTTGGTGAGTCAGTCAAAAATCGTGACAAAACTTTCAATAGGGACCAAAAACAAAAAAATTTGCCATAGTTCCGTAGGAACGGCACAAAAACAAACGTCATTGCGAGGAGGGATCCCGACGGTAGTCGGAATACTGACGAAGCAATCTGTTGTTTTTCCCGTCATTGCGAATCCCGACTTGTCGGGATGAAGCAATCTGTAGTACATTCAACATTTGCTTTTTAGGAAGACAGATTGCTTCCCCCGCATCCTGCTTGGTCGCAATGACAGTGCAGATACTTTTCGGACAGCCTCAAATGACAAAATATTTACGTGGGAAATCCACCAAATCTAAATTTTTGCCAACAATTTCTTTAGTTCTTTTTTTCCCGTTCCTTTTACTGCCGAGTAATAAAAAATATTTTCATCTGGGAAGTCTTGCCCTAAAAATTCTCTTGCCGTTTTCTTTGCCCTTGCAATTTCGGATTGCTTTAGTTTGTCAACCTTTGTTAAAATCACCTTAAAATCAATTCCTGCGCTGATTAAAAAATTCCTTAACAACAAATCCAACTCCGTGGGTTTGTGCCTGCTGTCGATAAAATGAAAAGCAAACAAAATATACTCCGATTTCGTAAGGAAGGTTGTAATCATTTTTTCCCACTTTGCCTGCTCGGCTTTGGGAGCCTTGGCGTAACCGAATCCGGGAAGGTCAACAATGTAAAATTTGTCCTCAACGGAATAATAATTTATCGAGCGAGTTTTACCCGGCGTGGAGCTTACCTTGGCAAGATTCTTTCTGTTAAAAAAAGAATTAATGAAAGAAGATTTCCCAACATTCGAACGCCCGCAGAGAACAATCTCCGGCAGTGCCAGCTTGGGTTTGTCCTCAATTCTGTAAATCGATTTTACAAATTTTACGTTAGGCATTTTTCCACCAAACCTTAAAGCAAAAAAAAGCGGCAGGGTTGCCCGTGCCGCTTAAACAAAAGGAGTAATACTATTAGATAGCTATTTCTTTTCTTCCGAAGATTCTTCGTCGCTCTTTTCTTTCTTCTCTTCAGCTTCTTCTTTCTTTTCCTCTGCCTTAGTTTCAGCCTCTTCCGCTTTAACCTCTTCGGTTTTGGCTTTTTCGGTCTTTTCTTCGGCAGGTTTCTCTTCAGTCTTCTCTTCCGCTTTTACTTCTTCTTTTTCTTCGGAAACTTCTTCAGCTTTTTCAGCTTCGGTTGAGTCTTCGGCTTTTTCCTCGGTAGTTTCTTCAACTACTTCAGCCTCTTCAACCGCTTCTTCCTGAAACGTTTCTACCTTTTCTTCTTCAACCTTTTTCTTCTTGCGGGATTTCTTCGGCTTTTCAACTTCAACTTCGTTGTAGTCAACCAATTCAATAATAGCCAATTCCGCAGCGTCGCCAACGCGCTGACCTAATTTAACTATTCTCGTGTAACCGCCTTTTCTTTCCCTAATCTTTTCGGCAATTTCACCGAACAACTCTTTTACCACTTCCTTGTCGTGAATGTGGCGAGCCACGTAACGACGGGCAGCAACGGAATCTTCTTTCGCACGAGTCATTAAAGGCTCAACAAATGTGCGAAGCTCCTTTGCTTTTGCCAGCGTAGTGGTAATCTTTTTATGTCTCAACAATGAAGTTGCCAACGATCTTAAAGTCGCAATTCTGTGCGAGGTCGTCCTTCCTAACTTTCTGCCTTTAACTCTGTGTCTCATTATCCACCTTGCTCAATATTGTTTTTGCTTTTATCGTCTTTAAGATATTTATCCACGTCCATTCCGAACTGGAGACCGTAATTTTCAACTATTTCGCTCAATTCGGAAAGGGATTTTCTGCCGAAGTTTCTGAATTTAAGCAATTCGGATTCTTCTTTGCTAACCAGCTCGCCAAGGGTTTGAATATTGGCGGCTTTAAGACAATTGTGCGAGCGTACGCTCAGCTCCAAATCGTCCACGCTGGTCATTAGAATCTTACGAATTCTTTCCGTTTCGGCGTCAACCTTTGTTTCTTCCTCTTCTTCTTCCTGCTCAACTTCAAAGTTGATGAAGAGTTTAACATGGTCTTTTAAGATTTGTGCGCAACTCGAAAGTGCGTCTTCGGGAGAAATGGAACCGTCAGTTTCCACTTCAAGCGTTAATTTTTCGTAATCATTTTTCTCACCGATTCTTACGTTTTCGACCTTGTAATTCACATTACGAATCGGCGAAAAGATTGAATCGATTGGAATTAATCCGATTGTTTGGTCGGGAATGTTTTGCTCGTTTGCAGGAACGTAACCCTTGCCCAAACCGAAACGAATTTCCATTTCCAATTTTGCATCTTCATTCAAAGTTGCAATGTGCAAATCGGGGTTTAAAATTTCGATGTCCGGCGTTGCATCTTGAATGTCTTTTGCGGTAAATTCACCCGGACCTTTAAGCGAGATTTTTGTTTTTTCAACAACGTTCTCGCTCATTCTCATTCTTACTTTCTTAAGATTTAAGATAATTTCCGTGACGTCCTCAACAACTCCGGGCACGGTAGTAAACTCGTGTAAAATACCGTCAACTTTAATAGCCGTAATTGCCGCACCGGTTAGAGAGGACAATAATACTCTTCTGAACGAATTGCCTAACGTAACACCATAACCTCTTTCCAACGGTTGAACGGTAAACTTTCCGTAAGTTTCCGTAGCCGTTGCTTCTTCCAAAATAACTCCGTCCGGCATTTTTATAAAAGGATAGCTCATTTAGAATCCTCGTAATTAATTATTATTTAGAATACAACTCGACGATTAACTGCTCGTTAGCCTCGAGCGGAATTTCTTCCCTTTCAGGCAGGTTTAAAAACGTGCCTTGCAAATTTGCTTTATCTACTGACAACCAGTTGTACTGATTGTCTTTGGTTCTTCTCAAAGCGTTGTGAATAACGTCCAATTTTCTACTACGTTCTTTCACACTAACCACATCCCCGGGAGAAAGCAAATAAGAAGGGATGTTAACTGTTTTTCCGTTCACCAAGAAATGGCGGTGAAGCACTAACTGACGCGCAGCTTTACGGGATGGAGCGAATCCAAAACGATAAACAACGTTGTCCAGTCTTCTTTCCAGTAATTTAATAAGGTTTTCGCCGGTAACACCTTTTTGGCGGTTTGCCTTGTCAAAGTAAATTCTGAATTGAGTTTCCTGTAAACCGTAAATTCTTTTAATTTTCTGTTTTTCCCTAAGCTGCACACCGTATTCGGAATATTTTGTACGACGACTTAATCCGTGATGCCCGGGAGCGTAGTTTTTCTTTTCCAACGGACATTTATCTGTCAAACATTTGGTTCCTTTCAAATACAATTTCTGTCTTTCTCTTCTGCACAATTTGCAGCTTGGACCAGTGTATCTTGCCATCTAAAATCTCTCCTAATTAAACTCTTCTTCTTTTTGGCGGCCTACATCCATTGTGAGGAATGGGTGTAATATCCTTAATTGATAAAATTTGAAGTCCTGCTGTGTTCAAAGCTCTGATAGCAGCTTCCCTGCCCGAGCCAGGACCTTTAACCAAAACATCGACCTTTCTAAGTCCCAAATCGTATGCTTCTTTTGCAGCCGCTTCCGCAGTTACCTGAGCGGCAAAGGGAGTGTTTTTCCTCGAACCTTTGAAGCCCATTTTACCGGCGGAAGACCAGGAAATCGTGTTCCCGTAAACGTCGGTAATGGTAACAATAACATTGTTAAAAGAAGCTTTTATGTGTGCGATTCCAATCGAATCAACGTGTACTTTTTTCTTTGTTCTTCTTGTCGTCTTAGCCAATTCTTAACTCCTACTAATTAAAAAGGATTATTTCTTACCCGGAGCTTTTTTCTTACCCGCAACGGTTTTACGTTTACCTTTACGCGTACGTGCGTTAGTTCTGGTTCTCTGACCGCGAACGGGCAAACCTCTTCTGTGACGAAGTCCCCTGTAAGCACCGATGTCCATTAAACGTTTAATATTCTGCTGAACTTCGCTCCGCAAAGCTCCTTCCACTTTAACATTAGCCGTGAGAACCGAGCGGATTTTTGCAACTTCCTCTTCGGTTAAATCGGCTACTTTTTTATTTGGATCAACCTTTGCTTCTTCAAGAATTTTCAAAGCAGTGTGCTGACCAACGCCGTAAATGTAAGTTAATCCTATGTAAGCTTTTTTCGTTTTCGGTAAATCTACGCCTGCTATACGAGCCAAATTACTAACCTCCTAAGTTACTTTTAACCTTGACGTTGTTTGTGTTTCGGGTTTTTGCAAATAACGCGTACAACGCCGTTTCTTTTAATTATCCTGCAATGCTCACACATCTTTTTAACTGAAGCTCTAACCTTCATCTCGGTATCTCCGTTATTTGTACCTGTAAGTAATTCTACCTTTGTTCAAATCGTAAGGCGAAAGTTCAACTGCAACTTTATCGCCAACGAGAATTTTAATGTAATGCATTCTCATTTTACCGGAAATATGTGCTAATATTTCGTGACCATTGTCCAGCTTAACCTTAAAGTTAGCGTTGGGCAATGTTTCCGTGACTACTCCGTCAACTTTTATTGGTCCTTGTTTTGCCATTAGCTCACCGTTAAAATTTCCGGTTTTCCATCAATAATTGCAATAGAATGCTCAAAATGCGCTGCGGGTTTTAAATCCGCAGTGTAAACAGTCCAACCGTCGTCAGCAACTTTTACGTAATGCGAACCTGCGTTGACCATCGGTTCAATTGCAATGGTCATTCCGTTTTTGATTTTCGCACCCGTGTGAGGTTTCCCGAAATTCGGCACTTGCGGGTCTTCGTGCAATAACCTGCCTACACCGTGACCTGTAAGTTCCTTAACCACGGAAAACCCGAAGCTTTCCACATGGCGTTGGACAGCCGCGGAAATATCGCCGATTCTGTTTCCTGCAACCGCAGCCTCAATACCTTTGTAAAGAGACTCTTCGGTTACTTTCATCAGCATCTTCTTTTCTTCCGATATTTCCCCAACAGCCACAGTTAAAGCCCCGTCGCCATAGTAACGGTTCTTTAACGCGCCAACGTCGATTGAAATAATGTCACCATTTTTAAGAACTCTATTGCTTGGTATTCCGTGAACCACTTCTTCGTTAACCGAAGCGCAAATTGTTCCCGGAAAACCTTCCGACCCGCCTTGAGAATATCCCTTGAAAGCGGGTATTGCGTCATTGCTTCGGATGTAATCCTCTGCAATTTTATCGAGTTCCAGCGTTGTAACGCCTTCCCTTACGTGGCTTTTAACCAGTTGCAAGGTTTCCGCTACAATTCTGCAACTCTCTCTAATAAAGTCAATTTCTTTTTTTGTTTTTATTAAAATCACTTTAAGTTCTTCTAC
>JALWGH010000015.1 GCA_027013735.1 Melioribacteraceae bacterium
GCCGATGCGCGGCTCGAAAGCAGAGCTGCCGTTTAGTCCGTAATACTGGTAATGCAAGCCGCCGTTAACAAAAAGATTGTCAGTGAAGCGATGCTTCCATTGAAAATATCCTTGGTAAAGCGAGGATGTTCCTTTCGTGTCCGTCAACTTAAAATAGTCATTTGTCTCGTACCGGTAAATGCTGTCGATGTAATTAACGTGGAAACGTTCCAAGATTATCCCGGCGTTAAAATTATCTTGAGAGCTTAATTTTTGAGTGTAATCGAGCGAAAAGCCGATTGTCGTTTCGGTATTGTTTGAGCGGTAGAATTGTGTTTTACACTTCTTTTCTCCTCTTAAAGAATCAATAGCCGTCGTTGCCTTGGTTCCCGAAACGGAAACGGTTGTTCTCAGCAGAGAATTTTTATTAAAATAGTAAGCGTTGGAAAGTCCCACTACGCCCATATTCGAGCCGAAGTCGGTGTCGGTTCCCAACAGACCGTATGAAGCTTCGTCCTCCTTCTTTTTGCTGTCCCACAGTTGAATAAAACTCAGCCCGCCGATTCCGAACAAAGACCAAACCCCCGTGTTTTTTGTCGGTGCGTAAACTTTGAAAGTTAAATCCTGATACTGTGGGACGGAACTTCCTGCGAGGGACTTCAAGCCCAGCGCGTCGAACACCGCCAATGTTGAGTAACGGTAATTGATTAAGAAGGATGCGTCGTGCCCTTTGGCAAATGGACCTTCGGCGCCCAATTCAAAACCGTTGAACCCGACTTGACCTACAAATTCGTATTTGTCGCTGTTGCCGTTTCTCATTTTCAAATCGAAGACGCCGGAGAGTGCGTTTCCGTATTGAGCCGGAAATGCGCCTGTCAGGAAATCGGAATTGGCGAGCAAATTGTTGTTCAGAATAGTTACGGGTCCGCCTGTTGTTCCGGTAGCTCCGAAGTGGTTGGGGTTCGGGATGTTTATTCCTTCCATTCGCCAGAGCAATCCCATTGGTGAATTGCCGCGGATGATGATGTCGTTGCGGGAATCCCCCACGCCCATTACGCCTGCGTAATTCTGCGCCATGCGGGAGGGGTCGCCGAGGCTGCCCGCGTAACGCCGTGCTTCTTCCACGCTGAACGTACGCGCACTCACAGCCGCAAATTCGTTCGAAGACCGAATCTTATCGTCTTTAGCCGTAACAACCACGTTTTTCAGTTGAATGACTTTTTCGTCAAGCTCCACTGTTAAGAATAGTTCTTTCCCGGCAGTTAATTCAAGGTTGGAGAAAAATTTGTCATTGTAGCCAACGTAGCTAACTTTGATATTCACTTTTCCAATGGGAATTTTTTCCAATCTGAAATTCCCGTTAACGTTACTCGCCGCACCGATTAGGGGATTCGTGTTTGGAATTACTATCGTAGCTCCCGGCAAGGGAAACTTTGTTACTTTGTCAACAACCTTTCCACGAATGGTTTGAGTCAACTGTGCAAAATAAATTGCCGGAAGAAAAAACAAAAGCAGAAATATTTTCCGAGCGGATTGTAAATTCATAAAATTTCTCATTTTTTAATTTTCCGATTTTTATTATATGACTTTAACCTTTGTTAATCAACGGTTGCAAAAAATCTATCTCATTAAAATCATTTTTTTTGTTACGGAAAACTCTCCGGCTCGCAATGTGTAGAAGTAAATTCCCGAGCTTAATTTACTTGCGTCAAATTGCACGGAATAATTCCCGGGAGATTGTGTTTCGTTTACAAGCGTTGCCACTTCGCGTCCAAGAGCATCGTAAATAATTAATTGTAGAGACAAGGCATGCCTTGTCTCTACGTTTGGTATTGTGTATTTTATTGTCGTTGTTGGATTGAA
>JALWGH010000016.1 GCA_027013735.1 Melioribacteraceae bacterium
GTGTTCATCGCCTCCCGCTTGTCTTCGGGCAAAAGATTAAAAGCGTAGTAAAAACTGCTTTTGCTTTTTTTCGCTATTGTTTTAACGCCGTTAGTCATTCAAGGGTTAAAAATGTTTTTAATAAAATCGTTAGAATGTCTTTTTTGTTTAATGTAACTCTGTAATTTAACACATTAAAATTAATTTCTTCAATTTTTTTTAGGATTGTCATTCCGCCGAGGATTGTGAAATTTATTTCCGACTTTAGCCGGAAGGGAAGTCTGTTGAGGATTTCCCTGCCTTCAAAAAATATTTCCTCTGTTTTAGAAACAAGTGAATTCATCATCTCCCTGAATCCGGGAGTGAATTGTTTTTCCATTAAAAGGGTTTTGTCGTAATTGAATTTCCGGAAATATTCTTCCGGAATGTAAATCCTCTCCTTTCCCAAATCGATTGAGACATCCTGCCAAAAGTTTGTAAGTTGCAGTGCCGTGCAGATTTTGTCCGACAGCGAAAAAGTTTTTTCGTTGCGAATGTTGAAGATTTCCAAAACAATCCGCCCGACGGGATTAGCCGAGTTTTCACAGTAAGCAAGTAGTTCTTGAAAATCTTCGTACTGTTTTTTGAGTGTGTCCTGCGAAAAGGCTTTTAGGAGTTTCAGGAAATTTTCGGGAGTCAGGTTTAACTCGGTAATTGTATTTGCCAAAGCTTTCCAAAAGTTGTCTGCAGGCTTCCCGTTAAGAGCATTCAGCAAAAGCTCTTCTTGTTCTTTAAGTAACTTAAGCCGTTCAGTGTCGGGAATGTTTCCTTCGTCGGCAATGTCGTCAGCTCTCCTTGCAAAGGTGTAAACAACGGCAATATGGGGCACTAATTGTTTTGAGATTAAAAAGGAAATTACGGGAAAGTTCTCGTAATGGGAGCGTGCCAAACGGATTGCTTCGTCGTAAATTCTTTTCAGGTCAGAGGTATTAACTTTAGTAGTCAATTACGAATCAAAAGTGTTTGTTCCGGGTAAAATTCAAAAATCAGAGAATCAAGATAATTAAAAAGCACAAAAAAAGCCGCTCTCGGAGCGGCTAATTTTTTTTGGGGTATTCTATGAAAAAACTAAAGAGACTCTAAAACGCTAACGTATTTTCGGTTGTTTCTTTTGGTCTCAAATTTCACGTAACCGTCAATTTTTGCAAATAGCGTGTCGTCGCCACCCTTGCCTACGTTTGCGCCCGGATGGAATTTTGTTCCGCGCTGGCGCACTAAAATAGAGCCGGCAGAGACTTTTTGTCCGCCAAATCTTTTAACACCGAGATATTGCGGATTGCTATCGCGACCGTTTCTTGACGAGCCTTGACCTTTCTTATGAGCCATTATTTATTCTCCTCTGCTTTTTCTTCTTCAACTTTTTCAGCTTTGGCTTTAGGTTTTTGAGCTTTTGCCTTACCGATTTCGGTAACTTCGATTTGGGTCAAAAGTTGCCTGTGTCCGTTTTTTACTTTGTAACTTTTTCTTCTCTTTTTCTTGAACACAATTACCTTGTCGTCTTTTACGTGTTCGAGAACTTTTGCTTTAACGGACATCCCGCTGATTGTAGGTGTTCCAAGTGTTGTCTTCTTGCCGTCGGAGAAAAGTAAAACTTCGTCAAAAGTTACTTCGCTTTCCGGCTCGGCTTTTAATCTCGGCACGTAATATTTTGTCTTTTCCGTAACCTTAAATTGCTGTCCTGCTATATTCACGACTGCAAACATTAATTCCTCCAAGTAAATCTAATTTAGACTTGTAAAAATAAAGAAATGAATTTTTTAAATCAAATAAAACAGAGATTAAAAATTAGGATTTTTTGTGCAACCATGTTCACAGTTACAAGTTGCCTTAACTAATTTTTTATTTACTCAGGTAAAATATTAGTGTTAATCACAAAGATTTTTTTTAAGTTACTATGATAAAATTCTTAATATTAGCAGAAGGTAAAAAAATGAGTATTTTATTAGACAAGAGGACAAGAGTAGTAGTTCAGGGAATTACGGGCAGCGAAGGTTCTTTCCACACGTTGCAGATGTTAGAATACGGAACCAAAGTAGTTGCTGGCGTTACGCCGGGTAAAGGCGGTACGGATTTTCACGGAATACCAATTTACAACACAGTCGAAGAGGCGGTTAAGGAGCAGAAAGCAGACGCTTCGGCAATTTTTGTTCCGCCACCGTTTGCTGCGGATGCAATTCTCGAAGCTGCAAACTCGGGAGTAAAATTAATTGTTTGCATCACGGAAGGCATTCCTGCAAAGGACATGGTTAAAGTTTACAACGTAATCAAACAAAAAGACGTTCGTTTGATTGGACCGAACTGTCCGGGAATTATTTCACCGGGGAAAGCAAAAATCGGGATCATGCCCGGCTTCATTCACCGCAAGGGAAAAGTCGGCGTTGTTTCCCGCAGCGGAACGTTGACTTACGAAGCGGTTAAGCAATTAACCGATTTGAAAATCGGTCAGTCCACCTGCATCGGCATTGGCGGAGACCCTGTAATCGGTTCACAATTTATTGACATTATTAAACTTTTCAACGAAGACCCGGGTACGGAAGGAATCGTAATGATTGGCGAGATTGGCGGAAGCGCCGAAGAAGAAGCCGCCGCTTACATTAAAAAACATGTTAAGAAACCTGTTGTCGGTTTCATTGCGGGAAGAACAGCTCCTCCCGGACGCCGCATGGGTCACGCAGGCGCAATCATCTCCGGCGGAAAAGGCACTGCTGCCGAAAAGATGAAAGCAATGAAGAAAGCCGGAATTCACGTTGTTGAAAGTCCTGCTGAAATCGGCATCACAATGAAGAAAGCTCTTGAAGAGTACAAAAAGAAAAACCAAAAGTAAACTTTAAATAAAACGGTTTAATCAGGGGAAAGAGTCTTAGAGGCTCTTTCCTTTTATTTTATTGAACAAACAAAGCAAATAACGGAGGTTAAATGAATAACAGAACACTTGCAATTTTAAAACCGGATTGCGTGAGAAAAAACTTGATTGGCGAAGTGATTTCCAAAATTACGGCTGCCGGATTTAAAATCGTTGCAATGAAAATGACAAAGCTGAACAAGGACACAGCCGGCGGCTTTTACGAAGTGCACAAGGAAAGACCGTTTTTCAACGATCTGATTGCATTCATGACTTCGGGTCCCTGCGTGCCGATTGTTCTTGAAAAAGAAAACGCGGTTGAAGATTTCCGTAAACTAATCGGTGCAACCAATCCTGCCGAGGCTGCCGAAGGAACAATTAGAAAACAGTACGCCGACAGCGTTGAACAGAACATTGTTCACGGTTCGGATTCGGACGAAAACGCAGCAAAGGAAATTGCCCACTTCTTTTCGAGAAAAGAACTGCTTGAAAATTACGGACTCTAATGGATTTTTCCGAGTGGCATAAAATATCGGAGAGAAAATTATTCGGGAACGACTATTGGGAATACAAATTAGACGTTTTTCGCGTTGGCGAGGGAGAAGCAAAGGAATACCACTATGTTCACACTCCCGGCTCCACAATGGTCGTTCCCCTGATTTCCGACGACAAATTTATTTTGCTAAAGCAGTTCCGGTATTTGAATAACCGCTACAGTATTGAGTTTCCCGCAGGTGGCACAAAGAAAGAGCTTACACAAAAAGAAAATGCCGTTAAAGAGTTGCGGGAAGAAACGGGCTATTCGGCTAAAGAAATTTTTGAAATAGGTTACTTCAATCCTTACAACGGCGTGACCGACGAGTTGTGCCACGTTTTTGTTGCCAAGGAGCTTTACCCTTCGCCGCTTAAGCCGGACGACACGGAGGAGTTCGAAATTTTGGAACTTACCGCCGCACAGATTGACGCATTGATTGCGTCGAACGAAATTTGGGATGGGATGACGATTGCCTCGTGGTTTATTTTTAAAACAAAAACAAATTTAAAATGAAAACATTTTTACTTTATTTGTTTTTCGGAACGTTTTCGATTTACTTTCTTTCTAACTTAAATGGAACGGAAAATTCACAAAGCCTCAAAGTTAAAACCGGTGCTGATGTTTTAATCGAAGACAGCCTTAGTCTTGTTAAAGGCAAAACGTTGGGAATAATTACAAACCACACGGCTGTGATTTCCAACGGGGTTCACATCGTTGACACTTTGTTCCACATCAAGGGCGTTAAAATCAAAGCCCTGTTTGGTCCAGAGCACGGCATACGCGGCAAAGCCCCTGCAGGCAAGGGTTTGGGCAATGCTGTGGATTCGGCAACGGGAATTCCTGTTTTCTCACTTTACGGTAAAATAAGAAAACCTACAAAACAGATGCTGGAGGGAATTAACCTTCTGCTTTTTGACATTCAGGATATTGGCGCAAGGTATTACACTTACATTTCCACGCTTTATTATGCCCTTGAAGGGGCTGCGGAAAATGGTGTTCCCATTATTGTGCTGGACAGACCCAACCCTATTAACGGCGTTACCGTTGACGGACCTCTCGTTGAAAAACAATTCCGTTCTTTTGTCGGAATTGCTCCTATTCCAATTGTTCACGGATTAACAATGGGAGAGCTGGCAAAATTGTTTAACGAAAAAATGCTGCCAAACGGCTTACACGCAGATTTGAAAGTTGTAAAATTAAAGAACTGGAAACGTCAAGAATATTACGACGAAACGGGGCTTAGGTGGGTTTCGCCCTCGCCAAATATGACCGATCTGCAGACGGCAATTGTTTACCCGGGAATGTGCCTGATTGAAGGGACAAATGTTTCCGAAGGCAGGGGGACAGAGAAACCGTTTCTGAACATCGGCGCTCCTTTTATTAACTCAGTTGATTTAATTAATGCGTTACAAAAAGATTCGTTAAAAGGCGTATCGCTTTCTCCTGTTTCTTTTGTGCCAAAGGACATTCCCCACAGGGCAATGAACCCTAAATACGAAGGGGAAAAATGCAACGGTATTCTAATTAACGTAAACGACAGAAGGGCTTTCCGGTCTTTGCGTTTCGGAATTTACGTGATTTACGAATTACACAAACTCTACCCGAATAAATTTAAACTCAAAACGTGGCTGGACAAACTTTACGGAAGTTCTTATTTAAGAAAAGCAATTGAAAACGGCGCAACGCCCGAAGAAATTTTTGCTACGTGGACAAAGGATTTACAAAATTTCAAAAAAACACGCAAGCGCTTTTTGCTTTATTAAAATCAATGCAAAGGGTTAGTACAACCGCGTGAGCATTTTTAATTCCACACCGTTGAATTCCGGCTCGTAACGGCAAACTCCGCCGATGCAAATGTGTCCCGCGTGGCGCGAGCCAACAAGCAGACTAACATCAGTTGTCTCTCCCAATTTGTAAGCAATCTGAAAAAAGCTCCAAATTTTTTTAACTTTGTGATTCGGAGTAGGTTCGGATGTTCTCATCTCTGCCAATACGGAAAGAGAAAGTTTCGGGGCGTGCTGCCACTCCAAGAGCGCTACGTCGCTAAAATATTTTTCGTCGGTGTAGGTGTTGTGCGTTTGCTGATGTTCAATAGAGAGTCGGAGTGTATTTGTTTCGTCAATGAAATACCGTCCTTCCATTACGGGAGTAAAATTTTTTGTGGAGCTTGTTGCTTCTTGATTTATTCCGTACGCAAGCAGTAAGTAAAATTTATTTTCCCATTCGTGCTCTGCTTGTAAGTAAAGCTCGTTCAATTGGGTTTGCGGTTGGACTTTTGAGCGGACCATTCTTTTGTAAAGCGAAGAGCTCGGCAGGGTTTTCGTTAGTCCGTAAGAAATTTGAAACGAAGTAAATTCGTCGAGAGAGTAGTTCGCCTCCAATTGAAAGCCCTGCTCGTTGTTTGCATCGAGCGTTGAAGGATGGCGATTGAGAAGAGTAAAGGTGTAATCTTTTCTGAGAGAAGGAGGCGTGTTGTAAAAAACCGTCCCGTCGGAAGAAGTGAAAGCGAAATTGTCGTAATATTTGTACTCGCCGGAAAGGGAAAAACCGTTGAGGTAAAAATTTACGTTTCCGTAAAACGCCTTACCTGTAAAAGATTCAGAATCGTTAAAATATTTGTTGGCGACGTCTTTGTTTTGTTTTAATCCGTATTCGGTGTAAACGTCGAACAGGCTGAAATGCGAGCTGGCGCGTAAGGACATAATTGAGGTGTTTGCAGAGTTGGAGTTTGCAGGGAGATTTAATGCATAAGTTCCCCCTATTGTCAAAGGGTTACCGAACCTGTATTCGACATCGGCGGTGTGGAGAATGTCTTTCCTCTCCGCTTTCGAATTTTCCGCCGAGCCGCTCAGAGCAGTGAATTTCAAATTGTTGTAACGTCCTTCAACCTTAACACCGAGTAAATTATTGTCAACTCTGATGGAGCGGTCTTCGTAGCTTTTCAAAATCATTCCGCGCCCGAAGAGGGTGTAAAAATTTCCGGCGGTTAATTTAAGCGACTTTTTGCCACGTCCTAATTTTGCCTCAATGTACTTGTAATCGATGCCTGCAAATTTTTCTTTGCCCCTGCTAATCGAAGGGTCCGGGTCGTTAGGCTGGAAAGCGTCGAACCGGAAACCTGCGGAAAAGATTCCGCTGTGGTAATCCAGATTAAGCCAGTTCTCCATTATTTCCAGTTTGCGTTTTACGTCGTGAGTGTACTCCAATTGGTTGGAAAGCCGCAAACCCCTTGGCAGCAGTCGTTTCCCGCCGAACGACTGAGCAAACCCAATAGTGGCAAGGCTAAGATAAATTACTAACAATTTCTTTTTCATTTTTTCTTTTTAAGTAATTTCTTAATTAATTTCTCAAGCTCAATTTCGTCTCCGCGTTTGTAACCCATGTGCGACCAAACAATTTTGCCGTCCTTGTTAATTAAAACCGAGTAAGGTACAACCTGCGCGTAATAATCCCGCGCCGTTTCGCCGTCGGTGTCCAGCAGAACGGGGAACTCAAAGCCGTGGGCTTCGACGTAAGGTTTTACTTTTGCAACGCTTTTTTCGGCGTCAACGGAAAGGGCAAAAACCTGAAAACCTTTGTCGGAATATTTTTTGTAAAGCTCGTTTAATTTAGGCAATTCCTGTTTACACGGCTTGCACCACGTAGCCCAAAAGGAAATTAAAATTGGTCCCTGCCCGAAATAGTCCGAAAGAGTAACTTCTTCTCCGTTCAGGTTTTCCAGCGTAAAATCTATTGCATCCGGCAAATTTTGTGCAATGAGTTGTCCTGCCGCTATTAAGAATAAAGAGGACAACAGAATTATTTTTAAGCGTTTCATTCTTATTTCTCCAGAACAAATTTTCTCGTTTGAACAATTCCGTTTGCCGAAAACCGCGCAAAATAAATTCCCGCAGGGATATTTCCCGCATTGAATTCTACCGTGTGAGTCCCTTGCCGTTTTGAGCCGTTAACTAAGGTTGCAATTTCCCTCCCGAGGACGTCGTAAATTTTTAATTGGGTAAAGCCGGCAGCAGGTAAAGTAAATTTAAATTGCGTGTTGTTCGTAGCCGCCGGGCTTTTTTCGCCAAAGGGATTCGGGTATGCCTGCGAAAGGTAAAACCCTTGTGCAACCGGAGAGTTTTCCACGTTGGTGGTTTGCGCAGTTGCGGTAATTTCAAATTCCTGTTTGTCGGAAGGATTGTTGTGGTTCTTCACAACAATCGTAAGGTGCGCCGTGCCTTCGTTAACAAAGGGAAAGACGTGTGCGGAAAATGTTCTCACTTCGTTTGGCGCAAGCGGAGAGCTGCCGAAGTCGCTTGTTGTGGAAACGCTGTCCATAAACGGAGCAAAACAGAGCGAGAAACAAAGCGAGGAACTCCAATTCTCCGGCAGGTCGTTTTTTGTTCTCAGCAAGTCCAAAGTCAAATCCGAGTTCGAAACATTTTTAACCTGAAATTCAAAAATTATTTCCGAACCGATTGAGTCGGTCTTGGCTAAATCGCCGTGCTCAACCGTAAAGCTTTGGGCGTTTAGTAATGTTGCCCAAACGAAAGCCAACAACAAGGAAAAAAATCTTTTCATTAATGACCTCTTATTTTAATAAAATCATTTTTCTGGATTTAAATTTATTTCCGTAACGTAATGTGTAAAAATAAACTCCGCTCGGGAGATTTGCAGCGTTGAATTTTACCGAGTAAGTCCCGGCAGATTGCGGTTTGTTTACAAGCGTTGCAACCTTACGACCGAGAACGTCGTAAACTGTTAATTGTAGGGACAACTCATGAGTTGTCCCTACATTCGGTAACGAATATTTAATTGTTGTAACCGGGTCGCTGCTACCGGCTGAAAACGGATTAGGGTAATTTTGTAACAAATCGAAAGTCAAAGGTTTGTCGTTTTTATCTTTCACGTCTTCAATGATGTAACCGAATTGAGTTAAAGCAGTTCCCAGTAATTCTTTCTGTTTGGAACGCGGAATTAATTGCTCGAGGCTGAAAGCCAAGTAAATAGCTTTGTATGTATTTGTTTTGTGGTAGATGCCTGCAAATTTTGTCGAGTCCTCGCGGAAAAGGAAAATCTCGTCGTGCGAATCAGTGTAGCTTTTAATTACGTCAACGCTGTGTTCGTAAATGGTGTTCATTGCAAAGTTTAAATTATCAAAGATTGTTTCCGGCACGCCGCCAATTAAGTAATAGCCGAGATTATCGTTTAAATATTCGGCATCGAGATAATTGTTGTAGAAATCTTTTGCAAGTTGAAAGTTACTGCCGCCGTTGCTTTCGAAAATGTCGCGCCCGATATTTTGCCCGCACAAAAGAAGTTGACCGCCGTCGTCGAGATAGTTTTCAAGGAATTTAACGTCTGCGGAATCAAAAGCCGGCGAGGCGTTGGAAGCATTCCACAACACAACGGGAAAATCGAAATGCATTTTGCCTGCCATCATCGGAGCAATGTATTTGTGCTCTAATCGAAAATATTTAACGCCGAAATCGGAAAATTGTTTTAATACATTATCCCAGTAAGTTTCGTAAAGTCCTCCGCCGTCGGCATCGACAAAAAGAATTTTTCTCTCAACCGCAAGTCCGTAATAATCGGAAGAGTTTCCCCATTTGTGCGGGTCGTTTTCGTTGATTGCTACAATTCCTATTTTAATTGAACCCTCGGAATTGTTAACTTTGATTTTCAAACCGTACTTCAAAGTGTCTCCCGCAGGCAGGCTTACTTTAAATGAATCATATTCGGCGCCTTGGTAAATAACCGAATAATCCCAGTCTGCTGTGTTTTCCTTTACATCCGTTTTAATGGCGAGTTTTAATGTGTCTTCAGTGGAATTAAAAATAGCGTAATGTTTTACAACTTCCGAGTTTGGTTTGAGCAGGTCGGCGCTGCTTTCGGAGGAGTTGATTCTGAATGTCGGAACACTGATGTTTGACTGCAAAACTTTTTTGTTCGCGTCGTTTTGAATCCACGCAACCGCCGCAAGCTCTTTGGCATTCCACTTCCCGTCAATTTTTATTGAGAAGCTAAATGACTGTGTGCCTTGCCCGGAAAAAGCAATGTCCGTTCCCGCGGCATCGGGCAGGAATTTTCTGAACACGTTTGTGTAGTAAGTTTCTCCGTTTGAACCCGGGGAGGAAGCGAAATTTATTTCCCGTTCAATTACGGCAACGCGCAACTTCAGGGAATCCCCGCTGATGTTTTCAGCATTTGTAACGGAAACGTTCACGACAAAGTTCGTATCTTCAACGGAATGTTTTACGTCAATCCAGACGGGCGAGGATTGACTTGCGTGTTTGTTAAGTTTGAAGAGAATGTCGTCCATGTTGTTCGGTTCGCCGTAAGTTACGCCGTCCAGACCGTAAATCGGGACGAAGTAATATTGGTAGTAATTTATTCTGGCATTGTTTTCCGCCACGTTTGCACTGTACATCGGGTCCGTGCCGGGCCACCATGCGTGGTATTGAACCATTACGGTTGTGCCGAAATGCCGTGCTGCAAAATCCTGAATCTGCGGACTATAGACCGCGCAATCGGGACAACTGGCGTTAGTGGCTTCTTCCATTAGCACGATTCGGGGATATTGCGCCAGCGTCATTGAAAATGCAAGAATGAAAAAGACGAAAATCTTGTTAAAATTCATTTTATTTCTCCCCGGGTAATTATTTAATTATCATTAATTTCTTAACTTTTTTGAAATTGCCTTCCGCGCCGGAAATTTTCAATTCGTAGAAATAAACTCCGCTCGGAAGATTTGCAGCATTAAATTTAACCGAGTAATTACCGGCTGGTTGCGCTTTGTTTACAAGCGTTGCGACTTCACGACCGAGAACGTCGTAAACAACTAATTGTAGGGACAACCCATGGGTTGTTCCTACACCCGGTAACGAATATTTAATTGTAGTTGAGGAACTGCCTGACGATGTGCCTGTTCCAAAGGGGTTCGGGTAATTTTGGGAAAGTTTGAATTCGAGCGGCAAGGCGTTCTGCAGTTTTTCTTCGATGCCGGTAACTTCGCCGAACCAGCCAAGGATTCTTTGCATTAAAAAGTTTTTAGTATCTTCGTTGTTAATCAATTCCATTCCGAAACCGAGGTAAACGGTTTTAAATTCACTGCCCGATTTAACCACGTGATTGGAAACCCCTGCAAATTTTCCGTTCGAGTATTTAAATATTTCTGTTGCCGTTGTGTCGTGTGCCTTAATTGACTCGGGATACAGGGAATATTTTCTGGCGAGCGAAAAAGAAATTCCGTTTGAGATTGGATTTCCACTTATTCCCTGAATGGAAGTTGAACCGGCGTCGTCGGCAACGTAATCGGCGCCAAGGTAATCGTGGTAAAAATTTTGAGCTTGTTTAAAATTACTCATTCCGTATTGGTCGAAAATGTCCCAGCCGATATCCTGTCCCGCAATCAAAAGATTGTGCTTGCCGCTTTGGTTCAGGAAGTTTACAAGGAAGTCAATGTTTTCTCTTGCCAGTGCAGGGAAACCCCAGCCCACGTTCCAAATTATTGTGTGGAAATTTTCAGGGGCGTTTGCTCCGATAATCGTGCCGATGTATTTTTCGGGCACCATTGTGAAATCAACCGGAAGAGGTTTCAGAGCATCGATGTACGTTTCTTCCCAACTGCTTCCGCCGTCGTCGTCAATTAACAAAATACTGCCGTTAATTACCGCTCCGAAAAATTCCGTGCCGAATCCGTAACCGTGCGGGTCGTCGAGATTGGAAGCTTTAACCGACAAATTAATAAAACCTGCCGTGGAAGTTGTGTTTAGTGAGACTTGAAAGGCTGCGGAATCCGCAGGTGGAATATTCAATGTTAATCCGTCGAATTCACCGCCTCCGTAAAGAATTTTAACCTCCCAGTCGTCGGGGGCGTATTTTTTTTCGGTGGTAATATTGACGTGTAAAGTATCTTTGTTCTCGTTTTTAATCGAATAAGCGAATTTGTAGTTTGAATTTAACTGTAAAACTTTTGCAGGTTCAACGTTACTTTTTAGAACGAACGTTGGAAAGTCGATGTTTGCCTGGATCACTTTTTTGTTGTCATCGTTTTGAATCCACGCAACAACGGCGAGGTCGTCTTTATTCCATTCTGAATTAACGGGGACGGAGAAATTGAACGTTGCCGAGTCTCCCGCCGCCATTGGCGAGAGCGCTGTTCCGTTTCCGTCCGGAAGCATTTTTCTCATTACGTCGCCAAAGTCTTTTTCGCCGTTTGTTCCCGGAGGGTGTCCGTAATGAACAAGTCTTTCGATTACCGCCACGCGTAATCTCAAGTTGTTTTCTGTTAAATCGCCTACGGCTTTAATTTTTATTGAGGTGTGAATAGTGTCCGAGGCGATTTCTTTATTTACGATTAACTCTACCGGCGAGGTTTTGGAAACGGATTCGTTCATCTTGTTTTCCATTTCCGCCGGGTCGGATGGGACGCCCAAATTTTCTCCGTCGATCATGTAATTTGGCACTCCGGAAATGTTGTAGTAATGAATTCTGTTTTGATTGTCGGTTGTGTTGGAGGAATACATCGGGTCGGTGCCGGGCCACCACGCATGGTAACGTACTGAAATAACTCCGCCGAAATTTGTTGTAACAAACTTTTGTAGTGTGGGATTATTTGCTGCGCAAGGTCCGCAGGATGCGTTCGTGGCTTCTTCTAACAAAGCAATTTTACGCACTTGTGAAAAGACGGAAATATTGAAGATAATCAAGAGAAAAATTAAGCCCCTTTTCATTTTAACTCCTTAAGTTTAATTGGAAATAGCGCTTTGAAATATTTTTTTGTTTGAAATGTTTTGTACGAATACGACGACGGCAAGCTGGGAAAAATTCCAGCCCGAAGCAATTTGCGTTGAAAACGAGAAGCTGAATTTCTTTCCGGCAGAAAGTTCCGTCAGCGCTTGCCCGTTTTTGTCCGGCAAGATTTTTCTCATCACGTCGTAAAATTTTGTTTCGCCGTTGCTGCCGGGCGGAGTAGTAAAATCGATTTCCTTTTCAATCACCACTGCAAAAAGTCGGATGTCTGCACCTTCGAGCGTATCGGCATTAATACATTCGGCGGTTACGTCTGTTTTTATTTTGCCTTGCACAATAGTGTCCGAAACGGAAAGTCGAAATTTGACCGTTTCATTTAAAGCTGTGGAAATTGCCTCTTCGATGTCAGTCGAATCCGTTGCAAGTGGTTTTTGTGTGCCGTCAACAACTATTTGCGGTGCGGAAAAAATTGTGTAGAACGAAATTCTTGAATCCGCATCCGCTTTTGCGGCAAGGTAGAACGGGTCGTTGGGCGAGGGAAAATTAGTCGGAACTTTTATTTTAAGCAATTTTGAACTGCCGAATTTTTTTGCAAGGTTTTCCAATATTCTATTGGATTCCACGCACGGCGGACAACTCACGTTCGAAAAGTCTTCGAGTAAAACCGTTTTTTGATTTGAAGTTCCCGCAAAGTTGAATGAAATTGAAATGATTGTATTTGCAATGAGCTTTACGTTCCTGGTTTGGGTAGCAAATCCTTCAATTTGTAATTTAATTGTGTGAATGCCTTCGGGAAGGGTAAGCGTGTCCGGCGTAACAAAGCCGGTAGGCTTGGAATCCACAAATATTTGCGCGCCCTTAATGTCGGAAGTTACGATTACTTTTCCGTATTTGACAACGTTATCTGAAGGCAGTGTAGGAGGGTTTGTCTCGCAAGAAAACAAAATTAAGACTGAAACCAAAAGGGTAAAGTGAGTAAATTTTTTCAATGTGATTTTTTAATTATTAATAAAATTTTGCTTTTGAAAAATAATGTGCCCGCTTCTTTTAACAAAGGGCAAAAAAATTCACCTCGCAATTTTTATTTTCAACTAAGTAAGTTTTAAGTCTCTGTTCACTGTTATCTGTTCACTGAAAAGGGCGTCTTGCGTCTGGCGAAAAACACCTGTTGCAGCGTAGCCCATCATTATTGTGTTTACCAAAGTTGAAAAGTTTTCCGTTATTGTTTAATTTCAACTAATTTTAATTTTCGGTTATTAGCAGGGGAGAAAAATGGCAAACGAAACGCAACTTTTAATTGTAATGGTAACCTACCTTGTTTTGCTTATTTCGTGGGGATTGTACCAAGGGCGGAAAGTAAAGACCGATTCCGATTACGCAATTGCCGGCAGGAACTTGCCCGGTTGGGCTGCGGCTTTGTCCGAAAGGGCAACGGGCGAATCTTCTTGGGCTTTGCTCGGATTGCCGGGCTTTGCTTATTCTTCGGGGTTAATCGGCGTTTGGACGGCAATCGGTTGCGTGGTTGGAATAATTACTGCTTGGTGGGCAATTGCTTGGCGCTTGCAAAAGGAAGCCGAAACCTACGATGTTAAAACCTTCTCGGAATACATTGCAAAAAAACATGGTGAGAGTGAAAAATCAATCCGTCTTGTTGCAAGTTTGACGATTGTCTTTTTCTTTTTCTTCTACGTGGGCGCACAATTCTTGGGCGGTGGTAAAACGCTTTTTACGATGTTTCATCTCAATCCTCAGGTGGGGATGCTGATTACCGCGGCAATAATAATTCCTTACACAATTTACGGCGGATTCCGCAGCGTGGTTTACACGGATGTTGTTCAAGCAATAGTAATGATTACGGCTTTAATTGTTGGTCCCGTTGTCGGGGTAATTGTCTTAAGCACGCGCCCGGACGTCTTTGCGCATTCCATTCCACAGGCATTGAACTTAGCCGGGGAAAGTTACAGCTCCTTAAGCGGCGCCGCAAGCGGTTTTGCTTTTGGCGTTACGGTAATAGGCGGTTTGTCTTGGTTCTTCGGCTACTTGGGAGGTCAGCCCCAATTAAGCATGAGGTTCATGGCAATCAAAGATATGAAGAATGCGAAAGTTGCAAGGAACACGGGAATAATTTGGACTTTAATTGCTTACGTAGGTGCTCTGTCCATTGGTTGGATTGGCATCGGGCTGTTTGGTCCCAAAGGTTTGAGCGACCCCGAATACGTAATGCCGAAAGTGATGCTTGAGCTTTTCCCTCCTGCAATTGCAGCGATGTTAATTACCGGAGCGATTGCGGCGATGATTTCAACTGCCGATTCGCTTTTGATTTTGTCTTCTACCGAGCTGGCGGAAAACCTGTTAAAAAAAGACGATAAGAAAAACGCTTTAACCCGGTCAAGAATCGTTACTGCTGTTCTTGCTTTAATTGCCTTGCTTGCCGCTTATTTTTCGCCGTCGAATTTAATTTACACAATTGTCGGTTACGTGTGGGCGGGAATCGGCGGAACGTTTTCGATTGTAATTTTACTTTCCCTTTTCTGGAAGCCGTATCACGGCAAAGCGGTTCTGGCAACAATAATAATTGGAATGCTGTTTACAATCATTTGGATTAGCAGCGGAATGGAAAAGGTTATTACGGCAAGGATAATGACTTTTGTAGTAGCTGGAATTACTGCCGTTGCAGCTACTTATTTGATTAAGCCCAATAAAATCAGCGCGTAATAAAGGAAAAAGTTTTTAACTTAATCTATTTGCTTTACAATAACTTTTGCTCCTTCTGCGCTAATTATTTTTATTCGTGCGCCCTTGTCGATGTACTCGCCTTCGGTAATTACGTCGATTCGTTTGCCTTCGATTGTTGCGATTCCGGAAGGGCGTAAGTCGGTAAGGGCTTCTCCGGTTTTGCCGACTAATTTACGAATATCTTTTTTGGCCGAGTACCCGGATTTTGAAGCTATGTTGGATTGTAAAATTAGTCTGTTCCAAACGACAGTTTTGGGCAAGTATTTTGCCAGCAAATACATTATCAATAGTGAAGCAAGAAGGGAAACGGCAAGTTGGGTAAGTGCGCCGGTAAGCGAAGCAAAATCAAAAATGGGTAAGTCGGAAAGCAAACTCAGGAATAACCCGCCGATAATCATAATAATTCCTAACACTCCGGCAATTCCGAATCCGGGAATAACGAATATTTCCAGCAGCAAAAGAACCACGCCGATTAGAAAAATTAAAATTTCCGTTGCCGAGGCAAGCTCTACGATGTAGCTTGCGCCGAAGAACAGGGCAAGAGCAATAATAGCAGCCGTTCCAGCCACTCCCCAACCGGGAGTTTTAATTTCGATGAACATTCCGACCAGTCCGATCATAATTAGTAAAGATGAAATAATCGGGTTGTTCAAAAAGCGTACGACGTCTTCAGACCAATTACTGTTAACTTTTACAACTTCGGGATTGTTAATGTTCAAGTATTGCAACGCTTCGTCGAGGTCGGCGACGATTGTGTCCGCTATTCCGTGGCTTTCCGCTTCTTCGGCAGTAAGTGTAATTAGCTGTGTGCTGTCCACAAGTCCCGGAACAACAATCCTTTCGTCAACCATTCCTTCGGCAATTTTTTTCGGTCTGTGGTTTTTCTCCGCAGTCGAGCGCATTTCCGAACGCATAAAGGATTGGTACTTTTCCGATTGTTTTTTCCCTTGTTGATTTACGACAGTTGAAGCCCCGATTGAAGAACCCGGCGTCATTATTATTTTATTGCAGGAAAGAGCAATTAAGGCACCTGCGGAAATTGCTCGTTTGTCGATGAATGCAACGGTTAAGATTTTTGAATTGAGAATAGCGTCTTTAATTTGCGTGGCAGCATCAACCCTGCCGCCGAATGTGTTTATTTTTAAAACTATTGCCCGGGCGTTGTTATTTTCCGCTTCGTTAATTACGCGCTTAATGTAAGGGGCAAGTCCCAAGTCTATTGTACCCTCAACATTTGCCAAGTAAACCTTTTGCTGGGCAAAAAGCGGAAGCGAAAAAAATAAAAGAAAAATTATTTTCCCAAGCATGGTGAATTTCCTTTGTGAAAATTAAATAATCATTTTCTTAAAGATAATCTTTTTAAATGTTTTGAAAAGAATTAATGTTAGTTTTAGAAGTTAAATTTCTGGTTTTAATGAACAAATTTTGAAACTAATTTTTATTTAATTTAATTTTCAAAATCAAAGTGAAACAAAAAAAGTGAGAAGGTAAAATGGAAAAAGTTATTAAAGCTGCTGACAGGACTGCTAATATTAAGTATGCTATCAGAGATATTCTTTTAATAGCAGATGAAGTTGCAAAGAGCGGTAAAGAAATGCTCTACTTAAACATAGGCGATCCCAACATCTACGATTTTCAAACGCCCCGTCATATGATTGAAGCAACTTACAAAGCAATGTTGGACAACCATTGTGGGTATGCTCCTTCCTCGGGAACAAAAGAAGCCCGGGAAGCAATTGAGAGAGAAGCCGTAAGAAAAGGCATTAAAAACATTCGCGATATTTTTGTAACGACCGGTGCAAGCGAAGCGATTGACATTTGCCTTTCGGCGCTTGTAAATGCAGGCGAAAATATTCTTACTCCTACGCCGGGCTACCCGCTTTACACGGCATTGCAAAGTAAATTACAAATGGAACCAAACCCTTACTATTTGGATGAAAGTAACGGCTGGCAGCCGGATATTGATGACATCAAAAGCAAAATTAATGACAAAACCCGCGCAATTATTATTATTAATCCGAACAACCCGACCGGTTCCAATGCAACAAAAGAAATACTGCAAAAACTTGTGGACTTAGCGGTGGAACACAATCTTGTGATTTTTGCTGACGAAATTTATGACAAACTTTTGATGGACGGCGAGGAACATGTCTCCCTTGCTTCGTTAAATCCCGAAGCGCCTGTAATTACTTTCGGTGGGTTGTCCAAGAATTACCTCGCTCCCGGCTGGAGGATTGGCTGGGGTGTAATTAGCGGTAACGAAAAGCTCCTTTCGGAATACATTGAGGCAATTAACAAAATATTACGTTCCCGCCTTTCGGCAAATCACCCGGAGATGTACGCAATTCCTGCGGCGTTGGACGGAGACCAGAGCCACTTGAAAGTTGCAGTCGAAAAATTAACACGCAGAAGAAATATGACTGTAGAGATGCTGAACAATGTGCCGGGAATTTCGTGCGTTTCGTCAAAAGGAGCGTTTTACGCATTTCCGCGTTTGCACATTAAAAATTCCGACAATCATTTTGTGGCGGAATTAATTAAAGAAACAGGCGTTGTTGTTGTACCGGGAACAGGCTTCGGACAAGTGCCGGGCACGCAACACTTCCGTCTCGTATTTTTACCGGACGAGGAGACGCTGAAAAAAGCCTACGAAAAAATCGGTAATTTTATGGCGGATTACATTAAGAAATACGAGTAGTGTTTCTTTAGCATTTTAATTTTTATCCCCGGTAATCGTAGGAGAGCCGGGGATTTTTTTTGTCCTTTTGGAATTAGTTCCACGCAGAGACCGCAGAGAATTAACGCAGAGTTAACGACTTCCCTGTGAACATTTATCACGCTCCAAGATTTTCGATTTAGTCAATTTTCCATTAAAGAAGCACCCTATCCAATAATCCATTCATCCAATTATGCAAGATCATTGTTTTAGCGAGTGCGCGAGTGCTTTTGGATGATCCGCCTTCTCCCGCATTCTGCAAGATTCGGCGCGACAAGTTGGATGACTGGATGATTGGATGAATGGATGGAATTAACACATTTATTTAGCAACAATCACTTTTCTCTGTTATCTGTTCACTGTTCACTGAACAGTTGCGTCTCGCTTCTTGCTTGTCACGGCGCAGCCCGAACATAGCGAGGGCGAAGACGGGCGTCTTGCGAAGTCAGTTTTTTATTTTTTAACTTAACTTATTG
>JALWGH010000017.1 GCA_027013735.1 Melioribacteraceae bacterium
GAAAAATACAACTGGGACAAAGCGGCGGAGAATTTAATTAAAGTTTACAAGAATTTAGCAAAATGAAGTCCAATCTTACATTATTAAAGGAATTTTAGTTGATGATTGAGCACTATTCAAAATCTAAGAAAATAATATTATTAGGCACTTTCCCTCCCCCTATCGGGGGTGTGTCCGTTTACCTCAGTCGTCTCTCTGCCAAACTTGAAAACGAAGGCTTTGATATTATTAAATGGGACATTTCACGCGGCAGATTTCATTTCTATTACGATTTCGTAAAAATTTTTCTTAAAGTTATCTCACGAAAGAATTTTGTTTTACACATTCATGCTTTAAATATAAAATATTTGTTGGCTGCAATAACATTAAAATATTTAACCGGAATAGAGGTTTATATTACTAATCATAATATTTCCTATTTAAAGGCAAAAACGGTTTTAAGGAAAAAACTCTTCCGTACAATTGTGACGAAAGCCAACAAAATATTTGTGGTTAACAAACATATTTTGCAACAATATTCTTCCTTCGTTGACATAGAAAGTAAAGTTTACGTTATCTCTCCGTTTCTTCCTCCTGACGAAAAAGAAGAAGAACAAATTGTTTCAACTTATCCCTCGTCCCTTTTTCAATTTATTGAAGATAGGAGACCAATATTATTAGCAAGCGCATCCAGATTAAATTTTTTTAATGGAACTGATCTTTACGGGTTAGATTTATGTATAGAGCTAACGGCAAAATTAAAAAAACAATTTAGTCGCATTGGTTTTATTTTTGTCATTGGAGACAAAAATTTTAATTTTTCTTACCTAAAAAAAATCAAAAAAAAAATTAACCTATTAAATATTCAAGATAATTTCTTTTTTCTTACAGGCAATAAAATGATTTGGCCTCTATTCAAGAAAGTAGATCTGTTTTTACGTCCGACAAATACGGATGGTTTCGGTATTTCACTTGCAGAAGCAATTCATTTTGGAACGCTTGCAATTGCCAGCGATGTTTGCCCAAGGCCTGAGGGAACAATACTTTTTAAAAATAGAGATTTTAATGATCTTTTTACTAAAGTTAATAAAATTCTTAAAAATAAAAATTAAATATTCGACAATAACTTGAATGGCAAAATAAAAAATATTAAAAAAAGCTTGTTCCTTCTAATTAATTGGCTCGAGCTCAACGGATTAGCTGGTTACGATCCGTACGATATTAAATCTCTCCCGTTTGTCAGAAAAATTACAGCTCTCGGAAACAAAAACATTTTTTTCGAGGCGCTTCGCGAAGGCTTATTCGAGTTGTTTCTAATGTTTCCAAATGCAATCCGAAAATTGCTTGGCGTACACCCTAAAGTTAATGCAAAAGCAATGGGACTCTTTGCCCGGGCATTTACGGACTTGTATTTGGTTTACAATGATGAGAATTATTTAACAAAAGCTCTTGAATCAATTGATTGGCTCGATGAGAATTACAACAAAAATTACAAAGGCAAGGGCTGGGGTTATCCTTTCGATTGGCAGTCAAAAGTTTTAATTCCTGCCGGCACACCGAACGGCATTGTTACCACCGCTGTTGGCGATGCTTACTGGAGCCTTTTTAAAACAACCGGTGAAGAAAAATATTTAAACACTTGTAAAGAAATTTGTGAGTTTTTGTTAATCCTTCCGCAAGACAAAATTTCCAACGAACAAATTTGCTTTTCTTACACACCTTTATTTGTTAATCACGTTCACAATCTTAATCTTTTTGTTGCTGAGTTTTTAATTAGAATAGGCAAAGAAACAGGGAGAAAGGAGTGGGTTGAGACAGGAAACAAAGCGGTTAATTACACAATTGCAAACCAAGAAGAAGATGGCTCGTTCGATTACGACGGACCGCCTGAAAAGCTACCCGGCTTCAAGGACAATTACCACACCGCCTTTGTTCTTCGCAAACTTTACGACATCTACAAATTAACCGACAGAGAAGACGTTAAACAAAGTCTTACAAAGGGCTACAAATTTTACATTAGTAATTTTTTCGAAAGCGAAAGGATTCCAAAATTCACACCGGAAAGAAAATACAGAATCGACATTCATTCCTCAGCCGAAAGCATTAATTGCCTTTCCGAACTGTCGGAGTTGTTTCCCGAAGCACTGCAAATTGCTTTTAATGTTGCAGACTGGACAATTGAAAATTTACAAGATAAGTCGGGATATTTTTACCACGGGATATTCAAAAGCAGAATTACCGGCAAACCGTTTGTTTCCAAAATTGCTTACGTTCGTTGGGGGCAAGCGTGGATGCTGAAAGGCTTAAGCAACTTAATTAAAAAATCAAAAGAAGTTTGAAATGTTAAAATCTCTTAAGTCAACGCTCAAACACAGTTTAATTTACGGCTTCGGAAATTTTTCCAGCAAGCTGATTGGTTTAATTTTACTGCCTCTATTTACCTCATTGCTAACTACTGAGGAATACGGCATCCTTTCGATACTGGAGATTTCATCACAAATTTTAACAACTGTTTTTTCACTTAATTTATACAATGCAATGTTGCGTTTTGCGTCGGTCGAAAAAAGCGAGCGAGAAGAAAAGACTGTTGTTTTTACTGCCTTAATCGGACTTTTAACAATGGGTGTTTTAGTCTCGGTTGCCTTTATTCCTTTCAGCGGGACTTTCTCGGAAATATTTTTTGACAATCTGAAATTCAGCGAATATTTTACAATTCTCTCCCTTACTTCTTCTTTTGGAATTGTAAACTTTCTGCCTCTTACACTTTTCAGACTTAAAGAACGTTCGGGGCTTTACTCCATTTTTTCAACGGGAAGATTTACAATTGTTTTGCTGCTCGACATTTACTTTCTCGTATATTTACACATGGGCGTCAAAGGAATAATTTTAAGCCAGTTAATCGGGCAAGCCGCATTCTTGTTTTTCTCTTTGCCCTTTACTCTCAAACACATTTTCCCGAAAATAAATTTCCAATTGCTTTGGGAAATGATTGCTTTCGGCGTGCCTCTTGTTTTTAGTTCTCTGGCAGGATTGGTGCTGACAATGAGCGACAGGTACGTAATCAAATTCATTAAAGGAGATGCCAGCGTAGGGCTTTATTCTCTGGGATTCAAAATTGCAGGCATCATTAATGTTTTCATTGTTCAATCTTTTCATTTGAGTTACGTCCCGATTGCTTTCAAAAAATTAAAAGAAGAAGGCAACAAACGTTTTTACTCAAAGACGTTAACCTATTACGTATTTGTGCTTGTGCTGAGCGCGCTTTTTATTTCGGTTTTCGGGCGTGGGATTGTTCACCTATTAGCCCGTAGCAAAAGCTACTGGGATGCTTTTTACGTTGTCCCGATTATCTCGTTTGTCTTTATTTTCAAGGGAATGCAGTACATTATTTCGCTCGGCTTCCAGTACGTCAAAAAGAACAGTTACAACGTTTTGGTTGTGAGTATTTCGGCGGTGATTAACCTCGCGCTAAATATTCTTTTTGTTAAATATTGGGATTTCCTCGGCGCGGCTGTTGCGACATTGATTTCGTTTTTCATAATGACTTTGCTTACCTACTATTTTTCACAAAGGCTTTTCCCAATTAAATTTGAAGTGGTTAAAATAGCTAAGATGATTATTCTCGGAATTGCGCTTTTTTTGATTTCGCTTTTTATTATCGATGTTAATTTTTGGTTAGACCTCTTCTTAAAACTTATTCTAATCGGAGCGTTTCCTGTACTCCTTTACTTTTTGAATTTTTACGAACCAATTGAAATTGAAACAATGAAAAATATTGCCTCTTCATTAAAAGTGAAACTTAGACGCAATCGTTAGTCGATGTCGGTTTAAAATTCTCACGCTAAATTAAATTAAATAAGGACAACATTACAAAAAATTTAATTTCCCATGTTTTTAACTACCGTCTTCGTTGCCTTTAGTTTAACAGCTTATTTGAAATGTATTTTATATTTAAATAAGGTTAAAATTTCGTCGTCGGTTAGCACTCTATTAAAAATAAGGATGTCGTCTAAAACACCGTTAAAGTCATATTTTATTATGTCTCCTCCATAAGTACCGACGAATAAATCCGAGTCTAAGTTATTGATTGAAAAGTTAGGGAGGTCTATTATATTAACAAGTTTACCATTAATATAAATTTTCTGGAGTCTGCCATCCCATGTTGCAGCTATGTGATACCATTTGTCTTCTTGAATAACTTGATCTGCGTGCAACCCTGAACGGTCTAAAGAAAATCCGTAATTATGGATTTGGAACGAAAATAATGAATCTGGGCTTATTCCAATAGCATATTCTCTGTCAATTGTGTTACTGCCCTTATAAAGAAGAAAGGTGTTCCCCAACTTATTTACTTTTGCCCAAAGTGAAATTGATATTTTATTATCGCAAGGTGTAAGATAGTCCGAGTCTTTAATTTGTAAATAGCTGTCAACCCCATTAAACAAACAAGCGGAATTTTTATTCCCGAATCTATCTTCCGTTAATTGGACATTGTGCACAAGAATTGGATTCTTCAATATGCTGCTATCGGTTACGTCATTATTAAACGGAAGGTACAAGACTAAGAAATCTCTTGAAATACTATGTGTTTCTGTTTCAACCGGAGGCTCTGTTTTATTATTGTCAACCACCCCGCAGGAAGACAAGAAGTAAATTCCTAAAACCGCTAAGATAATTTTCAATTTCATAACTTAACCCTGCTTATTATTACTATTAATTATTTTTAATTTTAATATACGTAAAAATATTTTTTAATTCTATCCAAAAATTTGTACCCTTTTGCAAATAAATGTTCCCATTTTAAACTATTTAAATTGACTTTCAAAGATATTTTAGATAATTTTCGCAGAATAAAACAAGACAGATTTTAAGTGGATAAAATATGTTGCAGGATTACATTCCTATTTTTCTTGTACTGACAGTTGCGGTGCTGGTTGCCGCAGGTATTGTCTTTTCGTCCAGAATTTTCGGTCCCAAACGTCCCACCAAAACAAAAGTAATGCCGTACGAAAGCGGTAAAAATCCAATCGGAACGGCTAAGGAAAGAATTTCAATTAAGTATTACGTTGTTGCGATGATTTTCATCATCTTCGACATCGAAGTAATTTTTGTTTACCCTTGGGGCGTGGAATTCAAGAAACTACTTGCCGAAAAAGGGATGTTTGCCTTCTGGCCGATGTTTATCTTTCTTGTGGTTTTGGAACTCGGTTTTCTTTACATCTACCGCAAAGGAGGACTTAAGTGGGATTAGAAGCTCTTTTGAAATCTGACGGTTTTTTCACAACCAAAATAGATGCCCTGCTTGCGTGGGCGCGTAAAAATTCCCTCTGGCCAATGCCCATGGGAATTTCCTGTTGCGCAATCGAAATGATGTCCGCTGTTGACCCGAAATACGACATGGCTCGCTTCGGTGCGGAGGTAATGCGCTTTACCCCGAGGCAGTGCGATTTAATGATCGTAGCGGGAACGGTTACTTACAAAATGGCGCACGTCGTCCGCAGGATTTACGACCAAATGCCCGACCCCAAATGGGTGATTGCAATGGGAGCGTGCACTTCTACCGGCGGACTTTACCGCAGCTACAATGTGGTTCAAGGCATCGACCAATTTCTACCCGTTGATGTTTACACTGCCGGCTGCCCGCCAAGACCGGACAAT
>JALWGH010000018.1 GCA_027013735.1 Melioribacteraceae bacterium
TTTATATTGCTTAATTTGTTTTTCCATGTTATTCTGCTCCATTTCCGCCTCCGAGAATTTCTTTAATCTTTTCACTTATTTCTTTGGACTTAAACGGCAAGCCTCTTACCAGATTGAATTGAATTACATCAATCAGGAATTCGGAACGAACAACTCTTGCCAATTGTCCCATATTAATTTCGGGGATAAGTATTTTCTTGAACTTCTTCAATACGTCTCCGAAATTTTTAGGGAACGGATTCAAATAATGGAGATGTACAAAGGAAACATCCATTCCTTGTGCTCTCACATCGTCAACCGCGTCTTTAATTGCGCCGTAAGTTCCGCCCCAACCAACAACAAGAAGTTCGCCTTCCTCAGCGCCGTCAACTTCTACATCGGGAATATCTTGTTGCATATTTTGAATTTTCTTAGCACGAACCGTAATCATGTGATGGTGGTTTTGCGGGTCGTAACTAACATTACCGGTAATATCTTCTTTTTCCAAACCGCCGATTCTGTGTTCCAATCCGGGAGTTCCCGGAACAGCCCAAGGTCTCACAAGATTTTCATCTCTCAAATAAGGTTGGAAACCTTCGGGGTCCGTACGGAATTCAACTTTAATTTTCGGAAGTTTTTCCGGGTCGGGCAAACGCCACGGTTCGGAACCGTTAGCAATGTAACCGTCGGTTAAAAGAATTACCGGAGTCATGTATTTCAATGCAAGTCTCGAGGCTTCTATTGCCATGTCAAAGCAATTGCTCGGAGTAGAGGCGGCTACAACCGCAACAGGAGCTTCACCGTTCCTGCCGTAAATAGCTTGTAACAAATCCGCCTGCTCTGTTTTAGTTGGTAAACCGGTACTCGGTCCGCCACGTTGAACGTTAACAATAACAATCGGGAGCTCTGTCATTACTGCAAGTCCGACTGCTTCCGTCTTAAGCGCAAGTCCCGGACCGCTGGTAGTAGTGATTGCCAAAGCGCCGCCGTAGGAAGCACCGATTGTAGAAGTAATACCGGCAATTTCGTCTTCCGCTTGGAAAGTAATAACGCCGTAATTTTTGTAAGCGCTAAGGTAGTGAAGTATTTCCGAAGCGGGAGTAATTGGATACGAGCCGAGGTACAATCTAAGTCCGCTCAACTGTGAAGCGGCTACAAAGCCAATCGCAGTAGCTTCGTTACCTGAAATATTCCTGTAAGTACCGGGCTCTAATTTTGCCGGTTTGATTTTGTAACGCGTGGTAAAATAATCTGCGGTTTCACCAAAGTAATAACCTGCTTTTAGCGCTTTTTTGTTCGCATCAACCAACTCGGGTCTTTTTGCAAACTTTTTCTCAATCCACTCTAACGTGGGTTCAAGAGGTCTGTTGAACAACCAGTAAGTTATTCCAAGCGCAAAAAAGTTTTTACTTCTTGTAATTTCAATTGTGGAAAGTCCCGAATCCTTCAAGGCTTCCATTGTAAGCGTTGTAATCGGTACTTTGTAAACATGGTAGCCAGCGAGCGTGTCGTCTTCCAAAGGATTGGTTTCGTACTTAGCCAACGTCAAATTCTTTTTATTAAAGGCGTCGGTGTTTACGATAATCATTCCGTGAGGTTTCAGATTCGGTAAATTTTTCTTAAGCGCTGCCGGGTTCATTGCAACCAAAACATCGGGGCTGTCTCCCGGAGTGTGAATGTCTTTTGAGCTAAAGTGTAATTGGAAACCGCTCACTCCGTAAAGAGTTCCGGCGGGGGCGCGGATTTCAGCCGGATAATCGGGAAATGTGGCTAAATCGTTGCCTGCCAAAGCGGACGTGTTGCTGAATTGGGTTCCTGTCAACTGCATTCCATCGCCGGAGTCCCCGGCAAACATCACCGTAACTTCTTCCAATTCTTGTTCTTGTACTTTCTTTTTTTCTTCCATTTTTTACATCTCTTTTGTTAGATTACAAATCAATTAATTGAGAAATCTTTAGACGCTAAAATAAAAACTTAATTTAGATTTAACAATTATTTAAGTTAAAATCACTTAATTTTTTCAAGTATTTTAGCAAATTCTTCCGGACTAACAAATCCCGTTAGTCTCTTCACTTCCTTGCCTTCGGAATTAAAAATCAAAATAGTCGGCATTCCTTTAATATCAAACTTTTTTCTAATCCGGGTTGTTTCGTCGGACATTGTTTTAGTCATGTCAACTTTGTAGGCGTCAAAATCTTTGGCAATTTCAATTACCTTAGAATCGGTAAATGTCGAAGCGTCCAACTCTTTGCAAGGGATGCACCAATCGGCGTAAAAATCAATAACTATTTTATGGTGTAAATTAAGAGAAGCCTCATATTTTGCATCCGAATATTTTTGCCAAGACATTTCCTGCTTTTCCGTAGGCCAAAGCGCGTACGTAGAAATTGCCAAAAGCAAGACCGCAAAAGTAATTTTAATCCAATAAAACACCTTCACGTTATTGCCTTTTTTGTCAATAAAAATCAAATAGATTGCCGAAAGAATAAGAAATACCGGAAGTAAATAATGTGTAATTTCTTTCGGGAAAAGCGGTTGTGCAAAATAAATTGCAGCTCCGAAAAGAATGAGTCCGAAAATGTGCTCGACTCCTTGCATCCATTCTCCTGCCCTCGGCAAACTCTTGATCTTGCCAGAAAAGATTGCAAGAAAAATGTACGGCGTTCCGAGACCGATTGCAAGAAAGAAGAACATTAAAAACCCGTAAAGCACATCGCCTTTGGAAGCAACGTAGGTGAGCAAGCCAATCACAAAAGGACCGATGCACGGCGCGGCTACAATGCCCATTGTTAAGCCCATAAAGAAAGCTCCGAATGCACCGCCTCGCGCACCACCTGCTTTCATCACCCACGAATCGGGAAATTTAAATTCGTACACGTTGAATTGACTAAGCGCCAACACAATGAAAACAATCACGATGAAAATAATCACGTAAGTGTTTTGAAGTAGAGCACCGAAAACAGCTCCGCTCATTGCAGTTACTACTCCGACAATAGAGTAGGTAAGTGCAATTCCAAGCACGTAGAGCACGCCCAAGAAAGCCAAGCGTTTCGTATTGCCTTCGCTCTGCCCGCCGAAATATCCAATTGTAATTGGAATCAAAGGGTAAATGCAAGGAGTCAAATTCAACGCCAAACCGCCAAGGTAAACAAGCAAGATGCTGAGTAAAATACCGCTGGAGGCAAGCATTCCTCCTATGCCCGAGTTGTCCTCTTCGGCAGAAACCTTAGCGGTGTAGCCTAAATCAATTTGTGAAAAAATTTCCGAGTTTATTTCGTTTACCGTTTCATTGTTGCCAACTATTTTAAGCGGAACTTCAGCAGTAAAATCATTTGGCGGAAGGCAGGAAGCATTGTTACACGCCTGATAAGAAAACGTTACTTTCAAGTTGTGCGTACCGAGAGAAATAGAATCCGGCACGTTTACCAAAGCACCTACGAGAAATTCCCCTTCGTAAACCGAAACGGGAATTTCCGAAAAGGAAAACTTAATGTCCTTTGCTTCGGGAAATTTTGTCTTGACAATCTCGAAAGGTTCTGAAACGGAAATTTTACTTGCAATTAAATCCTTCTCGTTTGGTTTAACCGAGTTTATGTGCCAGCCGTCCTCAACCTTTAGTTTCAGGGCAATTTTAATCTGACCACCTGGCTGTACTGCGTTCAAAGAGGCAAATGCCTGTCCGCTTACAACTTTTTTCCCAAAGCCGAATTGTGCTTCGGAGTGTGAATTAAAGACAAAAAGAAAGAGTAACGTAAATATTGCAACTGCATTTATTTTAATGATTTTATTCATGGTCTTCTCCATTTTTGTACGATGGGGAATCTGCGTCCGTAACCAAAAGCTTTTTTGGAAACCCTTAGCACCGGCGCAGCTTGTTTTCTTTTAAATTCGCTATTGTCAATAGTTTCCAAGACTTTCTTAACCATCTCACGATTACCAAGCCTATCGACAATTTCCTCAATCTCCTTGTATTCCTCCAAATACATTTCCAAAATTTGATCGAGAAAATCGTAAGGAGGAAGCGAATCTTCGTCCTTTTGCCCGGGTCTCAATTCCGCCGAAGGAGCCTTGTGAATAATCTCCCACGGAATTATTTCTTCTTCCCTGTTAATGTAGCGGGCAAGTTTGTAAACCTGAGTTTTGTAAACGTCGCCAATTACGGCAATTGCTCCGCTCATGTCTCCGTAAAGAGTTGCGTAACCTACAGCCATTTCGGACTTGTTTCCCGTCGTCAGCAACAAGTAACTGAATTTATTTGAATACGCCATTAAATAATTTCCGCGGATTCTTGCCTGCAAGTTTTCTTCTGTAACATCCGGCGGTTTGTCCTTAAACACAGGTTTGAAAACATCCAAGTACTTTTCGAACACCTCGTTAATCGGAAGGATATCGTACGTAATGCCGAGCTTTTCCGCCAATTTAACAGCATCTTTAACACTCCCCTCGCTTGAATATTGAGACGGCATCATTATTACGTGGACATTCTCAGCGCCCAACGCTTCTACTGCAATGTAGGTAACTAAAGCCGAATCAATTCCCCCGCTTAGTCCAATTATCGCTTTGGTGAAGCCCGTTTTACGTGCGTAGTCTTTAACACCGAGAGTTAAAGAAGAAATCACTTCTTGTTCAAAAGATTTTTCAATCGAGCGAACCGGTTCGTACTTTGCCTCCGTGTCGAAAATAAAATAATCTTCTTCGTAAGTTTTACCCAAAAGGCAAAGCTCGCCGCGCCTGTCGAAGCACATACTCCCGCCGTCAAAAATCAAATCCGTTTGTGCGCCGACCGTACACACGTAAGCAAGCGGTAGCCTGTCCTTACGAGTGAGCGTGGAAAGCATGTCGTAGCGCTCCTGCCGGCGATTGTGAGCGTAAGGGCTTGCGGAAATATTCAGCAAAACCGTTGCGCCGTTGCCAATCAATTCACGCACAGGGTCCCGGTGGTAACGGCGATGTTTCCAATAATCGTCATCGTTCCAAATGTCTTCACAAACGGAAATTGCAAGTTGCTCGCCCCGGAATTCGTGCAGAAAGACGTCCTTAGCCGGCTCGAAATAACGAACTTCGTCAAATACGTCGTAGTTCGGCAAAAGCATCTTATTTTGAATAAACTGGATTCTGCCGTCGTAACAAAGCATTGCGGAATTGTAAATTCCCGTACCCACGCTTTCGTAACGCTCCGTGATTGTGCCGAATAACAGCCCCACGGAAGAAGTTTCACGAGAAAGCTTTTTGTTTACATCCGCAACCGCCTTGCGGAATTCGTATTTCTCAATTAAATCCAACGGCGGATAACCACAAACGGCAAGCTCCGGGAACATCACCAAATCGACATCGTCTTTTTCCGCCTTGTGGTAAATCTCAATAATCTTTTTGCTATTACCCTCAATGTCACCGATAATGGGGTTAATCTGCGCTAATGCTATTTTCATCTTACCTTTTTTGTAAATTTAAAATTTGAGAAATTTAATTTCGAAAGTTATTACAAACTTTGTAAATTTCATATTAGTAAAAAGAAAAAGAGGAGTGGAGTAATCAATCTATTTTTTGAGAACATATAGCCGCAGTTATGAATGAGAATAATAGAGAGAAGAGAGGCAAACTAATAAAAAAAAAAAAAAAAATGGCAATGGAGATTACCAATATTGCT
>JALWGH010000019.1 GCA_027013735.1 Melioribacteraceae bacterium
CATTGAGCTTGACACAATTGCTACGCAACTGTGCAAGCTCATAACCGTTAAGGTGAGTGCGACCTGCAAAGGTTTATAAATGTTTGATTAACAGAGTTCTTTGAAACACAGATTAATCCTATTGTTCCGTCAATAGTATCTTATCGGAGCAACTGATGTATGGTGAAGCCATTATCGGTTGAAGCCTCTGAGACAATGTTCCTAATCACGGCACGTGATGCCAAGGTGAGGGTGAGAAATTCGTGAGAAAATTATCGCCTCTGATGTTCCCCAAGTCAGTTGAAGGGCTAAGATAGTATGATATGGTCAAAGTAATTGAATGCTTGCTAAACGCTTCGTTAATCGGAGAAAGCCAAAAAGGGAAATGACAGGCTTTGAACAAAATGTTAAGTGGTAAGGTTGCTTCTGTTGGCGCTAAGGAGTAACACGGACAATAATTCCACCGGAGTATAGAGCAGACCTAAGTCATACGCTAATACATTTATAAGCAACAGGGAAACCCGAATACGTTACTGTCGCACGCATACTGCGTGGCTTTATTAAAGTTGAGGACAGTCAGGATAACCGCAAGGCATTCCGCAAGCGTGTCGGTGTAAGAACGTCGAAAAAAGCCAATGCCGTCTTGTAATGAGGCGGATAGGGACGAAAATTGTCCCATTGCGAAAGCAAGCCCACGTTCGACAGGTGTTTCATTGCAAAAGAACTTGATGAAGTTCGTAAATTCAGGTGTGCTATTGAACCAGCTCTTCGCGAGAATGGTAAGTCCCTGAAAACTTTTTTAGAATTTTATGATGAAATTAAATTGGAATAAAATAAACAAAAACGTTCGAAAACTTCAAGTTCAGATTGCAAAGGCAGTTAAAGAAAAAAAATTGGCGTAAAGTCAAGTCTTTATCAAGATTATTAACAAATTCTTTTTATGCAAAATTACTTGCCGTTTTAAAAACAATTACAAACAAAGGTGGAAAAACAGCCGGCGTGGACAATATAATTTGGGAAAAAGAACACATAATTTCTTATACTAAATTACTGAAAACAAGAGGCTACAAACCTTTACCATTAAGACGAGTATATATCCCTAAATCCAACGGAAAAAAACGTCCACTCGGAATTCCTACTATGAAAGACCGTGCGATGCAAGCACTTCATCTTTTGGCATTAGAGCCGATTGCTGAAACTATTGCAGACACCAATTCATACGGGTTTCGCAAATATCGGGCGTGTAGAGATGCTCAAAAACAAGTATTTCAAATATTTTGTAATCCGTTGAGTGCTAAATACGTTTTTGAGGCGGACATTAAAGGCTGTTTCGACAACATAGACCACAAGTGGCTATTAGAAAACATCCCTATGAACAAATCAATTTTACGTAAATTCTTGAATGCAGGATATATAGAAGGGAAAAATCTTTACTCAACAAGGAAAGGAACACCACAAGGCGGGATTATATCCCCTACTCTTATGAACCTTACTTTGGACGGTTTAGAAAAAGAAATCAAGAAAAAATTCCCGAGATGGAGAGTTGGGCACAAAGTCAATTTTGTCAGATATGCGGATGATTTTATCATCTCTGCAAGCAGTCGTGAAATAATAGAGATTGAGATTAAACCTCTCGTAGAGAGGTTTCTCAAACAAAGAGGACTTAGCTTGTCAGATGAAAAAACCAAAATTACGCATATAGACAATGGCTTTGATTTTCTATCACAAAACATCAGAAAATACAATGGAAAATTATTAATGAAACCTGCTGAAAAAGCAATTAAGAGTGTTAAACGCAAATTGAAACAGACGGTTTTTAAATATCTCGGAGCTTCGCCCAAAAAGCTTATTCA
>JALWGH010000020.1 GCA_027013735.1 Melioribacteraceae bacterium
CAGATTATCTGCAATAACATTTTCCGGCGGAGTTTTCGGTTGGATATTTTTAATGCCGATAGTTTTATTTTTAATGTACAACAACGTTGTTGATTTCACTGCCGGCGGACAGCATTGGATTCAAATGTCCAAAGCCGCTTACGACGCAACGGTTAAGCCGATTGCCGTTGGCGGAATGCTTGTTGGCGCATTCTACACATTGTTCAAAATGAGAACGAGTTTAATTCAAGGCATCGGTAAAGGCTTTAGAGACATTAAAGCTGCAAAAACGATTGAGTCCGGCGAAGTAAAAAGAACAGACAAAGACCTTTCGTTCGGAATGGTTTTGATTGCCGTTGGAATTATTTTCATTGCAATGATTGCCGTTTACACTTATTTTACAGACAGCTTGGCTATTTCAATTCTTACTGCGATAATAATGGCTTTTGCGGCTTTCGTGTTTGCCGCTGTTGCGGGCTACCTTGTAGGAATAATCGGCAGCTCCTCCAATCCTATTTCGGGCTTAACGCTTTCAACGCTTTTGATTGCTGCAATTTTAATGGTAGCCGTGGGCTTAACGGGTAATCACGGAATTGCCGCCACACTGGCTGTTGCCTCCGTTGTGTGCGTTGTTGCAGGCGTTGCGGGCGATATGATGCAGGATTTGAAAGTAGGTCAATTGTTGGGAGGTACGCCTTGGAAAATGGAAGTAGGCGAAATGATCGGTGTTGTTTTCGCTTCCGCAATAATGATTCTTCCCATTATGCTATTGAACAACGCAAACGGAATTGGTAGCGACGCACTGCCGGCACCTCAGGCAGGTTTAATGGCAATGATTAGCAAAGGCATTGTCGGCGGTGAAATGGCTTGGACATTGGTAATCGCAGGAATGTTCTTTGCCGTTGCTTTAATAATGCTCGACGCTCCATCCCCAATGTTAATTGCCGTTGGAATGTACCTGCCGTTTAACACTACATTTGCAATTTTTGTCGGCGGAACAATTAAATACATCGTTGACAAAATGGTTGAAAAGAAAAACGCTACCGACGAAGAAAAAGAAACTGCGAACAACATCGGTTTGCTTTTAGCTTCGGGACTTGTAGCCGGAGAAGCACTTGTAGGGATTGTGCTTGCCGGTTTTGTGGGTGCAGGAATAGACCTCAACAAATGGGTCGGCTTGCCCTCCGGTTTCGAAGGCTACTGGTGGCTTGGGCTTGTGGTCTTTTTGATCTTAGGTTACGTGCTCATTAAATATCCTTACAAAGAATTCTTGCAAGCAAGGAATTCCAACTAAAAAATTAAAATAAATTTTCGGGTCGGGGAGCTTTCAAAAGCTCCCCGTAATTAATTTAAGGAAAAAATGACGACTGCGGTTCTTAACAGAGAAAAAATTTTAAAACCACCCCCGCCAGCATTTTACCGCTGGGCTATTCTTGTTTTTGTCAGCCTGGCGATGTTCGGCAATTACTACATTTACGACAGCATTAGCCCGCTTGCGGATGTGCTGGCAAAGCAATTGCACTTTACCGATGCCGACATCGGCTTGCTTGTAGGCATTTACAGCGTTCCCAACATCGTAATGGTGCTGATTGGGGGAATAATAATCGACCGCTACGGGACAAGGATTTCCACATTCATCTTTACCGCTCTTTGTTTGGTGGGCGCTTCAATCACGGCTTTCTCCGGCGGAGAACTTTTCTGGATGGCAACGGGACGCCTTGTTTTCGGGCTCGGCGCCGAATCGATGATTGTGGGAATTACAACGGTACTCGGAAGGTGGTTCAAAGGCAAGGAGCTTTCCTTTGCGTTCGGGTTAAATTTAACAATTGCAAGACTCGGTTCTTTTGCGGCGCTCAACTCGCCCACTTGGGCAAAGTCCCTTTACAACAACTGGCAGGGACCTTTATTGTTAACGGTTTTTGCCGCAACGCTTTCCCTTGCCGCAATTATTATTTACTGGGGAATGGACGTTAACGCGGAAAAGAAATATTCCGTCCGCCCCGTGCCTAAGCAGGACAAATTCAACTTAAAAGACGTTTTTTCTTTCAACAAATCTTTCTGGTTTATTGTTCTACTTTGCGTAACGTTTTACTCGGGAATCTTTCCCTTCGAGACTTTTGCAATTAAATTTTTTCAGGACGTACACCACATCTCACGCGGGGAAGCAGGTTTCCAACTTAGTATGCTAAAAGTCTTTGCAATGATTTTCTCTCCGCTGTTCGGACTGCTTTCCGACTACATCGGCAAACGTTCGCTTTTAATGATGATTGGCTCTTTCCTGCTTGTGCCCGTTTACTTAACAATGGCTTACACGCACATCACGCTTTACATTCCAATGGCACTAATGGGAATTGCTTTTTCGCTCATTCCCGCCGTGATGTGGCCCTCGGTTGCCATTATTATTGACGAAGCAAAATTAGGAACGGCGTACGGCTTAATGACTTTAATTCAAAACGTCGGGCTTGCTGCGTTTAATTTCTTAATCGGAGCAGTAAACGACGCTACCGGCGGTTACACGGCTGGAATGTGGATTTTCTCGTCGCTCGGATTTTTCGGGCTGTTGTTCGCTTATCTATTGAGAAAAAACGAAACAGGACCAAACGCACACGGACTTGAAGAAGGAATAAGAAAATTAAAAACGTAAAAACAGACATATCGGATTACATTCCCGTAAGGAATTTTGAACACGAGGAAAAGGAAAACCTCGTAACTGTAATTTTTTACAGAAAGAAAGATTTCCTCGACAGAACAATTTTTAAACGCTGGGCAAATAAGCCGGTAAGAGTTGACCTGGACGAAATAGGCTCGTTTTGCTGGAAGTTAATTGACGGCAAAAGGAACGTAGCGGAAATAACCGAAATCGCAAAGGAAAATTTCAAAGAAAAAATTGAACCGGCAGATGAGCGGGTTAGTCTTTTCTTGAAACAACTGCACAAAAGCGGAATGATTACCCTTTACGGCAAAGAGGAAGAAAAAGGAAATCAGGATTGAGTTTTCTTTTTTTGCAGCCATTGGTCAAGCGTTGTTTCCGGCGCGCCTAATAATTTGTTGGCTTCGCTCGGGTCGCCGAGGTCGCCGACTTTGGCGTAATACTTCATAAAATCGTTGCCCCACCTCATTGCTTGGTTATTGGTAAGAACGGCAACCAAATTTGCAATCCAATGAGGAAGAACGGTGACACGGTTTATTTCGGGATGGAGAGCTTCAACATACCTGCGAACGGCTTCTGCAAATTGAATTCCCTCGGGACCGTGAATGTAAAATATTTTGTTCTTTCCCCTGTCGTCCGAAAAAGCTTTGACCACCATTCGTGCGTAATCTTCCGCAGCAACAAAATGGTAAGGTTTCCTCTGATGCCCGAAAACAAAGGCTTTGCCGTCCCTTACAAAATTCTGCAACGATTCCATAAACCACGCGGGTCTGAAAAGCGTGTAAGGAATTCCGCTTTCAATCACTGCTTTTTCCGCCAAAAATTTTCTTTTAATAACCGGATGCCACGTGTTCTGTTCGGCTACGGACGTGCCGGAGATGTAAGCAATTCTCTCAATGTTTTTTCCCTTTGCTACCTCCGCCACATTTTCCACGCCTTCCTGTTCAATTTTGCCCGAAAGACTGACGTAAACAAAATTGCAATCTTCCAAAGCCAAATTCAAACTCTCCTTGTCGGCAACGTTGCCGTGGACTTTCTCAAACTCGTCCCCAAACATTTTGCCGGCTTTCCCGGTGTTGCGAACAAGCAAACGGACATCGTAACCCGAGTTTTTAAAAGCCTCTGCAACGGGCTTTCCCAGCATGCCGGTTGCTCCGATTATTAAAATTTTCTTGCTCATTTTAGCTCCCCCGATGTTTTGCTTTTTAATTTATGTCAAAAATATTTTCCGCAGGTTTGATGATTATTTCAATTCTTCTGTTTTTGCTTTTGCCCGCATCCGTTTTATTTGTAGCAACGGGACGGCTTTCGCCGTAACCGACTGCGTGAATGGCATTCGCAGCAACGCCTGAATTTGCAAGCAGGTATTTGTAAACTGCTTCCGCACGCTTTTGCGAAATGATTAAATTTTTCCCTGCCTTGCCGGAGGCGTCCGTGTGTCCCGCAACCGTAATTGAAGCGTCGGGAAATTTCTCAATTGCCCTGCCAACTTTTGAAAGCAATCCGAAATATTTCGGTGCTATCACTGCGCTGCCGGGTGCAAATTTTAACTTGCGTAATCTGATTACAATGTTGCCGTTACGTGTAAATACTTCCGCTTCGTTACTTTTGAACAAATTTTTTACTTCTCTCAATTTCCTCACAAAATGCAAAATTTTTGCCAAACGTTTTTGTAATTCCGAAAGTTTGATTTTTGTTTTGGCAATTTCGGTTTTCAAAGCGGCAACTTTATTTTCGAGCAAACCCTCTTCTTTCATTTGCGCTTTGAGAATTTGGAGTTTGCTCATTATTTCGTCAACCAAACTGTCCGGTCCATTATTGAAATAAGGCTCAATGTTAAAGTATTCCGCAATTTTACACAACGGCTTTTCCCAGTAAAGTGAGAGGTCTTCAAGAGTCTGGTCTTCGTCGTCCATTTCCTTGAACATTTTGGAAAGAAATGCCGCGTGTTGAGCTTCCGAGAATGCCTTTGCCTCCAACTCCTTTGCGTAATCATTATTGTAGCGTTTGTTTTCAAGTTCTTTTTCGGCGTTGTAAAGATTCTGTTCGGCTTTCTTCAAAGTTTTCGGAGCTAACTTTTTCGCCCCCTCGTCTTTTGCTTTTTTAATTGCAGCGCGGGCTTTGTCGAGGTAAATTCTTTTAATCGCCTTCAACTCTGCGGAGCGGTAAATCTTTTCCGCTTCAAAGGCTTCGTCTTCCGCATCTTGATTTTCGTTATCTTCAAAATCTTCGCAGGCGTCGTTAAACCTACTCTCGGCTTTTTTCCAAAGTTTCGGAGCAAGGCTGTCCGCAAAAACTTTTTCGGCGTCACTGCGGGCTTTTAACGTAAACGCAAAGAACTTCTTTGCTTTCCGTGCGTAAGCCACAGCTTTGTTCAGAAAAAATGCGGATTTGGAAATTGAGGCTTTTACATCTTCCAACGGGTCGTTGTCATTTAACGATTCCAGCGCATCAGTGTAGTAATCGTAACCTTCTTCAAAATTTTGTGGGGAAAGCAATTGTGCGTTTACTGTTTTTGCTTTTTTTAAGAGCCCCGTCAAATCTTTGAATAATCTGTATTTAATATCTTGTCCGTTTGCGGGATTGATGCTCAACAAAGAGAACAATACAACTAAGAAAACTGAAGAAAACTTTTTCATTTTTCTTTTCCCACTTTAATTATTACTTCTTTACTTCCCCTTGAAATTGAAACAAAGTGCCTGTCTTTAAAAACATTTTCAACAAATTTAATTCCGTCAGGCACACCTTCGGAATAAAACTTTTTGCCCAAACAATTTTTTAAGTTCGTTTTAATGTTTTCGAAGTTAGCAGTCTCCGTAGAAAATTTTAACGTTAAAACATTTCCCTTGAATTCGTACGTTTTAAGCTTCGGGAAAAGTTCTTTGAGTTCATTTCCCTTTTTAATAAAAAGAAAATCGCCGTCCGCTTGATTGAACAAATATTTTATTTTACTGCAAAAATTTTCCTCTGCCGGCAGAACGAGTGCTTCAGGCT
>JALWGH010000021.1 GCA_027013735.1 Melioribacteraceae bacterium
ATTTTTAAACTCACGTCTATTTTTCTTCCTTTGTGATTTCAGTAAATAAAATTTTATTTTTGTTTCGGTAACTTTTTAATTTCGGAAAATATTTAAAAAAATCAAAACCGAATGAAAATAAGAATAAAATCCAGACAATTTTTACTAATTACGCTTGCTTTACTTTTTGGTTGCTCAGGCGGATTAAAAGAAAAAGGAAGCAAGGAATACATTGCAGAAATAAAAGCCTGGCACAAAAGACGCATTGAAAATCTAAAGAAGGAAAACGGCTGGCTTAATCTTGCAGGACTTTACTGGCTCAAGGAGGGGATTAACACCGTAGGCTCGGACACTTCGAACGACATTGTTTTTCCAAGAGGCAAAGCGGCCGAGTTTATCGGCAAATTCGTTAAACATGACAGTATTATTACAATGTTTGTAAATAAGGACGTTAAGGTTTTTCACGACGGCGTTCCGGTTGATTCCGTTTTGATGATTCCCGATGTCCGGAAGGGAACGACAATTCTTTCTCACAGGTCGTTGAAATGGTTTGTGATTAAAAGGGGGAAGGACAAATACGGAGTACGTTTGCGCGATTTGGATTCGCCACTGCTGAAAAGTTTTAAAGGAATAAAGTATTTCCCGATTAACGAAGATTTTAGAATCCGCGCTAAGTTTGTTCCGTTCGAAAAGCCGAAGAAAATAAACATTCCCACGGTCATCGGAATTATTGACGAGGAACTCGCACCCGGCAAGCTGGTTTTTGAAATCGGAAAGAAAAGTTACAGGCTTTTGCCCGTCAATGACGGCGATGATTTTTTCATTATTTTTGCCGACAAAACAAGCGGCAGTGAAACCTACGGCGGAGGTCGTTTCCTTGTGGCAAGCACACCGGATTCGAACGGAACGGTGATTCTGGATTTTAATAAAGCCTACAATCCGCCGTGTGCTTTTACGCCTTACGCTACCTGCCCGCTTCCGCCCAAGGAAAATTATTTGCCTCTAAAAATTCTTGCAGGAGAAAAGACTTACGGACATGGACATTAGTAAGTATTAATTGCGGAGTTGAAAAATGATTATTAGAGAAAAAAACTTAAAATTAAAACTAAGCGACAAAGACGAACCGGAGCTTAAAAAATTAAATGCAGAATCGGATGATTTGGAGAATATGTCCGAGGTAAGAATGTACCCGGCAAATATGCCCGTGGAAATGGTTTTTTCGATTGAGTTGGGAGACAAACTAATCGGAGAATTCAGATTTACGCGAATGAGGTGGTTTAACAGAAAGAGTGAGCTAAGCATCATTTTGAAAAAGGAATTTCAGGGCAAGGGTTACGGCACTTTGGTAATGAAAAAGATGATTGAATTTGCATTCAACAAAATGAACCTTTACAGACTTGAAGCCGAAGTTGTGGAGTTTAACGAGATTTCAATAAAAATGATTGAGAAGTTGGGTTTCAAAAAGGAAGGCGTGCTGAGAAAGGCAAAATATTCAAACGGACGCTATTACGACATTTTACGTTACGGTTTATTGAAAGACGAGTGGGAGAGGTAAATTAACTTATTGTCTGTATTTTCTTACTCCTGCTTTCTTCTACATAGTTGATTATTTCATCCGTCGTTAAATTTAGTTTTACACCTTTAACATCCAAAGGGGATTCTTTTTCGGTAATAACTTTAATTTCAAAGGTTGTTCCGTCTTTCCTCTTAATAATTACCTTACCTTCTTTCTTTGCTTTATTTCTTTTTACATTCATGTATTTTCCGGACTTTCTTCTAATTTGAAGAACCATAGTGGCTACCCAAATTCCCCTCCCAAAATTGCAGGGAGGGGAATGTTGGAATAAAATAATTATTCGGTTACATCCACAACAACTTCGTCGCTTTGCCAGAGTCCGTGTTTGGTGCAGTACGCCATTGCGGTTAATTTCATTTTGTTCTTTGTGGGGACAATGTAGAAATCAACTTCAACCTGATCCGGCTGATTGCCAAGAGCGCCTGCTACAAATGTTGCCTGTGCAAGGAAAGTTTCTCCGTCCCATAATTGAACGTACGCAATGTAATGGTCGAAATCATCAGGGTGTTTGTACTGGTCGCCGACTTTTACCTTTACTTTGAACTTTTCGCCTTTCTTAGCGGTTTTGTCGCAGTAAACAAAAGCCGAGTGTCTGTCGATGTAATCTTTTTTTGCTTCCTTGTCTATTTGGGAAATGTCTTCATATCTGTTTATTTTCATTTTATCCTCCTATTTATTTGTCAATTGAAAAATATTCCGAATTCAAATATAGTGATATTTTTTGAATCGCTTTTCCGTAAATTTTATTTCTTTTTTGCAAGCAGCGTCTTAAAAGCAAGAGCGTAAAGTTGAATTTGTTTAACCATCGAAGAAAGCCCGTTCTGCCTTGTGGGTGAAAGGTGCGAGGCAACTCCAATTTTATTTAAAAATTCCGGCGGGTTGGTTAATATTTCTTCCGGCGAATGACCTGAGTAAACGTTAACCAGCATTGCTACCAGTCCTTTGACTATCAGCGCGTCGCTGTCTCCGTAAAAATAAACTTTGCCGTCTTTCAGTTCGGCATAAATCCAAACCTGCGATTGGCATCCTTCAATTTTATTTTTGTCGGAATGCGTACCTTCGGGCATTTCCGCAAGGCTTTTCCCGTATTCAATTATTTTGGAATATTTGTCGTCCCAATCGGTGAGAGATTCAAACTCTTTAATTAACGCCTCTTGTTTTTCTTTAATCGTTTCCATTTAATCCTCGGAATAAGTTAATTATTTTGCACAAGGCAAAATTACCATTTTTTGCCGAGTGAGAAAAGGCGTTTGGGCAGGTCTTTGCGAACTGAAGTTTTAGTTGTTTCAGCGTCCTTTTTACATTCGCAGCCGGAAAGAATATTTCAGGAACAAATCCGGATAGCCGAAAATTACCGCAGAAATAGTAAGCCTGTCAAATACTGTGTATTGCCTGCCGAGGGCAAAACCGCTTGGCAGAGGCATATCGAACAAATCCTTCAAAGCTTTTGCCTGATCGGCATCTTCAACTCCTTCTACAATTGCGTCGCCAAACATCAATCCGCCGCCGATTCGGAAGTGTGAATTTGTGTAATGTGTCTCATCGCTAAAAAATTGAAACGCCAAACCGTCAAAGTCGAGGTAAAGAAGTCTGACCGGCAGTAATGCCCAGTCCCAGCCTTCGGGTTTGTCGGGGAACTTAAAATCCATTCCGAATTTTATTCCGCCGGAAATCTTTTTGCCGATTTTGTATTTGTCGAATTGGTAAGAAAATTCATTGAAATATTTAATTAGATTCAGTGCAAGCGTGTGCTCGCCCAATTTAAAGTCAACGCCAAAATTCAAGGATGAAGGAAGTTTCAAATAAACGGAATCAGTAAAGTAATTTTTTGTTTGTACGGTAAGGTTGGGTTTTGCAAGATTAAGCGAATCAATAATAATATCAAGCGCTTCGTCCTTTGTGCCCATAAAACGCCCCACGAGAAACTTCGGCTGGTAACTTACGCTTGCTGCATTAGGATCCGTTAAAACAAAGGAGGGCACGTAATCAATCAAGAGGGAAAAGTTCATAAACGGAATAGATTCTTGAGGCTCCAGCAAAAATCCGAGTTTAAAACCCCAGCGCGAATCTTTGTAATTCCCGTTTGCTTTCCAAAACAAATCGTTTGTTTCGCCCTTTGTCCTGTCGAGATTCGGGTCCTCCGGGTCGTTAAAGTAATATTCGTTGGTATTGTTCAGAACCATCATTCCGTTGGAAAAAAGATTAAAATAATTTCTGTGGTAAACGGAATACTTGTTTAACGTAACGCCTGCGTAAAAATTGTCCTGCCTTTTTTGCTCGCCGAAATTTATTCCCAATGAAAACGAAAGCATACTCATTCTTAAACTTAATTTGGATTGAACCTCCGTATTAAGAATAAAGTCGATTGCGGTTTCGTTATTCCCTACTGCCTTTGTAGTGCGCAGGGCTGTTTGAATGTTTGCAACGGACAAGTCAAGCGAAAAGTCGAACGGTTGTGAATAACCGAAGCCGAAATTAATTGAGGAGCTTAGCGGAATAGTTGCTGCAAAAGCTCCGAAGCCCGCACGGCGCAAACCGATGCCGAGAGAATTAACCTGCGTGTAAGATTTGAATGCGGAATTGCTGAGCATAAAGGTGGTCGTGTCTTTCAGGAAATCGTCCGTTGAGCTTGCAACGTCCGCCGGCGAAAGCAAGTCGTTTTGCGACATCCCGAATGTGGCTGTGCTCAATCCCGGTGCGGCGTCGAACATAAATTGCGGCTTGTGAATTTTACCTAATTCGGCAGGATTGCCAAAGACCGAATAAACTCCGCTTTGCAGGAAAGGACTGAGGACTCCTCCGAACGTTCCGCCGTTTGGAGAAAAGCCTGTTGAGTTTGTGTTGAGCTGAAAGTTCAGGTTTAAGTTTCCGCCCGCCCAGTAAAGCATTTCGGGCGTGTCGGAATTCTGAGCCTTTGTAATTAAGCTTCCGAAGAACATTACTAATGCGAACAGGAAAGTTTTCCTTAGCATCTTAAACTCCTTAATATTAAAATTCCAATCCGAGTCCGAACCTTTGGCTGTTTGCCAATTCCTCGAACAAATAAGAATAGTTAATGTAAATACCAACGTCTTCAAAAATTCCGTTGAGATTTAATCCCAGACCGAGCGAATATTTTTCATCATTAATGTTATTAATGATGTTTTGAACTCCGCCGCGGAGGACGACCATGTCGAAAAATACTGCTTCCATTCCGGCTTTTACTTTTTGGCTTGTGCCTTTGTAGAGCGAGGGAACGTAATCGAGTACGAAAATGAAATCCTTGCTCAGTGAATATGCCGCGCCGAATTCACTTTCAAACGGAACGAGTTCCGAATATTTGCCTTTGCTTTGTTTTGCCGTGTTGTCAATCTTCGAATCCCAAAATACAGGCGAGTAAATATCCGCCAAGCGTAAGCCGACACTCAAATTTTTGAGTACATCGTAACGCAAACCGAGGTCGAATCCAAAGCCGGTAGCGTTTCCTTTTACCTGATTGTTTATTCCTTCGGAAATTTCGTCCGGTTCGAAAACGGTAAAATCGTTTTCGGAGAGTTCGTTGTTACCAAAGGAAGCGAAACGGATTTTAAAACTTACGCCAACGGAAACGCCTGCAATGTTGCGTCCGTAGGATGTCCCGATTGTCCACTCCCTTAATGCTTTGTCGCCGGTGGTAATCAAATAAAAGCCCAAACCTTGCGAATTGCCAAGAGGCAAAGCTCCGGCAAGATAGTCGTAGGAAATGAGTCCGAGCTGGTTTGTGTAATTGAAAGCTGTAGCGTAGTTTTTAATTTTTGTTAAGCCTGCCGGATTCCACACTACGGAGTTAACGTCGTTGGCAAGCCCTACAAACGCTCCGCCCATGCCTATTGGTCTTGCGCCAAATCCTACGTCAACAAAAGCTCCGGGAATCTCCGAAAGGTCTTGGGCAAATAGTTGCGAGCCGAATAGAATGAAAACAATTAAAAGATATTTTTTAAACTTCATTTGAAAGCCTTTATTTTATTAAGACTATTTGAATAAGTTTGGATTCTTTACCGCTGCTGTCTTCTGCGGTTATTTTCATAATGTACC
>JALWGH010000022.1 GCA_027013735.1 Melioribacteraceae bacterium
ATTTACATCCCTGAACACTCCCCCTATTTAAGTCAACTTGAAAACTCCGGCGCAGCAGAATCCTCCTCTCTTAGCAAGAGAGGGGGAATTAGGGGATAAGTTGGTAATGAAACATTCATTAAATTAGTGTTCCCCAAATTCAATTTGGTGAATAGAATTTTGCCATTGATTTTAAATAAATTATTTCTTGTTCCTGTCTTTCAGCAGTTGATTAAAAAAGAAGAAATGGTACTTAATGCTTTTCCGCCAGTGGGAATGTGCATGCCGTCCCGGCTGGGAGATGAATGTAGCTTTAATTTTCAACCGCCGGCATTCGTCGAAAAACTTTTTGTTCACGTTGTAAGCAAAGCCTTCGGTTCCGCAATCGAAAATGATTTGCTTATTTGTTCCTGCAATGTTTTTCAATAGGTAAATTGCAGAGTTGTTTTTCCACGCATCGGGATATTTTTCGATGCTTCCCAGTGCATTCTTCATGCTCCAGCGGTTTGGGAAGTAGGTTAAGTCCAAAATACCGCTTGTGCTTCCCGCGCTGAGGAAAAAGTCGGGATGCTTTAAGAACAACGTCATTGCACCGTGCCCGCCCATGCTCAAGCCGGAAATGAAAATTGCACTGCTGTCAATTTTGTAATCGTGAAAAAGTTTTGGGATTAAATCCTTCCAGAAGAAAGTTTCGAACTGGCAATTTTTCTTGCGCGGACTGTTAACGTACCAAGAGTCGTAGAAACCGTCCGGCGTAACGATAATCCAGCCGTAATGATCAGCGTAATCTTGTAAGTTAATTTCTTTATTCCATTGCCGGTAAGTGCCTGACCAACCATGGAGCAATATTAACATTGGTAATTTGATTGAAGGCTTTTGCTGGTGGGGGAGAAAAACAACTGTGGTGTCCGGCCAAGGGATGTAATCGCGTTTGAAGATTAGAGTATCCTGAGCAAAAAGATTAAAGGCAAAAACAAACGAAAGAATTACGAGGAGCTTTTTCATCGTTAAATTCCGAATTGTTGAAAAATATTTTCACAAAATTAGGTAATAATAGTTAAGTGGGGAAATTTTAGTGGCGGGATTTTTTGATGGGAATAGAAGAAAGAAGAAACCAGAAATAAGAAATCCGCCTACGCCTGCGCTTTGCTTGGCTTCGGCGCGACAGGTCCGTCTTCGCCCTCGCTTTGCTCGGGCTACGCCGCGACAGGTGTTTTTCGTGACACGCGAGACGCAAGACGCCCAATAGATGACAGCGAAAAGTGAACAGAGAAAATTAAGATTGAGAATTTGCAACGAGGTGATTTGTCATTTGTCCTCTCTTTCGGAGAGACAGGCCCGCAGCTCCGCTTGCGGGACGTCATTCATTGTGGTAGATAAGATCGGAGTAACTAACGACTTCAATATTTTGGGCATTGTTTTCCTTTTTGTTGTTTTTTCTCCTACGGCAATTTTGTGCTTAAATAATTTAGTCAAATTGCCGTGTGCTTCAGCAAACGGGGACAAGAAGACAAAAATAAAAACGGCTTTAGCCACATTTTTCTCTATCCAATGGAGTGGTTTTGAAAAAGTTGAATGTTAATGAAATTTTTCTTTCGAAATAAGCCAACATTTCCGTACTCGCAGGTTTTTGACTTGCGGAAAGGAGCTTTATACTTAAAAAAATAATTTCGAACAATATCATTTAATAATAATATTTCTTATTTTGCAATTTAAAAATTTGGTTGCGTGAAATTTGAAAAAGGCAAAATCACATATTTTATTTTTCTTTCTGTTTCTCTCATTTACTGTTTCGGCGCAGAAATTCAACATCAAGAAATACACTTTTAACAGTGGAAAACCGCTTTTTCAAGTTACGGATATTGTTCAGGATTCCATTGGGCGCATTTGGATTAGCACTTTAAATGGAGTAATTGTTACCGACGGAATAACTTGGAAAAGCTTTGGGCAGAGAGAAGGTTTGTCAAATATTGCTGTTAAAAAATTAGCAGTTGATAAATTCGGCAATATTTGGGCGTTAAGCGTTACCATTGGAAGTGTTTTTATTTATGAAATTAGCAATGACGTTGTTAAAAGTGTAGAGTTTAATAAGGTATTTCCTAAAAACTTTGTGGTATCCGGGCTGGCGGTAATCAATAATATGCCTGTTATTGCGATACGTTGGAAGGGAATTTTTTACAAAAAAGGTAATAATTGGGAAATAATAAATGAAAGCAATGGTCTTTTAAGCAGAAAAATAAATTCTGTTGTTTCTTCCGGGGATTCGGTTTTTATTTGCACATTCAAAGGTGTGCAAATTTTTAAAGAGGGGAAACTCAGTATTCTTAGAAACATGGTATTAAAGGGGAAAAATGTTCTTCAGCTTACGGTCAATAAGAAAAGCGGTAAGCCGGAGTGGGTACTTACTTCGGATGGTTTGTATTGGGATAACGGCAAAACAACGGAAAAAGTTTTACATTATCAAATTCAGCCGAAGTGTACCGATTGTTATTTTTTCCCGTTAAGTACAAATTGGTTTGGCAATGTTTTCTTTGGAGATAAATATTCCCTTTTTAAATACGATGTTGTTACTCATAAAAAAGTGAAGTTTTCTTCAAAAAACGGATTTCTTCCCGGCGGGGTTTCGAAAATTTTAATTGATAGGGATAATAACGTTTGGTTCGGAAATTATTACGGCGTTGGTAAATTAAATTCTTTGGCCTTTCAGGAGTGTCAGGAAGATTTTAATATTCAGCAACGAAGTACGACAGCCATTGCAAAATTGGATAATATGCATTTGGTAGTGGCAATGTCAAGAAATATTTTTTCAGGTGACATCAACAATTGTCGGTTTACACGGGTTTGTTTTCCAAGGGAAAGGTTGTCCCGTATTATGGATATTTTTGTTGATAAAAATAAAACGGTAAGATTTGCGTCAATTTATGACGGTTTTGGCAAAATCAAGAAAAATGGGGAAATTAAATGGATATTCAAGGTAAAAAACAAACAAAACTATGCGATTTCGATTTCAGGTAAAAAAAGTGATTTGTATTATTTATTTTCTAAGTATTTAATAAAACAGTACAATAATAATAAGCTTGATACATTACTTAAATTTAAGGACGTTGTTCTAAGAAAATTATTTTTACCTGATGATTCGACGGTTGTTGTAACTTCTTCCGGAGGTTTGTTTAAATTAAGGAGTGGAAAATTAGAGAGAATTCGTTCTTCCACGCCGGGAAGTGAAAATGTTTATTGTTATTTAAAGGACAATCGCTTTGGTGAACTGGTAGGGGGACTTAACGGGGTTTTCCAAGTTGTTGACGATACCCTGAAAGAGTTCAATCCTAAAAACTTCAATGTTAAGGCATCCGTTTATTTTATGTTGAAGTATCCTAACGGGGATTTGTGGTTTGGGACTAATGAAGGAGTTTTTCGTTTTACCGGGAATAAAACAATTCATTACACGGGGAGTGACGGCTTAGCCGGTCCCGAAATGAACAGGGGTGGCGTGGCAATTGACGGCAAAGGAAACATTTGGTTCGGAAGTGAGGAAGGGCTTTCCCGGTTTAATTACAGATACGACAAACTTAACAAAGTGTCTTCGCCATATTTGAAACTTGGCAATATCGAGTCTCGGACAACGGACGATATCTCAAAACTAAATTATCACCTTGATTATACTGACAACGAACTTATCTTTCATTTTAAGGCAATTACACAAGATCATCCGGGAAAGATAAAGTATTTTTACAAATTGGAGAATTTTGACAAGAAATGGGAGGTTTTGCCAGCGCTTAAAAATCCGTTGGTAAGATACAAAAATATACTTCACGGAGAATATGTCTTTAAGGTGAAAGCCGTAAATTTTTGGGGTGATACCACTTCAACTGTTGCCAGTCACCCAATAATAATAGCAACTCCCTTCTATCAATCACTGTGGTTTATTATACTTTTGGCGGTTTTATTAATTTCAATTGTCTATTTTTTGTCAAATTATTTTCTCAAAAAGGAGCAAGAGAAAAAATTAAAAGAAGAAATAAAAAAGGCTTCAGAGCAAATAAGAGCGGCGGAAGAAAAATACAGGCAAATGTTCCGGGAAAATAAAACAATTTTATTAATGATTGATTTCTTAACGTTAAAAATAATAGACGCTAATGATTCCGCATTGAGCTTTTACGGCTATTCCTTGAAAGAGTTTAAAAATAAAAAATTTGTCGAAATCGATCCTGCATTCGAAAAAAACATTAGAATTTTAGACGAAAAATTTTCGCACACAAACTATCGTTCAAAGCATAGTTTAAGTAATGGCGAAAGCGTTGCCGTAGAGGTATTTGTAAGTTTGATTAAAACCGGTAAAGAAAAATTTATTTATGTAGGTATTTATGATGTAAGCAAAGAAGAAGAGGTTAAAAGGGCTCTTGTTAGTACCGAAGAAAAATACAGGGCTATTGTTGAAAATATTCAAGACGGATTAATAATGATTTCCAACTTCAAGATTATTTTTGTTAATAATGCCATTACACGTATGCTAGGTTGGGATAAATTCGAAATTTTGGGAAAGGGCTTTGAAAAATTTGTTGTTCCTGAGGATTTGCCGAGAATAAGAAATTATTATCTAAAAATATTAAGCGGAGAAAATGTACCTAAAGAACACATTACAAGGTTATTACATAAGGACGGTTCGTATGTGACGGTGAACAATCATCTCGGTTTATTTAGAGTTGGAAACAAACGTTACATCGTTGGAACTGTTAAGGATATTACTCAAACGTATAAAGTGCAGAAAGCTCTTGAGGAAAGTGAAAAGCGTTACAGGGAACTGTTTGAAAACAACATTGTGGGAATTTACAGAGCCGACGCCGTAGGTAAATTAATTATTGCTAATGAATCATTTGTAAAAATGTTGGGCTATGATACATTTACCGAAATGAAAGACATTAATTTGTTTGAGTTTTATTTAAGTGGAGAATCAAAAGAAGAATTTAAACAAAAACTTTTCGAAGAGGGACAGCTCAAAGGATTCGAACACAGGCTGAAAAAAAGAAACGGTTCAATTATTTATGTTAGGGAAACTGCACATGTTACAAGAGATAAAAAAGGAAATATTTTATATTACGAAGGCATAGTCGAAGATATTACGCTAATGAAGAAAACACTCGAGAGACTTAAAACCAGCGAGGAAAGAAGTGCGAGAATTATTGAAGCTATTCCCGATCCTCTCTTTGAACTCTCACCTACCGGCCGGATTCTTAATGTCAGAAATTGGGGAGTGTTTGGTAATGCCGAAGATGTTGATGATTATATTGGCGAATCGTTTGAAAATTTACTACCGGAAAATAGCATCCGTGAATTCCGTGAGGTTTTTGCGGAAGTTTTTGCTTCCGGCAGTGTAACGAGTATGTTGGTTTCTTATATTGAAGGAGAAGAAAATTCGCATTTCGAATTGAGATTTATTAAAATCGATAAAGATTTGGTTCTTGTTTTGTCCCGCGATGTTACCGAAATTGTTGAATATGAAAATACTCTTGTAAAGGCAAAAGAGGCAGCGGAAAAAGCAAACAAATTGAAGTCCGAATTTCTTGCACAAATGTCTCACGAAATACGCACTCCGCTTAATACTATTTTGAGTTTTACTCAATTAATTGATGAAGAGTGCAGGGGAAAAGTTTCGGAAGAGTTAAACGAGTCGTTCGATAGCATTCAACGCGGAGGGAAAAGGTTGTTGACCACCATTGAACTTATTTTAAGAACATCTGAAGTTCAAGCTGGTATTTATGAAAAATATGTGGAGGAATTCAGCTTAATTTCCATTTTGAATGATGTTATTTCCGAATTACGAATTTTGGCAGAAAAGAAAGGATTAAAACTTCAATTTGAGAAGAAGGTCGAAAGAGGAATTATTCAAGGGGATAAATTTTCCGTAAGCCACATTTTTATTAATTTGATCAATAATGCGATTAAATACACCAACCAAGGTTATATTAAGGTTACTGTTAGGGAAGAAAAAGATGTGTTTGTCGTAACTGTTGAAGACACGGGCATTGGAATTAAGGAAGAATACATTGAACATATTTTTGAGCCGTTCTCGCAAGAAGATTCCGGCTACACGAGAAAATTCGAAGGCACGGGGCTCGGGCTCTCTCTCGTTAAAAAATACGTTGAACTAAACAACGGCGAAATTAAAGTGGAAAGTGAAAAAGGCAAAGGTACGGTTTTCACTGTGATTTTGCCCAAAGAACCTGATGAAAAAAATAATGAAGAATAATTTGTTGAATAAAGTAATTATTGTGGAGTTATGGTAAACGGAAAAATAGTTTCAATTGCTTTGGTTGTTTTTTCTTTTTTTGTTACAAATTTTAATTTTGGTCAGGATACCGTTAAATACGCTTGGCCCTTTCCGCCGTTTAATCAAAGTCAAGGAATTAACGGGACGTTTTGTGAATTTCGAAACACTCTGAGTGCAGATCATTTTCACAACGCTGTTGACATCGGTCAGCCGGACGGCGCACCCGTTTATCCCTGCATTGACGGAACTGTCTATTACATCGACGCCGGCGGGTCGAATGCTTACGTGAGTGTTAAAACAAAAATCGGCAACAAGTGGAAACGCATTACTTATTTGCACATAAATCCAAGTCCGAAAATGTACATTGGCAAGCAAGTCAAGGCGGGGCGTGACACACTTGGATTTATTCACTCGGGGATGGGACACACACATTTAATTGAAAGAGAATTAGTTAATAGTCCCGACGATTACGCAGTGGAAATAAACAATATTCGTAAGGGCGGAGGATTAACTCCTTACGTTGACAATTGGCCTCCCGTAATTCACGAAAACACTTTGCAGTTTAGGTTGAACGGAACCACCACAACAATGCCGGCAAATGCTCTTTCCAACAAGGTTGATATTATTGTTAAAATTGAAGAGTGGAACGGTCCTTCATACGTTCACCGCAATAACGGAACTTACATCGCAGGTTACAGAGTTTGGACGGAAGATACTTCTCAAGTAGTTTACGAACCTGCCGACAGCGGAAAGAAATATCAGTTCGATCGCAAACCCTTGAACGAAGACGTGCACAATGTTTTTCTTGCAGGCGTTGCAACCACAAGTAATCCGGTTTATATTCTTACTAACGGAAAGGGAGAAAGGTACGTAAATACTTACCGGCATATTTACGATAATTATTTCGACACACAAAAATTGCCCGAAGGAAATTACCAACTCGAAATATTCAGTAAGGATACGCGGGATAATTTTGCGCACAAGTTTATTCCCATTACCATTACACGCCGGGATGTTATTGCGCCGGGGATTGTTACTTTGTTGGCGGTTTTAAATGAGGATGGGAAGAAATCCGTAAAGGTAATGTGGCAAAAACGTCCCGAGCCGGATATTAAAGCGTACAGACTTTATTACACGGGCAATACGCTTTTGCAAGATTGGAAACTTGCCGCGGAGATGCCGGGAGACACAAGCGAGTACAGTTTTAATTCTCCGGCGGAGTTTGTGAATCCGACGGATGCGAATGTGTATTTCTTTTACATTACGGCTGTTGATTCTTCCGGTAACGAAAGCAAACCGAGCGATATTTACAGTCGTTCAACTTTTCAGACTGCCGAGGAACGTCCCAATGCTTTAATAGTTGACGGCTTCGACCGCTACGGCGGTTCGGGAAGTTGGAACAAACCCACGCACTCGTTTAACACAAAATACTTTATGGCGATGACGGTTGCCGACAATCAATTGAATATTTCTTCCTGTGCAAACGATGCGGTTGAAAAAGGATTGATTGACCTGAATGATTACGACTTTGTGGTTTGGTTCTGCGGAGACGAATCCACAAAAGACAACACATTTACCACTAAAGAACAAGGTAAAATTGCCGAGTACTTAATTAACGGTGGAAATATTTTTGTTACCGGCTCGGAGATTGGCTGGGACTTGGACAAACCACATTCGGGCAGTGTGCCTTCCGACACTTTGTTCTACCGTCATTACTTACACGCCAAATTTGTTTACGACGGCGATAGGAATATGAATAAAGTTTACGGACGGGAATCAACGGTTTTTGAGAATTTCCAAATGATGTTCGGGCAAACTTATCCCGAAGATTACCCCGACGATATTAACCCTCTGTACGGCTCGCAAATTATTTTGGATTACAATACAAACAGACTTGGCGGAGAAAAAAGGCACGCAGGAGTTTTTTACAAAGGAACATTTGCTCAGAGCGACAAAATCGGCTCGGTCGTTTACGTTGCTTTTGGCTTCGAAAGTTCCGGGTCGTTGTCCAAGCAATCGGAATTCTTTAATGATGTTTTTAAACTTATTGATTTAAAAACAGCAGTGAAAAAGGAAAAAATTCTTCCTCTCAATTTTGCTTTGGAGCAGAATTATCCGAACCCTTTTCCCGCCGGTAGCGGAACAAACGAACCGACAACAACCATTAAATATTCAATTCCTTATGTAGGGGACGCAACCCTGCAAAATGCGGGGGCGTCCCCTACAAATGTGCGTTTGGTTGTTTACGACGTTCTCGGGCGCAAAGTTGCAACGCTTGTAAACAAAAGGCAAGCTCCGGGAAAATACAGCGTTCAATTTAATGCACGGAATTTGGCTTCGGGGATTTACTTTTACCGCTTGACTTACGGACAATACTCTTTAGTAAAGAAAATGATTTTGCAGAAGTAGAGGTTAAAATGAAAAAAATTCTTTTGTTGTTATTGTTAACTTCGTCTTTTTTACTTGCGCAGAATTTTAGCGTTGAAAGGGAAATTGTTTCAGCCGCAAAAACTAAAAATGATTTTACAATATTGAAATACACGATTAAAAATTCTCAAGGCGAAATAACGGCTACGATTATTAAAAACATTTCTTACGATTTGCCGTTTCCCGCACTCAAAGTTTTTGGCGATGGTTCGTCTGTACTGATTAGCGTTTTTGATGCAAAACTCGAATTTTACGGGAAAAAAGGAGAGTTTTTGTCGGAGACAAGTCTTGCTGAAAATTACGAATACGAGCGGAGCATTCTTCCCGCTTTAAGTAAAAACCTTTTTGCTTGTGCAATGTGTGAGCCGAAATTGAAAAATGCAAAAATATTTTTGTTCGGGAAAAACGGAACGAAGTTAAATGAATTTGAGGCAGGAATTAAAAACGTAACCGGAATTGAAATAAATAACGAAGGAAATTTGCTTGCGCTTTCCGGCATTAACCAAACGGCTTCGGGTGATTTCCCGTTAACGGAGTTTACTACAAATTCGGGTGAAATTATTTTTCAAATTGCGCAAAGGTTTAACAGTGGCAAGTTTTTTAATGAAAGCAATGAGTTTTTAGGATGGAATAAAAGGAAACTATTTGTTGTATCTTTGAAAGATAAATCGGTAAAAAATGAATATTTTTCACCAAATGGGTCTTTAATTATTACGGCTTTCCCCGATAATAATATTTGGTATGTAACTTACGCAAATGCAAAAATAGTTAATAAACATTGGATTTACTCCGATTTAAAATTAAACATGTGGAGCTATTTAACAGGCTCTAACAAGGCTGTAAAGCTGAAAATAAAAAGCGGAAAAGATATTAGAATTGTAAAGAAGAATGTTTTATATTTAAAAATAGATGATAAATTATTTCCTTGCAGTAAATTGTTGAGATGAAAAATATTGTTAAAATAGTTGTAGGAATTATTTTTCTTAATGCGTTGGTTGCTTCAGCGCAAACGGATTCTATTTTAAATTATGCGAACAAATTATCTCCCGGAAAGAGGCTTGATTATTTACTAAAAGTAACTTGGAAGCAAAGAGCGCAAAATCCCAAATTAGCAATTCAATTGGGCAAAAAGGCTATTGCCCTTGCAAAACAAATGAACGATAAAAATAATTTGGCAAAGGCTTACAACTTTGTTGGAGTGATTTTTAGAAATACGGGCAATTACGATTCTTCCTATGCGATGTACAAAAAGGCACTTAAATATGCAAAGGAAATAAAAGATTCTGTTCAGATTGCATATTCGTTAAATAATATTGGAGGCTATTACGGTTACAATCATTTGTATTATCTTGCCTTGGAAAATGTGATTCATGCCAAAAATATTTTTCACAAATTAAACAATATTAGGGGCGAGGCTTATTGCGATATTCAACTTGGGCTCTGGTACATTGCGCTTGAGCAGTATGGTATGGCATTGGATTTTTTAAATGACGCGATTAAAATTAGAAAAAAAATTGGGGATGAATTCGGCATTGCCGTTGCTCAGTCTTTAATCAACAACATTTATTATGAGCAAAAGAAATTCGATAAGGTAAAACATTTGTCTCTAATCCTTTTGAAAAAGTTTAAAAGATTTAAGGATAAAAAAGGAATTGGGGTTACGCTTGGTATTCTTGGCGGGGTTGCTTATGCTAACGGTAATTACAAACAGGCTTTGGCTTACAGAAAACAAGCTCTAAAATATTTGAGAGAGATTAATTATCCGAGTGGAGTTGTAAATAATCTTAGCGGCTTGGGCTTAATTTATTACAAGTTGGGTAAGACCAAAGTGGCTCTCGCAATGCTGAAAGGGGCTATTACTATTGCCAGACGTTACAATTATGATAAAGGACTGATTAGTGCATATGGTAATTTAAATAAGATTTATTGGGATAAAAAGGATTTTAAGAAAATATCATTTTATCATGGGAAACTTGTTTCCTTGTATGATTCGTTAAATAGAATAGAACAAAAAACAAGGCTGGAAGAATTTCAGAAAATATTAAAAATAAATGAATTGAACAATAAAAACGTTCAACTTAAAAATGAATTAAGTAAGAAAAAGCTAATCATTGATAGCTTTATTATCATTGCCGTAATCATATTAATTTTTACAATAGTCTTTTATTTGCAAAGCAAGAGATTAAAAAGAGAGGAAAAATTACTGCAAGAATCAAATGCTGCGAAGAACAAACTTTTCAGCATAATTGCCCACGATTTGAAAAGTCCATTCAGTGCTTTGTTAGGCTACACCGAGATGATGCTTGAAGACTTTGATGATTTCTCCAAAGAAGAGTTGAAAGAAAATATTTCCCACATTAGAAATATTACTCAAAACTTATTTACAATGGTCGAAAATTTACTCCACTGGGCAAGAGCGCAAGCCAAGGGAATTACTCCCGAACCTGAAATTGTTAATCTTGAAGAAGAGATAAATAAAGTTGTTGGCTATTTTGCTCAAAATGCAGCGGACAAAGGTTTGGAAATAAAGAAAGAAGTAAGCCCTGAAATTAAGGCTTTTTGTGATGTTAGTTTGCTGCAAACAGTTTTAAGAAATTTAATTAATAACGCAATTAAATTTACTCGTCCCGGCGGCACAATTACAATTAGTGCTAACGATAAAAATAACGATGGTGAAATTATTGTAACGGTTGAAGATACCGGAATTGGAATGAGTCAAAAGCAAATTGACGAAATTTTAAATAAAGAAGCAAAGTCCACACCGGGCACTGCCGGCGAAAAAGGCACGGGACTCGGAATTATGCTTGTCAAAGAAATGGTCAAACACAACGGGGGCGAGCTGTTCATTGAAAGCGAGGAAGGGAAAGGCACTAAAATTTCCTTTACCTTACCTGCCGTCAAAGAAGATTAACCTTTTCAAAATCCTGCCTCTCTGTTCACTGTTATCTGCTCACTGTTCACTGTTTAAGGTTTTGCCGAACAAAAAAAATCCTCTAATAGTGTTGCCGTAGAAATTTATTTCTTATTTTTGCATTTCAAAATGATTTGAACTTTAAAGAAAGGAAGAGCAATGGAAAAATCGATTTCTCGTGTAATCTCGGAATTTGCAGTAAACTTAAAATACAGCGACCTCCCCAAAGAGGTTGTTAATCAGGTAAAAAGATTTCTTTACGATTCAATCGGCTGTGCTTACGGCGGTTACCACACAAAAGACGTAAATATTTTAAGGGATATTTACAAAGAAATGGGAGGCAAGGAAGAAGCAACTGTAATCGGTTTCGGAGATAAAATTCCCGCCGTGAATGCTACGCTGGTTAACTCACTGATGATTCGTGCATTGGACTACAACGATATTTACTGGAAAGAAGACCCCTCACATCCGTCGGATTTAATCCCTGCCGCTCTTGCAGTCGGGGAGTTGGTTAACGCAAGTATGGAGGATGTAATAGTTGCAATTGTGCTTGCGTACGAGTTTGAGCAACGGCTGTGTGAATTTGCTGTTCCCGGAATCCGCGAGCGTAAATGGCATCACGCCACGCTTACGCAGTTCGTCTCTCCGATTGTGGCGGGCAAATTACTTGGTTTGACGGTTGATCAAATGGTTAATGCAATCGGAATCAGCGGCTCGCACAATCACACAATCGGCGCGCCTACAGCCGGCAAACTTACAATGATGAAAAACACCGTTGACCCGATGGCTGTGCAGTCCGGTGTGTTTGCTGCCTTGATGGCACAAAAAGGTTACAGCGGTACCGAAATGATTTTTGAAGGGAAAGAAGGTTTTATGGACACTTTCTTTGGCTGGGACGTAAAAGAACAAAAACCTGCTCCGGTCAAGATGAAAGGACGCGATGCGCTTGGCGAGTGGACCTGGGACGTTGAAAAACTAATCGGCGGTTTAGGCGAGAGTTACAAAATAATGGAATGCGGAATGAAAGCATTTCCCACCGAGGCGTTAACCCACACACACATTTCCGCTACGCTTGAAGTAATGAAAAAGAACAACATTGACTACAAAGACATTAAAGAAATCAGAATCACGACAATTGCGCGCGCAGTGGACATCCTTTTTGACCCGCACAAATACAGACCCGAATCGCGCGAAACGGCTGACCACTCTTTGCCTTACTGCATTGCAGCAGCGGTTGTTGACGGAAAAATTACCCCGCAAACATTCTCGGAAGAAAAATTGAAAGACCCGAGAATCTGGGAAGTAATTGACAAAATTAAGGGAGAAGCTTCGGAAGAGTTTGAAAAGATGTTCCCCGAAAAGCAACCTTCCAAAGCTACCGTTATTCTTAACGATGGCAGCACCTACAGCGCTTATCTTGAGTATCCGAAGGGCGATTACCGTCAACCGATGACGGAGGAAGAACTGCAAACCAAATTCAATGCTCTAAGCGACGGTCTGCTTTCGGAAGAAAGACAAAAAGAAGTTAAGGAAATGATTTTTGCCGCCGAAAAGTTTAACGCCGGCGAGTTTATGAACAAATTGACAGTTTAACTAAAAAGATTTCGTTTAGGGACAGCTTGCAAGTTGTCTCTAAAGGCTCAATTAAAAGTTAGCGAATAAAACAAAGGTACACAATGAAAGTTACAGCGGGCAGACAAGGAAAGACAAACCGTTCGGATTGTTATTTCGAGCTTACTTCCGCACGCTCGGGCGGAATAAAATTGAAAGTTCAGTCGAAAGTTGAATCGATGTACGGGGAAAGCGTTCGTAATTTGATTCTGGAGATGTGCGAATTTTTTGAGATTAAAAACCTGAAGATTTATTTGGAAGATTACGGCGCTTTGCCTTTTACGCTTGCAGCGCGTTTTGAGCTTGCGGTAAAAAGGCTTTACTCTGAAATTCAAAAAGAATACTTACCTCCTTTTAATCCGAATTCAAAATACAAAACAAGTAAAGAACGTTTTCGCCGTAGCAGGCTTTACCTGCCCGGCAACCAGCCGAAGTTGTTTATTAACGCCGGTTTGCACAAGCCGGACGGAATCATTCTCGATTTGGAGGACAGCGTTTCCCCGCAGGAAAAAGACGCGGCGCAACTATTGGTGCGGAATGCTTTGCGTGCCGTGGATTTTTATGGTGCGGAGAGAATGGTAAGAATAAACCAATTGCCCAAAGGCTTGGAAGATTTGAAATACGTTGTTCCTCACAACGTTCACGTTATTTTAATTCCGAAGTGTGAAACGGCTGACGACGTTGTTGCAGTTAGAGACGAAGTAAACAAAATTAAAAAGGCAAATAAAATCCGAAGTAAAATTTATTTTATGCCGATAATCGAGAGCGCCAAAGGCGTGATTAACGCTTACGAAATTGCTTCCGCTGCGGACGAGGTTTGTGCCGTTGCAATTGGTCTTGAAGATTACACGGCGGACATCGGAGCGCAAAGAACCAACGAAGGTAAGGAGAGTTTTTACGCACGTAGCGCATTGGTTAACGCTGCCAAAGCGGCGGGAGTTCAGGCAATAGACACGGTCTTTTCAGACGTTAACGATATGGAAGCTTTACGGCAGAGCGTTCTGGAAGCAAAAGCTCTTGGTTTTGACGGCAAGGGCTGTATTCATCCGCGTCAAATTAAAGTGGTTCACGAGGCTTTTGCTCCGACGGAAGAAGAAATTGAAAAGGCAAAGAAAATTGTCGCGGCTTTCGAGGAAGCAAAAGCCAAAGGTCTCGGCGTGGTTTCGCTCGGAAGTAAAATGATTGACCCGCCGGTAGTAAAGCGCGCGCTTAAAACTCTTGAGTATTTAAAACAGATGTAAAAAATTTTGGGAATACGGAAATGAAAATGATTAAAAATGCTGCGGGCAGATTGGTGCCCGACGAGATAAACAACCAAAAACAAATTCCTTACAAAGGTGTAGGCAAGTACAAGCCAACGGGACACAAATATGGCCCGCCTATTCGCAGTTGTGCGGATTATCCCGCAGACGGCAACAAGGTTGTGAAAAATTTACGTGAAGCACTTGAACGAGCGGGACTGAAGGACGGAATGACGATTTCCACGCATCACCATTTCCGCGACGGAGATGCACTTACGAATATGTTGTTCGACACAATTCACAAAATGGGAGTTAAAAACATTCGCTGGTTCCCGAGCGCTTCGTTTCCGGTTCATTCTCATTTGATTAAATATTTGGAAGACGGCACAATTCACCACATCGAAGGTTCGATGAACGGACCGTTGGGGCGTTTTGCTTCCGAAGGCAAAATGCGCGGAGTTGGAGTTTTGCGCAGTCATGGCGGGCGTTGGCAGGCAATTCAGGACGGCGAGGTTCACATCGATATTGCCGTTATTGCCGCACCGACGGCGGATCCGTTTGGTAACGCAACGGGAGACAGGGGACCTGCGGCTTGCGGCTTGCTTGGCTTTGCTCTTGCAGATTCGATTTACGCTGACAACGTAATTGTGGCAACGGACAATCTCGTGCCGTTCCCGTGCATCCCTTGGCAAATTCAGGGCAACAATGTTGATTACGTTGTGGAAGTTCCCACGCTGGGCGACCCTTCCAAAATTGTTTCCGGTACAACGCGCGTTACCAAAAGTCCCGACCGGCTTTTAATTGCCGAGTACATTGCCCGTTTTGTTGATGCGGCTGGTTTTGTTAAAGACGGATTTTCTTTCCAAGCTGGAGCGGGCGGAATAAATCTTGCCTTTTTGGAGTTCCTGAAAGCGAGAATGAAAGAAAAAGGAGTAAAAGCAAGATTCGTTCGCGGCGGCAGCACGCAGTATCTTGTGCAAATGCTGGAAGAAGGCTTGACGGACTTCATCCTTGACGGACAAACCTTTGACCTTGAAGGCGTTCGCTCGATGCGTGAAAATCCGAATCACGTGAATACGAGTCCTTTTACTTCCTACAATTTTCACGGTAAAGGTAATTTTGCTTCGATGATTGACTTTGTAGTGCTTGGCGCTACGGAAGTGGATTTGAATTTTAACGGCAATGTGGTTACGCACTCGGACGGTTACTTGTTGCACGGAATTGGCGGGTGGCAGAACTGTTTGACTTCCAAATGCACTATTCTTGCAATTCCTTCTTTCCGCGACAGAATTCCCGTTATTGTTGACGAGGTCACTACGCTTGTAGGACCCGGTGAGTTGATTGACGTAATTGTAACCGAGCGTGGAATTGCAATCAATCCGAACAGAAAAGATTTGATTAAAGCCGTAAAAGGTTCGGGCTTACCGATTAAACCGATTGAGCAAATTTTCGAAGAAGTTAATGCCATTGTCGGAGGTAAACCTGCAAAGCCGAAACTGAACAAGGACAAGGTTGTTGCTGTAATCAAATGGGTTGACGGCACAGTCATCGACTCTGTTTACCAAGTGGAAAAGTAAATCGCTGTTTTTGCTTCCCTAAAATATGAGTTGATTAAAAGGTTAAGGAATTAAACGGCAGGAGAGTGCAAGTTTAATTTTTTGGTAAAAAAAAGAAGAATAAACAAGTACTCCGTTTAGCTTCATTGAAATCCTAATTCAGAAGCTAAACTAAGCACAACTACCTATCGTAATTTAACTTTTGAATATTTGTGCCTACGAACCTTTTCAAACTTCCATTAAAAACTCTTCAATGTTATTGGGATGTATGACTTTTTTGAATTTAACAGGATAGGCTCCCAAAAATGTTTTTGAGAACTTTACTTTTTTTAAAGGATTAAATTTAAATTCAAAAGCGTAAAATTCATTTTCCTTGCCTGACTCAAGGTTTTCTTCAATGTAATCAATCTCTTGCTGCTGAGTTGTTCGCCAGAAATATTTTTCAACATTTAACTGTCGGTAAGCCAAATATTTTACACGTTCACTTACGCAATAATTCTCCCATAATGCACCGGTATCATTCCGTGAGCTTATGCTGGTGAAATTATTTATTACGGCATTTCTTATTCCGTTATCATAAAAATAATATTTTTTCCCTTTCTTTATTTCATTTCTAACATTTCGTTTTAAAGCCGGGAGTTTAAATACAATGAATGCTTTTTCCAACAAATTAATGTATTTTTCCACCGTAGCACGGTTGGCTCCAACAAGTTGCCCGATTTCAATTGTCGATACTTCGGAACCAATTTGTAATGCAAGAGCTTTGGTGATTTTTTCCAGCAAGTCGGGACGTGAAACAGCTTCAAGCACAAACAAATCCCGATACAAATAACTGCCACTAAGTAATCGTAGCAAGTCTCTTTCCTCGCCTGGAGTAGTGACTACTTCAGGATAATATCCGTAAATTAATCGTTTTTCAAGATGCCTTTTCTCCTCCAATAATGATGTATGTTTTACCATCTCTGCGAATGATAATGGAAAAAGACTAAACTCATAAGCTCTACCGGTTAGAGGTTCTTTTGTAGCCTTTGATAGCTGAAAAGATGAGGACCCGGATGCAATTACCTGCACATTTTTAATTCTATCAACAATTATTTTTATTGCAATACCTATTTCGGGAATTCGCTGAGCCTCATCGATAAAGAATATTTTACTTCCACCGATAATATTTCTTAATTTTACAACATTTGGTTTTTCTAATAACTCTCGAACATCTGCATCGTCCCCGTTTAAGATTGTAATTTCGGAGTCTTTAATTCCCAACGGTTTTTTTACAAGTTCCGATAAAATTGTTTCCACTAAAGTAGTTTTGCCTACTTGGCGAGGTCCGTAAATTATTATTGCTTTGTTTTTAAACAATTTATTTTTAATAGCCTTTTTTATTTCACGAGAAATTAAATTAGTGATCATAGATACTCCGATTGTTCTATTATTTGGCATTAAAATATAATATTTTGCGAATCTATTCGCAAATTATTATGGTTTTTTGGGAAAAGGTGAGGAGGCGCCAAAACTTTTTGTTGTTTTTGCCTTATACTCCTCGGGTTGAAACCCGCGGTTACCGAGATGTCGCCCCACAGGGGCTTAATTCTTAAAATTTTTAGTTTTTCCTCATTGGAAGGGAATTAAAGAACTTTGTGTTGATTACAACTCCAAACTTTTTTACCACAATGAATGACGTCCCGCAAGCGAAGCTGCGGGCCTGCCTCTCTGAAGGAGAGGACAAATGTCAAATCACCTTGTTACAAACTCTCAATCTTAATTTTCTCTGTTCACTTTTCTCTGTTCTCTGAAAAGGATGTCTTACGTCTCGCTTCTTGCGTCTAGCGTAGAATCCATTTCTTATTTCTCGTTTCTTCTTTCTCATTATTTTGCCAATACCCTTGTTTCACCCGTGAATTAAATCTTTAAGCGCGAAAACCTTTCCCGAAAATTGAATAAGAAGTAGAATAGCGGTAAAT
>JALWGH010000023.1 GCA_027013735.1 Melioribacteraceae bacterium
GTACAATGCCGGCAACTCCGAATACCGTGGAGGAATTAACGGTGGCGGAGAATTTGAGCTCGTTGATTTAATGCCCGAGAAATTAAATTTGAAATTCAAGGGTTCTTTACAAGCGTTGTCCAAAAAATCGCGTAGTGTCAGCCCCAACTTTTACGGCAATTTGTTTGTTAAATCGGAAGGCGACATTTTGCTGAAAAACGAAGGGAGGAAACTCAGGTTAACAGGCGCTGTTAATGTTACCGATGCCGATCTCACCATTGTGCCACCAAGCAGTGGCAATAGTTCGGTTCAAGGAAATATTATTTACGACATTCTTGCCGACACTTCTAAGATTAATTACGGCGAGAAAAAATACAGGGAATATCTTTCCTTGTTAAAAAGGAAAAAAGAAAAGGAGAGACAAACCTCCGTTCCTTTTGATTACGACATTAAAGTTGACTTTAATAAAATTGCAAAGATGCAAATTGTTCTTTCCAAGGTTTGGAATCAAAATCTTGTTGTGTTAATGAAAGGCGGATTGGATTACCAGTCTGTTGACGGAAAGACGCGTACTCAAGGCGCTTTGGAACTGCAGCCGGGCTCAAAGCTGGAATTCATTAAAACTTTTGCCGCTACCGGAAAAGTAAAATTTGAGACCGACCCGGCAAATCCTTATTTGGATATTATTACTTCCTACGTTGGGAACTACAACGTTGGTACGGATTTAAAACCTAATTACATTGACGTTGAAGTTGAAATGAAACTTAAAGGCACATTGGACAAGCTCGGTGAGAATTTAATGAAAGACCCGAATAGTATTTCAATCTACAAAGGCGCTGAAAATATTAAGAATAAAATTCGCGACACTCATTACGATGTTTCCGATGCAATACTGTTTATTTACACGGGCAGGTTTAAGGAAGACCTTACGGCGCAGGACAAAAGTCGTCTTGCCGGAATCGGTAATACTGCGACGTCATTCCTCGGTTCAACAATTTCGGGAATATTAAATTCCGTTGTGGGCGATGTTGTAAGCGACATTAAGATTGACGAACACGGCGAAGACACACGCATTACAATTTCCGGGCGTTACCAAAACATTCGCTACACTTTAAGCGGAACAACAAAAATACAGAACATTAATGAAGCAAATATTAAAATAGAATACGGACTGTTGCCTAATTTGATTCTCAGACTTGAAAGGAAAGACCCCGTTGTGCGTACTTTTGGTTTGGAAGAAAAAATAAGCGAGCTCGGATTAAAATACAAGGTGGAATTCTAATGAAAAACAAAATCAAAGCTTTTTTTAAGAAAAATCCCGCGGGAAAATTTAAGCCCAAGGAAATAGCTAAAAAACTCGGCTTTACACAGCAACACGAGTATGCCAAGCTAAAACATTTTTTGCATGATTTGGTGAAAGAAGATTTTTTAATTAAAGTCGGGAAACGCTATTCGCTCAATGTGGAAACGACGGGTAAGATAATAGGTAAATTTATTATTTCTGACGACAAAAGGTTCGGGTTTGTAATTCCCAAAAACAAGGCACCTCGTGATATTTTTATTCCCGAAAAATATTTCCACACGGCGTTTGACGGCGACATTGTTGAGGTTAGCTTGCTTGCTCACAGGAAAGGCAAAAACATTGAGGGGCAAGTAACAAGAATCGTTGAACGAAAGCGTAAGGAACTAACCGGGACATTACACAAATCAGGCTCTTTTTATTTTGTTAGTCCCGACGAAGAATCTTTTCACAAAGATGTTTTTATTCCTCAAAACAAATTAAAGGGTGCTAAAATAGGAGACAAGGTTGTTGTGGCCAACATTGTTTGGACTTCTCCCACGCTTA
>JALWGH010000024.1 GCA_027013735.1 Melioribacteraceae bacterium
TAAACTCCGACAAAGCATTTATTGTTAAAACGAAAACCCTCCCGCAATCAGCGGCGCTTATCCGCAAGTGTGATTTGTTCATCACAAACGATTCCGGTTTAATGCACATTGCCGCCGCAATGCAAACGCCAACCGTGCCGATTATCGGTCCTACAAACTTGAAGAAAATCTACCCTTGGAAGAACAAATACAAAGCCGCAACTTTAAATCTCGATTGTTCTCCCTGCTTCTATTATTCCCCAAAACCCCTTACCTGCACGCGGGAAGATGTTAAGTTCAAATGCGTTAAGGAATTAAAAGTTCAGGATGTCCTGAACACGGTGAATGGCTTTTTGTTAAAAAGCGAATCGTGAAATTTAATTGCTTTAAGGAAAATTTAAACTTGTGTTCTCTTATAGATTAGCTTTCCTAATAACAAATGGGAGCAATATTGTTTTTATTTGAAATAATATTTATTTTGCCATTAAAAATTGGTGTCCAAAATGAAAATAAAAGAAAAAATAAAAAAAGAAATCGATCAAATGCCTGATGAACTTTTATATGAAGTAGAAAAATATCTAAAGACTGTAAATAAACGTAATGTTGAAAAAAGAAAAATCAGAAAATTGCATTTACGGGGACAATATGACGACATAAATATCAGGCAGAAGGCTTATGAATAATAGGATTCTTGTTGACACAAATATATTGATCTATTCAATAGATGCCGATTCCAAATTTCACAAAAAGAGTTTAGAAATCTTACTTGACCCCGACAAGGAATTATATACAACATCAAAAAATATTTCGGAATTTTTAGTTGTATTAACAAGAGCAAAAAGCGTTAAAATAAGTGTAACAGAAGCTTTGGAAATATTATCCGAGTTACTAACAAATATCAATGTTCTTTATCCGGACAAACAAACTCATTTGATGTTTTATGAGCTTCTAAAAAAATATCAACCTGCGGGGTTAAGAATTCATGATTTTGAAATAGCAAGTATTTCATTGGCAAATGGGATTGATACTATAGCAACGGAAAATAGGTCGGATTTTAAAAATATCGAAGAAATTAAAATATTCAATTAATTCTGAACATTTATCTCAATCAATTGAGGGATGCAAAATTTGTCATGTGGAACTACGGCGCGACAGGTCCGCCTTTGTCTGCGCTACGCTTGACTACGGCGCGACAAGTCCGCCTTCGTCCTCGCAATGCTCGGGCTACGCCGCGACAGGTGCTTTTCGTGAGACAAGACAAATCAGCCTTAATTTTGTAGCAGGTAAATCTTCGGATTTTTAAGCCACAAATAACACAAATATTCACGAATAAAATTCTTATCCAATCATCCATTCCTCTAACCATCCAAGAGTTCAAACATCAAACATTAACCCACACTCTCCTTCAAAACTTTTGGCAAAGATTTTAATCTTCGTTTCCTTTGTGTCCTTAGTGCCCTTAGTGGTAAAAATTATTCGCGTTTGGCAAACAGCCGTTTGCAGGCTTTTGTCATTCGTTTTACAAATGTGTAATTTTAAGATTCGGATTAGAATTATTTAGGAGACGAAAAATGTTCGGTCTTTTTAAGAAAGACGATGATTTTGAAGATGATCTTTATTTGGACCAGAAAAGAAAAATGCGCACACTTTACATTACTTTTGGCGTAATAGCTTTTATTCTTTTTAATTTAATAATGTATTTGTTAATAGCTTACTAAAATACTTAATGAATAAAAATAAAGTTTACATAGAGACTTACGGCTGCCAGATGAACGTAGCCGATAGTGAATTGGTAATGAGAATTTTGCTCGACAAAGGCTACGAGCTTACAAAAAAGCCGGAAGAAGCAAACGTAATTTTGCTCAACACATGCAGCGTAAGGGAAAATGCCGAGCAGAGAATTTACGGGCGGCTTGGGAATATTAAAAAATTAAAAGCCGGCGAAAACAATGTGGTAATCGGCGTCTTGGGCTGTATGGCTGAGCGCTTACGTGAAAATTTAATTGAGAAAAACCGGATGGTCGATGTTGTCGTCGGCCCGGACGAATACCGCAATCTCCCGCAATATCTTGACGAAGCCTTCAACGGCGGAAAGGGAATCGGCGTGCGCTTGTCAAGAACGGAAACTTACGACGACATTATTCCGTACAGGGAAGACGGGCTCTCGGCATGGATTTCGGTAATGCGCGGGTGCGACAAATTTTGCACTTATTGCGTGGTGCCTTACACACGCGGCAGGGAAAGAAGCAGAACGCTGAGCTCAATCGTAAATGAGATTAAAACACTTTCACAGCGGGGCTTCAGGGAAGTTACTTTGCTCGGACAAAACGTAAATTCTTACAGGGACGGCGAAAATGATTTTGCCGATTTAATTACCGCCGCGGCACAAGTTGACAGAAAAATCAGAATCAGGTTTACAACCTCTCACCCGCAAGACCTTTCCGACAAATTGCTTTACGCAATTGCCGAGAATCCCAATGTTTGCAATTACATTCACCTCCCCGTTCAGTCCGGCTCCGACCGCATTTTGCAATTGATGAACAGGACTTACACAATCGAGCATTATTTGAATTTAATTCAGAAAGCACGGGAAATAATTCCCGGAGTAAGTTTCTCCACCGATATCATTGCCGGTTTCCCGACCGAAACGGACGAAGACCACAAAGCAACGCTCGAGGTTTTGAAAACTGTCAGATACGACGGCGCATTTATGTTTAAGTATTCACCGCGGGAAGGAACAAAGGCTTACAAAATGAAAGACGATGTCCCCGAAGAAGTTAAAGGACAAAGATTGCGGGAGATTATCGACCTCCAGCAAAAAATCTCTTACGAGAAAAACCAAGAATTAATCGGCAAGGAAGAAATCATTTTAATTGAAGGCACAAGCCGGAAGTCGGACGAGTATTTCTCCGGCAGGACTGACACGAACAAAGTTACTATTTTTCCCGCCTCGGAGAAATACGGCGTAGGAGATTACGTAAGAGTAAAAATTACAGGCGCTACTTCCGCTACGTTGTTTGCCGATGTGCTTGAAAAAATTTCACCCGAATTTTTCGAAGTTCACAAAACCGCTTAAAGTGATGAAGAAGAAAATCGTTTCTGCCGTTTCTCTTTTACTTTTAATTGCAGGATTTTCCTTTGCGCAGGAAACGGATATTACCAGCTACTTAAAAGAAATTGAAAGCGGCAACGCAGAGCAAGTTTTAAAAGTACTGCCTCATCTAAAAAAAGAACACCCGAATGACCCGTCGGTTATTTTTCTTGATGCGGTTTTAACTACCAACGCGGAAGAAGCGCTGCAAAAATATTTTACTATTTACAAGGATCATCCCCGCAGCCGTTACGCCGACGCCGCTCTTTACAGAATCTTTTCTTTTTATTTCTCAATGGGACTTTACGACAAAGCACAGAAATATCTTGACTTGCTTAAGTCCGAGTATCCGAAATCCCCTTACATCAGCTACGCCGACAGAAACATTCCCCAGCAGGATTTGGACAAAGTTGTAATTGTGAACGATAGTTCAAAAAAAGACTTGTCTGGCGAAAAGAAAGAAGTAGCTGCGCAAGAAAACAAAAAGCCGGTTGCCGTTACCAAAGAGAAACCTGTCGTAAAATATTTTTACGTTCAGGCGGGAGCATTTCTCAATTACGACAACGCCAAGAAACTTAAGAGTCAATTCAAAGCAAAAGGGTGGGAAGCAATAATTTACCCGAAGGACGTGGGCGGTTCAATCTTAAACATTGTTGCAATTGGAAAATTTACCACAAGAAAAGAAGCTGAAAAACTTTTGACCGATTTGAAATCGGATTTCGGGATTGACGGAAGAATTGTCCAAAAGTAATGGGACAAAGGATGAAAATTCTTTTTGTCGGCACCGGCTCGGGTAAAACATCTCTTGAAAGATTTCACTCTTCTATTCTAATTGAAACGCAAAGCAAAAAAATTCTTGTTGACGCGGGAGATTCAATTTCCCGTGCGCTTTTGAGCCGAAGTAAAAATCCTAATGACGTTGATGTGATTGTAATTAGTCATTTTCACGCAGACCACTTTGCCGGACTACCGTCTTTATTGACCCAAATGTACCTTGGTCAAAGAACAAAACCGTTAGAGATTTTTGCCCACGACAATTATGTTGATTTCACTAACGAATTGTTAAGGCGTTCTTATTTGTTTCCCGAGAAACTTCCGTTCGAAATTGAAATAAACGGTTATTCCTTTGACGTTAAATATTCGCTTACCGAAGGGCTCGAATTTAAACCGTTGAGGAACTCCCACATTAAAAAGAGACCTGTTTTAACAAATTATCCCGACAAGTATTTTGTCTCAAGTAGTTTTGTTTTTGAAGCGGGGCATCGGAAGTTGCTTTACACTTCCGACCTCGGCGGGAAAGAAGACATCGAGCTTTTTAATGAGAAATACAACGTCGTGGTTATTGAATACACCCACATCGAATTTAGTTCAATAATTGAACTATTTAAAAAGTCGAATCCGGAAAAAATGTTTATTACTCACGTTGACGAAGAAAAGTTAAACGGACTGATGGAAGAAATTAATTCATTGCCTTCCGAACTTGGAGGGAAAATTATTATTGCAGACGACGGGACAGAATTTGAATTTTAATTTGGCTAAGTTTGCCGAACTTCAGTGTGAAATTCGTTTGAGAATATTTTAACTTAACAAACAAAATTAAAAACACTTTTAATAATCACGGATTAACAATGTTAAATTTCAGAACAATCGTTCCCCTTGTGTTAGTGTTTTCTTTCGAACTTTTCGGACAGATTAAAATGAAATATGAAATTTTACCACAGCCCCAAAGCATTGAATTTATTAACTCTCCTTATCACGTGGCAGCGCAAACCCCTGTTTTTATTGACGAATCCTCAAAAGAAGAAGCTGGTTACTGCGTTAAAGAATTAAAAAAGATTGGAAACAAAAACAACGTAAAATTCTTTAAGGTTCACGACGACAAAAATGCGGAAGTTAAACTTCTCCTTAAAAAATCTCTTGACTTTGACTGCCCTGAAAACATTGCGGATGAAGCGTACAAACTTAGCATTGACCAAAACGGCGTATTAATTGAGGCATTAACCTACAAAGGTTTGTTTTACGGGCTTCAAAGCTTCGGGCAGATTTTGGAACAAAGCGAAAACCGTTTCATTTCGGGTGTTGTGGTCAGGGATTTCCCCGACTTGAAAATCCGAGGAATCTCGGACGACATCAGCCGCGGACAAGTTTCCACGTTGAAAAATTTTAAGAAGATAATTGATTTTATTTCTTCTTACAAAATGAACGTTTACATGCCTTACATCGAAGACATGTTAAAGTTTAAATCTTTCCCTTCGATTGGAAAGAACCGCGGTGCGCTAAGCAAAGAAGAGGTTAAAGAGCTTGTTAAATATGCCAAATCCAAGTTCGTTGAAATAATCCCGATATTCCAAACTCTCGGGCATTACGAAAATATTTTGTCGCAGGGAAAATTTTTGAAGTACGCGGAATTTCCCGGTGCCGCAACGCTTGACGTTTCCGACCCCGCTGTTTACAAGTTTCTCGAGAAATTAATTAAGGAGGTTGCCGAGCTTTTCCCTTCCGCTTATTTTCACATGGGAGCCGACGAGAGTTTCGACGTCGGTCTCGGCAAAAGCAAAAAGTTGGTTGAAAAATACGGCATTGCAAAAGTTCACGCCGAGCATTACAAAAAAGTGTACTCGATTTTGAAAAAGTACCACAAAAAAGTAATGATGTACGGGGACATCCTTTTGCGCCATCCCGAAATTCTCCAAATGATTCCTAAAGACATTGTGATTGTTGATTGGCATTACCGCCCGGCAATAGATTATCCTTCCGTTAGGAAATTTAAAAAAGCCGGATTCCAAACAATTGTTTCTCCGGCAAGTTGGAACTTCCTGACGACGTACCCAACTAACTTAAACGCTTTGCCTAACATCGAATATTTTACTAAAGCCGGCGTAAAAAACAGCGCGCTTGGAATGATTAACTCCAACTGGGGCGACTACGGTGCAGAAACGTTTAAGGAGCTACTCTACTGGGATTACGCGTGGTCGGCTGATTGCGCTTGGAATGTTCAAAAAGCGGACATCTCAAAATTCAATTCCCTCTTTTTCAAAAACTTTTTCGGGATTAAAACCGACGATGCACTTGAGCTTAATCTTTGGTTTGCCAATCCGTTAAATCAATTCCTGTGGCACGAAGTTTGGCGGCATCCCCTTTTGCCCGTTAAAAAATCGGTTTGGTGGGTACCTAACGTTGACCCGACGGCAAAGCTGGCTTGGCTAAAGGAAACTTTGCCTGTAATGGAAAACAAAATAATCGAATTAAAAAACAAAGCAACTCAAAATAAAGACCAAATAAAAATCTACAACTTTTTGGAGAATCTTTACAATTGGTACGCAACAAAACTGGAAACGTCAATTGCGTTGCAGGACACAACCGTTTCCGTTGCGGAGAAAAAGGAAAAGATTATTCCGTTGATTGACCAAAACATTGCTTCACTGAAAAAATTGAAAAAGGAATTTAAAATTATTTGGCTGAAGTATTACGAGCCGGCAAATCTTAATATGATTGAAGACAAATTCGACCGCCTGACGGAATATTTCAAGGAAACAAAAGAAATGCTCTTGCAGGATACGCTTTACTCTCCCTTGATTCCGAGCAAGTGGATTTATTGCAATGGCAGTGGAAATTCTCAAATCAGAGAGGCGTACTTTTCGACTTCGTTTGAAATCGGGAAAAAGATTAAATCGGCTAAAATGCAGTTGCTGGGCGATACTTACGCCGAGCTTTACTTGAACGGTAAATTTGTTACAAAAGTATTTGCAAGAAGAACGCTTTCCCTTTTCGTTGAATACGGAAGAGTGAAATATCCGAACGTTAAAAAGTTTCTAAGAAAAGGCAAAAACACAATTGAGGTTCACGCAATTAATTACGACAGAAAAGGTAGTGCAGGTACAAACGTAATCGGGCAAATAGTTTTTGACGACGGCAGCAAGTTGGAAATCCGTTCCGACAAAACGTGGCTCTGCAAGGAGAATAAAAAGGTTTCCTACAAAGATGAAGCAATTGAAAAAAAATACCGCTACGAAGTAATAGCGCCGAATTTTGAAACGGACAGACCAAGTTGGATTGAAAGATAGGAGGAAAAATGGAATCATTGAAAAACAAAATTGTTTTTATTACCGGAGCTTCGGCAGGCATCGGCAAAGCTTGCGCCGAGGCATTTGCTCAGGAAGGAGCAAAGTTAATTTTAACTGCGCGAAGAATTGAAAGAATCGAAGCGCTCGCGAAAGAGTTAAAAGAAAAACACGGTACGGAAAGTCTGACTTTCAAACTTGACGTTAAAAACAGAAAGGAAGTTGAAGAGAAAATCGCCGGTCTTCCTGCCGAGTGGCAGGCTGTTGATATTCTTGTAAACAATGCAGGTTTGGGAAGAGGATTAAACAAACTTTACGAAGACAACGTTGACGGCTGGGAAGAAATGATTGACACAAACGTTAAAGGTTTGCTTTACGTTACGCGCAACCTTGTTCCAGGAATGGTAGAGCGGGGCAAGGGACACGTAATCAACATCGGCTCGATTGCCGGACACGAAGCTTACCCGAAAGGCTCGGTTTACTGCGCTACCAAGCACGCAGTTGCCGCAATAACCCGCTCGCTCAGGATGGACTTGCTCGGCATAGGCGTTCGCGTCAGCAGCGTTGATCCGGGAATGGTTGAAACGGAATTCAGTATTGTCCGTTTTTACGGAGACGAGCAAAAAGCCAAAGACGTTTACAAAGGCTTAACTCCGCTTAGCGGTCAGGACATTGCCGAGGCAGTGGTGTTCTGTGCAACGCGTCCGCCGCATGCCAACATTAACGAAATGATTATCATGCCCAGCGCTCAGGCAAACGCATTTGTGGTGCACAGGGAGGAGTAAAAAAGGCAGAAGAAATTTTGAGGAAAAATAGCTTTCTGTTTTCAACCGTTGCGATGAAGTGAATCTTGTTTGATTAGGCGACTTTTACGTTTTCAATAAATTTTCTTTTTATCTTTTCAGGCGGTATTCTGTACTCAAATTTAATTTCTTTGCCAATTGAAAGTTGAGGATTATCCATTGCCCGTTTCCAACTGTTTAATTTTATCCAGCACTTTGATTGAGGTAATGTCCAACTTGGATACGGCAAACCACTTTTTACCCAAATCTTTTAAACTCGCTCCAAAATGATAAACATCGTTTTCATCAATAATTAAAAAGCGGTCATGTGCTTCTTTAAAAACTCTAATCGTAACAGGTTCGTATTGTTCGTTGTGCTTTTTAATATCAAGTTGTAGTTGTTTTGAAATATTTTTTGTGTAAATGGTAAATGTTACTCCTTTTTTACGTTTGGTAAAATGAGTTAGTACGGTATCGTCAATATAATTATCAATTAGAATAATAGATTTTTTTGCTGTCTTGATGATATCGGAAACAAATGTGTAGGCGTCAAAAATTTGTCCGTTAAAGAAAATTTCTTGCTTGGGTTTTATGCTTTTATTTTCAAGAGCTTTAAATATTTTATTAAAATTTTCGTCGTGTCGGATAAGCTTTTGTTCAACCTTGTCTAATCTCTGAAATAACCCTGCATTTGTATTAATAAATTTTTTCATTTCCACAAATGCTTGAATAATCTGTATGCTTAATTTTACCGCTGTTTCGCTATGCAACACTGCTGAAAGCATAGCCACTCCTTGTTCGGTAAAAGCATAGGGCAAATACCTTCTTCCGCCTCTTTTCCCTTTTGAGGTTTCATTTTGCAACCTCAAACTTTTGTATTCCTGTTCCGTAAGTTGAAATCTAAAGTTGTAGGGGAATCTTTCAATATTTCGTTTTACAGCTAAATTCAGGTTTTTGGTTTCTACATGATACAAATCCGCCAAATCGCTATCAAGCATTACTTGAACACCACGAATAGTAAAGATACGTTTCTGAATATCTTTAACAGGCAGTATTTGATAGTCTTTTATCATATCATTTTCGAAATAGACCTAAGAATTTCTGTTAAAATACAAAATTGTCCCCCCCTTTTTCAAATGCTTGTGAAAACGTAATTTAGATTGTCTTTAATTCATTTATGTGTTAATAATGTTTGTTAAAGGGGGCTAATTAACATAAATCACTCGAGCGCTTTTCAATACTTTTTCCCTAATGTAAGGACTTAATGCATTCTCCGTTACCAAATCAACTTTTCGCCCTAACAATTCGCTTAATTCCCTTTCGAGTCTTACCAAAGTTAATAAGCTAACAGGATTCTTAAAGCGTATTAAAATGTCGATGTCGCTATTTTTATTTGCTTCCCCTCTTGCTACCGAACCGAAAACTCTAAGTGAATCCACACCGTTTTTTACACACAAATCAACAAGCTTGGAATAAGCGGGATGATTTTCATTCAAGTTTTGAATTATTGTTTTCATCGGTAAATCTCTATTTAAACGCTAAAAACGTTTAGTGATTAAAATTATTCCCTTCTGCAACTACCCACACACAAGCCAACAATGTAAGGATTACGCCGACTTCTTCTCCGCCTCAATGTAAATTGGCGGGGAGCCCTTTTCGACCGTGTCGCGCGTAATTAAACATTTCTCCACGTTTTCCAAATTTGGAAGCTCGTACATAATGTCAAGTAAAATTCCTTCCACAATCGAGCGGAGAGCGCGTGCGCCGGTTTTTCTCTCAATTGCTTTTTGAACAATTGCGTCAAGCGCCAGCGGATCGAATTCCAGCTCAACGCCTTCCATCATAAATAACTTTTTGAATTGTTTTACAATTGCATTTTTCGGCTCGGTCAAAATATTTTTTAATGCCGTGGCGTCAAGGGAATGCAAAGGCGCGATTATCGGCAAGCGACCGACAAGCTCGGGGATTAATCCGTATTTAACAAGGTCTTCCGGCAGAACTTTGCTGACGAGCGAGTCCCTGTCCTCCAAACTTGTTTTTGCGTTGCCGCCGAAACCGATTGTGTTTTTATTGTTTCTTCTTGCAATAATAGGCTCAATTCCGTCGAAAGCTCCGCCGCAAATAAAGAGAATGTTTTTAGTGTTAATATTTATCAGCGCTTGCTCGGGGTGTTTCCTGCCGCCTCTGGGAGGAACGCCTGCAACCGTGCCTTCAAGGATTTTCAGCAATGCCTGTTGAACTCCTTCGCCGGAAACATCGCGTGTGATTGAAGTGCTCTCACTCTTGCGAGCAATCTTGTCGATTTCGTCGATGTAAACAATTCCCTTCTGCGCTTTTTCGAGATTGTAATCTGCCGCTTGAAGCAAACGCACAAGGACGGTTTCCACATCGTCGCCCACGTAACCAGCTTCGGTCAGAGTCGTTGCGTCGGCTATCGCAAAAGGAACGTCGAGAATTTTTGCCAACGTTTGAGCGATTAAAGTTTTACCCACGCCCGTGGGACCGATTAGCAGGATGTTGCTCTTTTCTATTTCAACGTCGTCCATCCCGAAGAATGATTTCGACGAGCTGATTCTTTTGTAATGATTGTAAACGGCAACGGACAAAGCCTTCTTGGCGGATTCCTGTCCGATTACGTGCTCGTCCAATTTCTTTTTTAATTCGGCGGGAGTCAGGTTTTCGCGAACGAAACTTTTGCCCTTAATTGCCGCTAAATTTTCTCTAATTATGTCGTAACTTGTCCTGATACAAATGTCGCAAATGTAAACATCGCCCGGTCCTGCAACTATGCTGTTAACTTCGGATGATTTCCTTCCGCAAAACGAACAACGGACTTCGTCTTTATTTTCTTTTTTCATAAGTTGTTAAGCTTTTTCGTTAATGAATTAATCTTTTGTCTGGACTTATCAAAATATAATGAGTTTGGGAATTTTTCAAGTAATTTTTCGTAAAGTCTGATGGCAGCCTTGTAATTTTTTACTTTGTGCTCGTTAATTTCCGCCTCAAGGTAGAGCGCTTTGTCGGCAAAGAGGGAAAGTTTTTCTTTTCGGGAAATGCTGTCCAAAAAGGCGGTAGCCGTCGGGATGTCGCTGCCCGCTATTGAAATTTCCGCAAGTTTTAATCCGGTCAAATCCTTCATTACAAAATTTTTGGTTTTGCCGTAAATGTTTAACAGCAGGGCTTTAGCCGAGTCGTATTTGTTGCAGAAGAAAAAACGGTCGGCTCTTGAAAACTCAGCCAAAGTCAGCGAATCGCTTTTTAACACACTGATAATTAAACTCAACTCCAGCGCGTCGTTGGCGTTGTCGTCGGAGGGCTTCGATGCAATTTCGTTCAATATTTTCAATGCTCTGGTAAAGTTCCCTTTCCAATAATTTAATTTGCCTGAGAGGAAAAGCGCTTCGCTCTTAATGCTTTGCGGAAGATTTTTTCTGCCGGCAAATTCTTTTAACGTTTTGACTACGGATGTTTCTTTACCATTGCAAAGCCGGATTTTCGCCGCTTCAATTTTAGCCTTGTTGGCAAAAGAGGAATAAGGAAAGACTTCGATTATTTTTTCAAAATATTTCAAAGCCTCTTTTTTGTTGTTCAAGTATTTGGCGTAAATGAGTCCCACTCTGAAAAGGGCTTCGCTTTTTACCGTAGGGACATTGTATTTCTGTGCGGCATTCAAATATGCCGTAATAATATTTTTAAAAGCGTTGGAGTCAACGTTTTCGGGACTCTCGTATTCAATTTGAATGCTTGAATCTATTTTTTGAGTAAGAATTTTTTCCTTGCTTTTGGCAAATCCCAATTCGGCAGAGGGAAGGAAAGACGCATCGTTAAAATTGTTAATCAAATAATCAAAAGCCTTTGCCGCTGTGGAATATTGGTGTTCGGCAAGCGTCTTTTGGGCAAAGGCAAATATTTTAGAGCCGTTCGAATTTGTAAGCCCGTCCAATTTTTTTACGGTTTCAAATGCCTTGTCAAAATTTTTCGTCTGAAAATAAATTGACGCAAGCAGGTTGAGAAATTCCGGGAGGTTGGTTTCGTCGTAATATTGTTGGATTATTTTGATTGCCGTCTCGGGAACGCCTTTGTTTTGAATGTAAACGGAGATTCGGCTTTTAACGTAACTCAACTGTGCAGGAGAGAGTTTGAGTATTCTGCAATATTCTTTTGTCGCATCCGTGTAGTTCATTGTTGCGGCGTAAAGACCGGCAAGGTCGTAAAGGAACATCGGACTGTTGTTGAAACGTCTTTCCCCGCGTTTCAGGATTTCAATTGCTTTGTCAAACGCCCGGTTTTGAATGGCGTAGTTTGCAATTATTCTGTAGTTAATCGGGTTCTGCGGAGTAATGTTCAACGCTTTGTCCCACGTTTCAAACGCTTTGTCATATTCGCCAGCAGTGTAGTACGTTGTTCCCAAAAGTCCGTAAAGCTCAATATTATCAGGGCTTTTCTTGATGCGGCTTTGCAAAAGCTTAACGGAGGCATCGTATTTCTTTTGTTTCAAATAAATGTTATTCAACGCGTTGAAGTACTTGTCGTTCCACGGTTGGGAAGTAAAAATTTCGTAGTAAATTTTTTCGGCTTTCTCAAACTGTCCGGCGGATTCGTAGTTACGCGCAAGCAGGAATTTACTTTCCAGTAAGTTGGCGTTCTGCGCCAGACTTGCCGCCGTAAAGATCACTAATAATAACAGGCTTTTCTTAATCACGTAAAAATCTCTCTTCAAAAATATTACCGGTGTTCAAAATTAAGTTTTTGTCCAAAGTTTTTTTAATCTTTGCCATTTTTCGCACGGCTTCTTCGCCGTACATCATTAAAAAGTATTCGCGTTTTATTTTTCCAATTCCGTGCTCGGCGGAGACGGTGCCGTTGAACTTAACTGCCCTGGCACACAAATCTTTGTAAAGCAACTTTGCTTGTTCAAATTCCGCTTTGTCCTTTGGAAGAAAGTTCAAATGTAAGTGCGAGTTCCCCGCATGACCATAAACAATGAAATTGATTCCCGAGCTTTGCGCAAGTTTGACCGAGTAATAATAATACTCTTTGAAAAACTTGTCCTCGACTGCCGTGTCCGTCCCGACTTTCCTCAGACCTTTTGACGAAATGTAATCTGCAACATTGGCGGAAACGGCATGCCTGAAATCTTTGAACTTCTCTCTGTCCTTCTTGTCTATTGCAAACCAGGAGCGTTCAACATCTCCGTGGAAAGTCTCAATTGTGTCGAACCATTTGTCGGTAATTAAATCTTCATTTTCGGAATTAAGTTCCGCCTCGAACCAAACAGCGGCTTTTGCATCTGTGGGAATGGCAGGGTAAGACTCGTAAAGGAATTTTAATGCGCCGTTGTCAAAAAACTCCAAGCCGCGTGCGTCAAGCCCGTTTTTGCCTTTGCTTTTACGGGTTTTGTAAGACTCATTGCGGGCATGCTCAATAAAATCAAGGGTATTCTCGGTATTGTTAAAAAATATTACGGCAGACAAAATTTTTTCGGGCGGGTTAATCAGTTTTAGTTTTATTTCGGTGATTACTCCGAGCGTTCCCTCCGCACCGATGAACAAGTCAATTGCGTCCATTCCTTTACGCAAATAGTAACCGGCGGCGTTTTTAGTGGAGCGTGGAATGTAAACTTCCGGAATTTTAATTTGCACTTCTTTGCCCGAGTCGGTTGGAAATGTAAGCACGGTGTTTTGAGCAGTGTAATTACCTCGTTTTAATGTTGCCGTTTCCCCGTCGGGTAAAACAACTTTTGTTTCCTCAACAAAATTTCTTGTGGGACCGTACTTGAAAGTCTTTGCACCGGAGGCGTTTGTTGCCGCATTCCCGCCAAGGAAAGAATCCCGCTCGGTCGGGTCGGGCGGATAAAACAATCCGCTCCGCTCCACTTCGTTTTGCAGGTCGCGTAAAAAAACTCCGGGCTGAACAATCGTAAATTTTTCATCGCGGTCAATTTGAATTATTTTGTTCATCTTTTCGAGGGACAATATTACTCCGCCCTCCGGCGCAGCACCACCGGTTAATCCCGTCCTTGCGCCCGAAACGGTAACGTGGAATTTATTTCGATTTGCGTCCCTAATAACTTCTGCAATCTCTTCGGCATTCACGGGAAAGTACACAGCATCTGCGCTGCCAAAGAAATTCGAGGCATCACGGAAATAATTTTCTATTTCTTCTTTGTCCTTTTTAACAATCATATTAAAATGTTCGGCAAGTTAATCGGTGGGTTTGCCGTGCTTCTTCATTATTTCTTCCCACGTCTGCAAATCAAGAGTTTCCGATTCTTCAATAAGCATAATGGGAATGTCGTCTTCAATTCTGTAACGGCGTCGTGTTTCTTTGTCTGTGGAAACCAAATAATCACCGTCAAGCACAAGCTCCGCCTTTGAAAGCGGACAGACAAGCATTTCAAGCAATTCGGGATCAATCATTTATTTCTCCGTTTTAATTTTTAACAAATTGTTCAATGTAATATTCGGGATTTAATTTTTCTCCCGTGGCTTTTTCAATTAGTTCGTCCCACCTGTAAAGCGAGCCGTAGGAGAAGAAAAGGTTTTTCAAATAATCGCCGGTTTCGTTTTGTCCGTAAAAACTCGGCATTGGTTCGCTGCTCTTAAGGACTTTGTCTTTAATGTAAAAGTAAAGCTGGGAGGCAAGCATCTCTCCCAAAATGTAGTTTTGGTAGTATGCAGGATAAAGAGCAATGTGGATTTTTGCCGCCCAGTCGGGCTCGTCTCTATCCCCGGGGTAGTTCAGAAGTTGGTACTTCGCAACAAGATTTTTCCAAATGGAATTTAAATCGGCGTCCGGGTTTTCGTACAATGCTTTTTCGAAACGGAAAACAACCTGCACCCAGCGTGAGAAAATTAATTGCTCTGCCTGAAGGGATTTAAACGCTTGCTCGCCGAAATTTTTCTCATCCGGAATTTTTGCACCGGTTAAGTCCCTAATGAACTCGGTTAAAGAAGCCATGCGTCCGAAGAGCATTGCTATTGCTTCGGTTGTAAAGGTGTGTGCTGGTTCGCGCAATGTCCATGGTAGTTTGCGGGAAATTAGTTTGTCGTAAACCGCGTGACCGAATTCGTGAAGCATTGTGCTCATCCAGCGGTGGTTTGGTTTAATGTTGCAAACCACGCGTACGTCGTCTTCCCTGTCGATGTTAATACAATAAGCATGCTGGTATTTCCCTTCACGCTCGTAAAGGTCGCTGCGTTTAATAATATCGTCAATAGGTAACCCGATGCTTTCGTAATATTTTTTTGTTAATTCCTCAATGTTTTTACCGGCGTAGTAAGAATCAAAATCGACTGAGAATATTTTCGGTCCGCTTTGGAAAAACCTGTCGCCGTAATGCCAAGGCATTAATTCGCTTTTCTGAATTCCGAATTTTTTCGAGAGATTTTTGTCAATGAGAGATTTTAACTCTTTGAACTTTGTACGGGTTTTGTTGTCGAGTTCATCGAAAAGTTTAAGTAAAAAACTAACGTCCAGCTCGCTGAGTTGCAAACTCATTTCAAAATGATTTTTGTAACCTAACTCCCGCGCAGCTTGGTTACGCAGTTTGGCAAGTTCAATTACTTCCCGAAAAACTTTTTTTCCTATTTGTTTGCTTGCAAGCCAGTATTGTTTGACTTTTTCGGAGCTGCCGGAAGAAAGGAGCACATCATCAATGTCGTTGTCGGTAACGGATTTACCCTCAATCGATGCTCTAAAGGTAGAGTACTCCTGTTCAAGTTTGTTCGAAATTTGAACTATTTTTTCGGAAAGCTCTTCGCTGCATTGATGTTCGGCAAAAGAATTGTAAAGAAGTGTTAAAAGTCTGTCGAGAATCTGCTCGTCGAATTTTGTTTTTTCTTTTAATTCTTTTAGATATTTAAACTTGTCACGGTCGGAATAATACTTTGTTATTTTCAAATGTAATTCCGCAGCTTTCCGGTAGGCTTCTTCTTTGCCCGTAACGCTTGCATCGAAATATGTCCGGTTGTACTCGGTTACGAGCGGAGCAATTTCTTTTTCGTAGTCTTCAACAAAATGCAAAAAGTCGTTCTCTTCTTTCATTTTTCTCCTTACTCAAAAATTCCTTCGTCTCTTAACAAAAGCAAAATACTATTTTGAGGCACAATAACAAATTTTTCTCCCTCTATTTCAATTTCAACGCTGTCGCGCTTTAAGTACAAGGCGTAATCGCCTTCGCGGGCTTGAAGAGGAATGTATTTAATTTCTTCTTTCTGTTGTTTCCAAGGTTCGTCGTCCGTGTTCGGGTTTGCAATCGGGTAACCGGGACCAACTTTAATTACGTAGCCTGCGTGCACCGTTTCTTTCTCGCGCACGTTCGGCGGAAGGTAAAGTCCGCTTGAAGTTTTCTTCATATTCTCTTCAGGACGAATTAAAACCCTGTCTCCAACGACAATCATTTTGTCGGGGTCAATCATCGGAGCGTCTCCTTTGTCATTAAAAATTCCAAATTTTATTGCCTGCAAACACGGGAAAAGAAAATAAGTTCCCGCTTTCTCAAGCAATCCAGACAGTCTTAATATTAACAAACTCCTTAATTCCGTAATGCGAAAGCTCCCTTCCGTAACCGGAAATTTTAATTCCGCCGAAAGGCAAACGCGGATCGGATTTTACCAAACCGTTAATGAAGACCGAGCCCGATTCAATTTCCTTCGCCAATTCCTTTGCGTGTTGGATGTTGTTAGTCCAAAGCGAAGCGCCAAGACCGAAATCCGTATCGTTAGCAATTCTAATTGCATCTGCTTCGTCCTTTGCTTTAATTACCGAAGCAACGGGTCCGAAAAGTTCTTGTTCATAAGCCGGGGAACCCTTGCCAATATTGACCAAAACGGTCGGTGGGTAGAAATAACCCTTGCCGTCAACGGGTTTTCCGCCGGTCAGAATTTCAGCTCCAGCCTCAACGGATTGTTTAACTTGTTCGTCCAGTTCGAGCATTAAATCTTTGCGCGCGAGCGGCCCTAATTCCGTCTCGGGATTCATCGGGTCTCCCATTTTCACCGCTTGCATTTTGGAAAGGAATAGTTCCAAAAACTCGTCGTAAACCGCTTCGGTTATAATGAATCTTTTTGCCGCAATACAGCTTTGACCGTTGTTAATCATTCTTGCAGTTACCGCTACGGACGAAGCTTTTTCGAGGTCGGCGTCAGGTAAAATAATGAACGGGTCGCTTCCGCCTAATTCCATTACTGTTTTCTTCAAATTTTTCCCCGAGCGTTCGGCAACGTTTCGTCCCGCATTTTCGCTGCCGGTAAGCGTAGCAGCCTTTACGAGCGGGTTGTCAATAATATCTTTAACGGGTTTGGAGGAAATCACAAGATTCTTAAATGCGCCTTCGGGAAAGCCCGCTTCCAGAAAAATATTTTCAATCGCTTCGGCACACATTGGTACGTTGGAAGCGTGTTTTAAAATTCCGACATTCCCAGCCATTAGCGCGGGCGCTGCAAAACGAAAGACCTGCCAGAACGGAAAGTTCCACGGCATAACGGCAAGCACAACGCCCAAGGGGTCAAAGCGAACGTAGCTTTCCGATGCGTCGGTTTGAATGAATTCCTCCTTAAGAATGCTTTCGGCATTGTCAGCGTAATAATCGCAGACCCAGGCGCATTTCTCGGCTTCGGCTTCAGCCTGACTAATTGGCTTCCCCATTTCGAGCGTCATTATTTTGCCGAACTCGTTTTTCTTTTCCCTTAAAATCGAAGCTGCTTTGTGCATCAGCTCGCTGCGCTCCGAAAAAGATTTTTTACGCCAGGACAAAAATGTCTCGTGAGATTTTTCAATAATGCTTTCAACTTCTTCAATACTCATTTCGTTAAAGGTTTTAACAATTTCTTCAGTTGCAGGATTTACTGTTTGAATAGCCATTTTCTTTTCCTCCCGAAAAAATTAAGTAGTCTTTGTAATCGTCAAATTAAAGACAAAATTATTAACAAAAAATAATAC
>JALWGH010000025.1 GCA_027013735.1 Melioribacteraceae bacterium
CGGTGTAGGGCGTTATTTGGAATTTGAAAAATCGGACGACCCGAACCATATTTACAAAATTGATTTTAATCTTGCGTTTAATCCTTACTGTGCTTACAGTCCCGATTACACCTGTGCAATTCCTTCGAAAGAAGATTACCTTGATTTTGAAGTGCGTGCAGGCGAGAAAAAATTTCACGATTAAAGGAGAAAAAAATTGGTAATAGTTTTAGAACAAACAGCAACGAAAGAGCAAGTTGAAAATGTAATCAAACATTTGGAAGATTACGGCTTTGAGATTCACAAGTCGCAAGGTGTTCAAAGCCTTGTGCTCGGCGCTATTGGAGTAAAGCCGGATTTCGACACAAGGAAGATTAAAGTCCTGCCGGGTGTGGCGGATGTTTACAGGGTTACCGCTCCGTTCAAACTTGCAAGCAGGAATTTCCATCCCGAAAACACGAAAATAAAAATCAAAGATGTTGAAATCGGAGGCGACCAAATTGTAATGATTGCAGGTCCTTGCTCGATTGAAAGCGAGGAGCAAGTTTTCAAACTTGCCGAGACGGTAGCAAAATCGGGCGCAAAAATTTTGCGCGGCGGTGCATTCAAGCCGAGAACTTCGCCTTATTCTTTTCAGGGATTGGGAGAGGAAGGACTCAAGTACATCCGAGCCGCAGCCGATGAATTCGGTTTGCTGGTGATTACCGAAGTAATGCAAATTAGCCAAATAGATTTGATTGCCAAGTACGCCGACATTTTCCAGATTGGCGCGAGGAATATGCAGAACTTTTCGCTGCTCAAGGAAATCGGTGCCGCGAAAAAACCGGTAATGTTAAAGCGCGGGCTTTCAGCTACGATTGAGGAGTGGTTAATGTCTGCAGAGTACATCCTTTCCGCCGGTAATCCGAATGTGTTTTTGTGCGAAAGAGGAATCAGAACTTTCGAAAAATACACGCGCAACACGTTTGACCTTTCGGCAATTCCGGTTGTGCACAAGAAAAGCCACTTGCCTGTTTTTGCAGACCCTTCTCACGCAACGGGGATACGCGATCAGGTTCCGCCAATGGCAAGAGCAGCAGTTGCAGCGGGAGCGGATGGTTTGATGATTGAAATTCATTACGACCCCGAGCACGCATTGTCCGACGGACCGCAAGCGCTTTTGCCCGACGAATATTTGCGTCTTTACGACGAGCTTAAATTAATTGCCAAAGCAGTCGGAAGAACATTGTAATGCCGGCAAAAAAAATTTCAATAATCGGGTTGGGCTTAATCGGTGGCTCAATTGCAAAGGCATTAAAAAAAAGCGGTGGGGATTTTTTTATTTCCGCCTACGATACGGGGATGTCTGCTAACATTGCTTTTGCGGAAGGTGTGATTGACAAACCCCTTGTAAACATTGAGGAATCTTTGTTCTCCGATTTGATTTTTATTGCCGTGCCCGTAACTCAAACGATTAAAATTCTCGAACAACTTGCTCCGCATCTTTCGGAGGGACAAATTATTACAGATGTGAGCGGAGTTAAACTTCCGCTAAGGAAAAAATGGGGTGAATTAAATTCAGCCGGTGTTTTTGTCGGCGGGCATCCGATGACAGGCAAGGAAAAAGGCGGTTACGAAAATTCCGACCCTCTGCTTTTTGAAAATGCGGTTTACATTCTTGAGAAAACCGAACGGAGTGAACGGGAAATTTTACCTTTAATCGAAGTAATTAAAACGCTGGGTGCTCGAATTACTTTCCTTGAACCGAGAATTCACGATATGATGATAGCTTACGTTAGTCATCTGCCACAACTCCTGGCTGTGGAATTAACAAACTTGGCTGCTTTTGAGG
>JALWGH010000026.1 GCA_027013735.1 Melioribacteraceae bacterium
GTCTTTATTATTAGTCAGGTTGGACATTGCCAATATCGCAGAAAAAGACAAATCCGCTTTGCCGTTTACAATCCAGCCAAGATGTTTTTCGGTCTCCTCCCAAACCTTGTATTCCGTTACCTCAATGTTTTTTCTTACTTCCTCCGAATTAATTAGTTTTAACAGAACGGGGTAAATCACTGGTGTTGCGGATTGAATTACCATTTTAGGTTTTCCGTTAGTAATGACATTTACGTTTTCTAACTTCTCTTCCTCTTTTAGAAAATAGAAGTAGAACAAATCTTTTGCAATTTTCCGAGAATAAGATTTGTAACCCTTGGATTCCATTAGCGTAATCAAAGGAGCAGCGTAAAAGTTTTGAATTACTTTCAAACCCACGCCGGATTTTAACGAACTCTCTTTTGCCAAAATATCTTTCAGGAAGAAACCGGAAAGTTTCCTTGCGTCTATTGTTTCAAAAGAATTGGATTTAACCCAATCGGGAGCTTGATTTTCTCCCTCTACATTTAATTTGTTCTCTTTTATTCCTTTGTTCAGATAATTAAGGAAATCGTCAATATCTTTTCCCGTTTCCTCTGCTAAGTCGGCAAAGGTAACCAAATTTGCTACCAAATTAAAAACCCACGGGTCGGAAAGTTTTTCAAAATCAATCGAATATTCCAAAATCTTCTCTTTAAGTTCAGGTTCTTCTTTAACCTTGTCAATTATTTTATCTGTTGCCTTAATCTCCATTTTACCTCCGTTACAAAAAATTCAAATTTTATTATTTAAATTTAGTCTAAATAAGAATTGAATCAAAATATTTTTTAGGCTAAAGTAATTTCAAGCTCTTTTTGCATCGTTGTTTTGTGTTCTAAAAAGATGTTGTCCCGCTGGGACTTAATTCATCATAATCCTTAAACTTTTTCTGATTCACCGGAATAGTACAAAGAAACTTTGCATTGATTACAACACCAAACTTTTTTACCATAATGAATGATGTTCCGGCGCAGGCGGAACAAATGACGAATCACCTCATTGCAACACCGTTCACTGGTTTTCCCATTTTCAACTTTCAATTAAATAAGTCTTAAGTGACGCGTGACGAGTCTTAAGTCTCTGTTCACTGCTAACTGTTCACTGTTCACTGAAAGGTTGCGTCTTGCTTGTCGCGCCGTAGCTCCCGCAATATGCGGGAAAGCGAAGGCGAAGGCGGACGTCTTGCGTCTCGCCTCTTGCGTCTCGCGTCTCGCGAAAAAAATTTCTTATTTCTCGTTTCTTCTTTCTAATATCTTAGCTTTTCGAACCAACAAAAATTTTTTGCCAACCACTTTACCTTAAAAGGAAAAAATATTAAATTTGTAATCTTAAAATTTTAAGAATGAAGAGGAAAATATGTCGAGAAGATGTCAAGTAACAGGAAAAGGACCCATTAGCGGACATTCTATTTCGCACGCGCACAACAAAACGAAAAGAAGATTTTTACCTAATCTTCAAAAGAAAAGAATCTGGGTAAAAGAATTGAATAGATTCGTTACCGTTAAACTTTCCACAAGCGCGCTAAGAACAATTTCTAAGAACGGCACTGGCGAACTTGCGAAAATGATTAGAGAAAAAAAGATTAAAGTTAGATAGCATGCCTCCTTATTATATTGTATTTTAGGGAAAGCCCGTTCCAAAAGAGCGGGCTTTTCCTTTTCTACTAAAGAGTTAATTCTTGCCCGAATTAAATTCAACTAACTTATTCCAATTGATTTGACCATTTGTTTCACAGAACCTGCCTAGAAATTCCGAAGTAAACCTGTTTAACATTTGTGAATAAGATTCTAAAAATTCTTGGTTCTTTTCCTTAGCCTTGTATCCAAGAGGTTCAATTATTTCAGTGTAAAGTTCTTCGTTGCCCGAAATGAACTCCCAAAATCTTTGTCCGCAAAGTTTCAAATATTCTTCTTTCTCAGGTCTCGAATCTTTACCGTAGCAACATCCGTTAACGGCTACAATATTTAAACCTGAATTACTTGTTCTTAAGGTTCGAATAGCTTTACGAAAATCCTCCTTCATTTTTGCAATTTGACTACTATTACCCCAATTAGGACCGGATTTAATTGTAACAATGTAACGAATACCTTCCTTATTGAATTCCAAATCAATTCCCGTAATTCCAGACTTCCAACCACCGTAAACTTTTTCATTAATGAAAATAGCCAAACCTTCCAGCCAATCTCCGAATATTGTTTCTTCGTTGGAAGAAATATGGGCGTCAACTAATCCTTTTACGATTTGTTTGGCGGTAAAAACGTATTTGGCTTTGAACAAATAAGGATTTTTCCTTTTTAAAATTTTGTCTAATCTAAGTGTGTTAAGGCTTTCAATCCTTTTTCTGTGGAAAATCCCAATGTTGTTTTCAACATAATTGTAAACGTCTTCAAACCGTAACGGTTTCATTTTTCAATCCCTCATTGAATAAAGGCAAATTATTTATTGCGTCTAATTTCTCTTTTACCAAATTGAAATATTCGGGAACGATTTCAATTCCGATTGAATTCCTCATCATCCTTTGAGCAACAAAAATAGTAGTGCCCGAGCCCATAAACGGATCAAGTACAGTATCCCCCTCTTTGGTAAATAATTTAATGAACCATTCGGGTAAACCCTCGGGAAACGCAGCACTGTGATTCTTATTATTACATTCGGTTGCTAAATGAATTACATTTGTCGGATAAACTTTTTGCCTCCCGACCCAATTGGAAATATTTTTTCCGAATCCGCTGCCCGCTCTTGATTCATCTCTAATTTTGTCTCTCTCGCTTAATTTGCGCAAGCGTGTTTTTGCCCAATCGCCAATAGGCACCATTACCGCTTCCTGATACATATTGAACTTTTTGTTCTTGTTAAATTGCAAAATTCTTTCCCACGCATCTCTGAAGCGATTTGGCCACTTACCCGGATAACTGTTTTTTTTGTGCCAAATAAATTCTTCCGTCCAAAGCCAGCCCTGCTTTCTCATTTCCAAAATAAGCTCAATTACATACGTGCTTCTTTCACCGTTAACAACCTTTTCTTTAATGTTCAATGCGAAAGTACCGGTTGGTTTCAATATTCTCAGCAACTGCTCTGAAATTGGCAAAAACCATTCAATGTATTTGTCGGGACGAATTCCCCCGTAAGAATTTTTTCTCTGGTCGGCGTAAGGCGGGGAAGTGAAAATCAAATCAACCGAATTGTCAGGAAGCTCTTTGAGTTTTTCACGACTATCGGCTAAATATATTTCTGTTTTGGGAAACATTAATTTCTCTATTTTTATTTTCTACCAAAATTAGTTTAGTAATCAAATCTTAAAAAATCAATTCAAAATAAAAATATGTCCGGTTTTTTGCAAATTTTTGTAAATACTCTAAAAATAAAATTTAACTCATTCCCTCAAAAAAAAGCCAGGCTTACCGATTACACAGATTGAATGCCGACCGCTGCTTCCTTCCGGACCTGACGGGGTTGAGCAACAACCTGTTAATCGGGGCCTGGCAAAATTTCAAATTTTGAAGGCTAAAAATAAGCAATGACGCTATTTTAGCAAAAGCATTTTTTTACTTAACTGCTTTTCTCCAGCGTTGAGGATGTAAAAATAAACACCGCTCGAAAGTGCCGATGCGTTAAAATCAAAAACGTTCAGACCTGCCTTGGCAAAACCCGAGAAAAGCACCTTTACTTGTCTGCCGAGGACATCGGTTACCCTCAGCGTAACAAATTGTTTTTCCGGCAAAAAGAAAGTAATTGTAGTCATCGGATTAAATGGATTGGGGTAATTTTGATTTAACACAATCTTTTCAGGGTAAAGATGTTCCTGTTCAACTTTGGAAATCTTCGGCACAACAAAGGCGGTTGTTCCGCCAAGTTCGTTGTAACGCTTCTTAAACTCCTGCATATATTGATTAGCAATGTAAATATCGTGAATAATCAAAGTGTTTTCGTCATTCTTCTCATTTGCCGAGCGCGACCAATTGTGCGAGCCCGTAACAACAGTAGGATTGGAAGAAGGATAAGAAACATCCACCAAGCCGTATTTATCGTGAAGCCTGCCGGAAAGATTGTAATCGAAAATTTCTCCCGGGGCAATTGCAAGCAGGTGTTGGTATTCCGAACCTTGTGCTGTTGCGTCGGTAATTATTCCGCGAATATCATTAACTCCGGCTTCGTGTCTTCTTTCTATTATTTGGTAAAGCGGGTCGCTCGTGAAACTCAACACGGCAAAGTAAATTGAAGTGTCCGCAGTACCCAGTGCGCCTGAAATGTGAGCCTCGGTTTGGTCGGTAGGACTAAAATAAAGCTGGACGGGTCTGCCCTTAATCGAAAATGAATGCGAAGTGTTGTCGGTTTTGTACCAGCCAAATCTTGCCTTTGTAGAGTCCGGCGTGTCCGTGTCGCTGCCCCACATTTCTTCAAACTCTTTTGTGTAGGCTTTAGCCAATCCGGCGTCATTAATTTCAACAACGTTGTTTCGCCAGTCGAGCTCGGTGGAAGTCCAGTTCCACGAGCCTGTCCAAACCCAATCGTTAGTGGGGTCGTCGTCGCGGGCATCAAAGACGGCAAACTTATTGTGCATTATTCCGCTAATAGGCGGGCGCATACTCATTTTAATTCCGTCGTTCAACAATGCTTGCGCTGAACTTTGAATTGTCCTGTTGTCGTAAACAAAACGGATTTTAACACCTCTGTGGTGCGCAGCTATTAGCGCATTGGTAATTTCATTTATTCCGAAAAAGCTGTAAAGAGCCAAATCGATTGAATATGTCGCTTTGTTGATTCTGTTGACAATTTTCTGAGTAAAGTCAACGTTTCCGTGAGCTTCGTTGCCCGGAATTGCAACGTTGTGGTCAACGGAAAAATTGAAGTAAACATTTATTGATCCTGTTTCGGGATTGGAGCTTGAAGTCGTAACCGAGTAAATTTCACTTTCGCTTGTTCCCACGCTGTTCGTGGAAAAAGCCTTGAAATAATAAGTTGTGTTTTCGTCGAGATTGGTAACAGGAACAACGTGGTAAGTCGTGTCGTTGTCAATAACAATATCGCCCGCTTCAAGGTTTTCGGTTTTGCCGTATTTAACCTCGCTGTTACCTTTGTGAACGGTATTGAAATAAACCGTAAAAGAATTCGGCGTTATGTTGGAAGGCACAACCGGCGTAAGAATTGTAGGCACGGGTGCGCTGACAATATCCTCGATTTTTCTCGGCAGAATTTGGTAACCGCTGCTGTAAGGCGCGGAGCGGTCGTACTGCCCGAGCACGCCGATAATATCCACAGCCGACGAAGGAATAGCGGTTCCAACGATGTTCACACTCTCGTCAATTCTCATCGTCAACGTTCCGGTCGAATCGGTAATGGAATAATTGTGCCCGCTTGTTCCGCCGTCGAAATAGCCCGAGCCGGAAATTGTAACTCCGTTAACGCGCACCAACCTGCCTTCGTCTTCTTCAACATCGTTCCATTTTTCGGCACGTATTTCCGCCAGCGTCATTATCTTTGGAGCAACCGAATGCCCCTTGCTGTGAACCTGAACGGCGGAGA
>JALWGH010000027.1 GCA_027013735.1 Melioribacteraceae bacterium
TCCCCTTCCTTAATCCACTTCTTCATTAATTTGTAAGCGTTCATTACGTTAATAAGTCCGCCGCCTTGGTCGAGGTGTGTGTAGCCTTTCTGCCAAACGGCGCTTTCGCGCAAAGCTTTGTAAAGAAGTCGCGAAGGAATTTTAACTTTCGGGTATTCGGCTTTGAATGCGCTGAGTAAAAGGGACATCACGCCCGCAGAGTAAGGGGAAGCCATGCTTGTGCCCCAAAATCTGTCCCCTTCCGTCCAGTTGGGAACGGTGGAAACGCAAGCTCCCGGGGAGACGACATCCGGTTTGGCTACTTCGCCGCCGCGGGAAGAGAAGTAAAGAATAATGTCCCTGTCAAGCGCCGCACCGTAAAGGTCGCGCCCGACTTCCTGTGCCAAAACAGCTCCTGAAGAAAGAATGGAACTTGTTGCCGCCGGCAAACCCGTTGTGGAAATTCCCGGTCCTTCGTTGCCGTTAGAAGTTGAAATGTAAAGGTAGGGATTGTTTTTAACGAGGTTCTCGAGGAACTCTTCCATTTCGCTTCTGCCTTCAATTTCCGAACCGATGCCGAAACTCATATTAATAATGCACGGTTCTTTTCTTTCTTTGGAAACTTTATCGGCGTAAAGGTAAGCTTTTTTCATGCTTGCAGTTACGGTTGCGCCGCCGGAAAAATTGTTGTTGCCGAGTTTAAGAGCAATTATTTTTGCCCCAGGTGCAACGCCGTAAAAATCTTCTCCTCCGATTTTGTTGCCTGCGGCAATGCCCGCGCAGTGTGTTCCGTGAGCGCCGTCGTCGTAAAACAAAGACAATCTTTTTTCTTTCGGGAAAATATTTACGGCAAATGTAAAGTTCGGCAATCCGTTCTCATTCGGAATCTTAAAGGTGTCGTACCTTACTTTGTAATTCCTCAACGGCTTTTCATCGGAAAGGTCGCCGTTGGAATTTGTGTCGAAAAACGCAACCCAATATTCGCCGTTCTTGTCTTTAGTCTTAAAAACAATTACGTAAAAAACATCGTTTGTTGTGCCGTTACCGTTTACGTCGGTAGTGCCTGCGCTTGAATTTTGCCACAGTTTTTCGGAAACTCTGCCGATTAAATATTCGTCGTCAACCGCTTTCAGAGGCATCTTTCCTGCGCCGGCTACTTTGTAGTGCATATCGTCGTTAACAAAATAAAGCGTGTCGTTTTCTTCTTCGGTGTCCGCTTTGTAAAGTTTAATGTCCCCTTCGCCGGTAAAATCCTGTACGTCAATTACTTTGACTTCGCCGGTAGTTGTTTTCGTAAGCCCCGGCACGCCCATGTCCACTCCGGTGTCGAGAACAATAATGATTGTCCCGCGTCCGTCATACTTTGGGTAAGTTTCCCTGAACTCTTTAACGCCCGTGTTTTTCAGGGAAATAAACGTTTGATTAAGGTCCTGTGCAAACAGTCCTGCAAACGTGAAGAGAATCGTCAAAACTACTAATTTTGCTTTCATTTTAATTTCCTGTTTTTATTTTTCAATAACTTTTTGAGAAACCGTTTTCACACTGTCGGTTTCACTGTATTTCAATTCGCTGCCCAAAACGCTGTGTGGAATAAGGTAAACGATGATTAAAATCACCGAGCCGACAAGCGCCCACTTGCGGGGGCTTGCTCCTTTTTTGATTTTGTAGTATGCCCACAGCCAGCCTAAAATTGCAATTGCCGTTTTGTTGTCCGTCAAATCATGCCCGAAGGGAAAGCCTGTCCAGAAAGCACCGAATGCGTAGTACTGGACAATGGGGCCTAAGACAAATCCGCCGATTATTAAGAAAACAAGCGTCCATTTAAGAAGCGGAATTACTTTTGGCTCTTTATTAAAATATTCCAAACCCGTTCTCATTGAAAGGAAGAACGCCGTAAACATAAATAATACGTGAGTGATAAGAATGTAAAGAGGGATTGGGCCTTTAAATCTAATAACAACGTGTTCCTCGGGAATTTGAATTTGCTGCCCGTTTGAATTTATTACAACGTAGTATTCAAGTTTTCCCGCGGCAGGCTGCTTTGGGAGAAACGCAACGTATTTCTCCCCTTTTTTTTTCATTGGAACAGCAGTAAACTTATCGCGTGTTTTAAATCTCTTGTAATACAAAGTAGCCTCAACATCTCCGCCGGTTACGTTTAGCTCAACCTTTGCATCTTCGGTTGTGTAACCGCTACGGATGAAGTGGCTTTCAACCTTAATTTTATTAAATGTTTGGGAATAGCTTAGTGGATAAGTGGGACCGGTAACACGTTGGTAATAGGCAAAAAAAATGGTGACAACAAAAGCCGTAACCCACAAAAATATTTTTTTCATAAAACATCCTGATTATTCAGTAAATCTTTAAAAAAGCTTCTAAACATAATAACGAATGCAACACATAATCAAATTAAATTTACTTCATATTTTGAACTATTTTATTTTGTTGAAAAAGTAATAATTGACAGGGTAAAGAGTTTCATCTATTTTCAATGGATTTTTTTAATAATAACGATTTTTCATTGTTATTATTGACTTTGGAGCCCCCTTCGGAAAGTCTTGCATATTAATAAAATTTTTGTTATTATCAAAAGTCATTTTTGAAACTCTTGCAATTAGGAAACGACACAAGCAAAATAGATTAACAACTCTTGTTCTTTTAAAAGTATTTTTTGCTATTAGTAATCAAGCTTTGACAATTCATCAATTAAAATAAATTTTTTCAAAGCAAAATAAATTCTATGACAATTGCAAGAGACTGACCTACATCTTGAGAGTGAGAAAACTGAGCCGGAGCTTTTAATCTTCGGCAACAAAAACGCTACCTTAACAAGGCAGCACTGTAATAATACAAACCCAAACACCCACCAGATCAAAAATTCATATCCTTTTTACTTTCCATAAATAAAACAAATTCATTTCCTTTAATTAATTTCTCTCTTGGGGGAGAGGAGCTATTTATTAAAAAAAATCAGGAGGTTAGTATGGCAGAAGAAACTCGCATTGTTGACACCACTTCAAATCCGGCGCCGTTAGGTTTGCTGGGATTTGGAATGACTACCGTATTGCTTAACGTTCACAACGCCGGGCTCATTACTTTGGGTAGCATGATCCTTGCAATGGGGTTGTTCTATGGCGGAATGGCTCAAATATTTGCCGGCTGGATGGAATGGAAAAAAGGCAATACGTTCGGCACAACCGCGTTTACTTCCTACGGTCTGTTCTGGGAAACGCTGGTATTTCTAATCTTAATGCCCAAATGGGGTTGGTTTGACGGACCCAGCGAAGGCGGAATGGTAGCTTACCTATTCATGTGGGGACTTTTCACTTTCGTAATGTGGATTGCAACCCTCAAACACAACAAAGCACTCCAAGTAGTATTCCTAACCTTGTGGATTCTATTCTGGTTATTAGCTCTTAAAGATGCTACCGGAAGCGCTGTTATTGGCGCAATTGCCGGTTGGGAAGGTATCTTCTGCGGTTTCTCGGCAATCTATTTGGCTTTAGCCGAAGTATTAAACGAGACTTACGGAAAAACAGTTCTTCCGATTGGTGAATAATTATTCTTAAAACAAAAAGAGAGGAGATAACTTATGGCTGACGAAAATAAAAACAGTGAAGTATCAGAAGCGCAAATAGCGGTGCACTGGAAAGAGGAGGAGTATTATTATCCTCCTGCAAAATTCATTGCACAGGCAAACATTGTTGATGATAAAATCTTAGAAAGATTCGGCGAAGATAATTTCCCGAATTGCTACAAAGAATATGCAGACATGCTCGACTGGTACGAGTATTGGCACACACTCCTTGACGACAGCAATCCGCCCTTCTTCAAATGGTTTGTGGGCGGTAAATTAAATGCTTCTTACAACTGCATTGACAGGCATCTCCCGAAATACAAAAATAAAGCTGCGTTGCACTTTGTACCCGAGCCTGAAGATGAACCCATTCAACACATTACATTCCAAGAACTTTACGTAAAGGTAAACGAACTTGCGGCTCTATTGAAAAGCTACGGCTTAAAGCGCGGCGACACGGTAACTCTGCACATGCCGATGATCCCCGAGCTTGCTATTACAATGCTTGCTTGCGCAAGAATAGGCGTTATTCACTCGCAAGTATTTTCGGGATTCTCCGGTAAAGCTTGTGCTGACAGAATTGTTGACGCAAAGAGCAAAATATTGATTACGGCAGACGCTTATTACCGTGGCGGTAACTTGCTCGACCATAAAGAAAAAGCTGACATCGCTGTTGATTTGGCAGAAAAAGAAGGACAACACGTTGAGCACGTACTTATCTGGCAAAGGTATCCGGGTAAATATTCCGCTAAAACTCCTTTGGTAGAAGGTCGCGACGTAATAATCAATGAAAAAATTAAAGAGTTCTACCATGCCGAAGTAGAGCCTGAAAAGATGAATGCCGAAGAAACATTGTTCCTGATGTACACTTCGGGAACAACGGGAAAACCGAAAGGTGCACAGCATTCAACAGGCGGCTACATGGCTTACGTAACGGGAACATCCAAATACATTCAAGACATTCACCCCGAGGATGTTTATTGGTGTATGGCTGATATCGGCTGGATTACCGGACACTCCTACATTGTTTACGGACCATTGGCATTAGCCGCTTCTTCCGTTATCTTCGAAGGCGTGCCAACTTACCCCGACGCAGGACGTCCGTGGCGCGTAGCGGAAGAACTCGACGTAAATATTTTCCACACTTCACCTACTGCAATCCGTGCTCTGCGCAGGATTGGTCCCGAAGAACCGCTTAAATACAAATATCATTTCAAACACATGACGACAGTAGGCGAACCGATTGAGCCCGAAGTATGGCGCTGGTATTACAACGTCGTTGGTAAGAAAGAAGCTGTTATCGTTGATACTTGGTGGCAAACGGAAACCGGCGGGTTCTTGTGCTCAACTGTTCCTGCTATTCATCCGATGAAACCCGGCAGTGCAGGTCCCGGAATGCCAGGAATTTATCCGGCAATTTTGGACGACGACGGCAACCCGCTCCCCGCTGGAAGCAACAAAGCCGGTAACATCGTAATTCGTAATCCTTGGCCCGGCAGAATGCTTACCATTTGGGGCGATGACGAACGCTTCGTACGTCAATATTACCAACGTTACAACAAAGATCCTAACAGCAAAGATTGGCACGACTGGCCCTACTTTGCAGGAGACGGCGCGGTAGAAGCTCCCGACGGTTACTTTAGAATCCTCGGCCGTATTGACGACGTAATTAACGTTGCAGGGCACAGACTCGGAACCAAAGAGCTTGAATCCGCAGCTCTCATGGTTGAGGAAGTCGGTGAAGCTGCCGTTGTTCCCGTTGCCGACCCGATTAAGGGCAAAATCCCGCACGTATTCGTTTCCTTGAAACCGGGCATTGAAGCAAGCGAAGAGTTACAACAGAAAGTTACCGACACGCTTGCTAAGGAAATCGGGCCTATCGCCAAACCGGGTAAGGTTTGGATTGTTCCCGACATGCCAAAGACACGTTCCGGTAAGATAATGAGACGTGTACTTGCGGCAATCGCCAACAAGCAGGACGTAGGCGATATTACCACGCTGGCAAATCCGCAAGTTGTGGAAGAAATAAAGAAAATGGCTTAACGCCTTTTTACCTAAGGTCTCGCACTTGCGAGACCTTTCTTTTTTTATTAATCAATCCAATCATCCATTCCTCCAACCCTCCAAGATTTTCAATTTAACTTTCCACTAAATAAGTCTTGTATCCAATAATGCATTCATCCAATTATCCAAGAGTCGCGTTTGAGAGAGTGCACGAGTGCTTTTGGACGATCCCGCCTCCTCCCGCATTCTGCGGGATTCGGCGCGACAGGTTGGATGAATGGATGCATGGATGGAGTTAACACAATTATTGGGCAAAAATCATTTTTCTCTGTTCACTATTCTCTGTTATCTGTTCTCTGCTTACGTCTAACGTCTAGCTTCTCGCGTCTAGCGTTTGAAAATTTCTTATTTCTGGTTTCTTATTTCTAATATTTAACATTCCTTCCAAAATCTTAACTTCAATTTAAATCACCTTAACCTCTTGTTCGGCTTGTATTTACTGGGGCTTTAAGCTATTTTTGTCTTTAAATTTCATTTATTTTAAAGATAGATTGAGAACGAATTAGGAGGCGAAAAAATGTCAAATGCGTATTTTAAAGTACCCGAACCAATTAATGAACCGATTAAGAATTACGCTCCGGGCAGTCCGGAAAAGGAAGAATTAAAAAAGAAACTTGCCGAGTTAAAATCACAGCAAATTGAAGTCCCTTTGATTATCGGCGGCGAGGAAATTAAAACCGGCAAAACCGCTGAGATGAGAATGCCTCACGACAAAAACCACGTGCTTGGCGTTTATCACAAAGCGAGCAAAAAAGAAGTTGAAATGGCAATCGAAGCGGCACTCGAGGCAAGAAAAGAATGGGCTGAAATGCCTTGGGAACAAAGAGTAAGCGTGTTCCTGAAAATGGCTGACTTGCTTGCAGGACCCTGGCGCGCAACGCTTAATGCGGCAACAATGCTGGGACAGTCCAAAACGGTTTTTCAAGCGGAGATTGACAGCGCTTGCGAGCTAACGGACTTTTGGCGCTTCAATGCTTATTACATGGCAGAGTTAATGAAAGACCAACCCTACTCTCCCCGCGGAATGTGGAACAGGGTTGAATACCGTCCGCTCGAAGGCTTTATTTTTGCCGTTACGCCATTTAACTTTACTTCAATTGCCGGCAACTTGCCAACCGCTCCGGCATTAGTCGGGAACGTGGTATTGTGGAAGCCCGCTTCCAGCGCTGTTTACTCGGCTTATTACCTAATGAAACTTTTTGAAGCTGCGGGAATGCCGAAAGGCGTAATTAACTTTGTCCCGGGCACGGGCGGACAAGTAGGGACGCCTGCTTTAACAAGCCCGCACCTTGCTGGCATTCACTTTACAGGTTCAACGGCAACCTTCCAAAACATGTGGAGAACAGTCGGCGAGAATATTTCCAACATGAAATACTACCCGCGCATTGTTGGTGAAACAGGCGGAAAGGATTTCATCTTTGTACACAATTCCGCCGACATTGACGGCGTGGTTGTTGCAGCAATACGCGGCGCTTTTGAATATCAGGGACAAAAATGCTCGGCTGCTTCGAGGATGTACATTCCCAAATCCCGCTGGGATGAATTCAAGGAAAAATACACTGCTGAAGTTGCAAAAATCAAAATGGGAGAACCGGACGACTTTACCAATTTCATGACTGCCGTTATTGACCGGAATGCTTTTAACACAATTACCGGCTACATTAAACACGCTCAGGAATCGGACGAAGCCGAAATTATTACCGGCGGCAACTTTGACGATTCGAAGGGCTACTTCATTGAACCGACTACCATTGTTACTACTAATCCGAAATTCAAAACAATGGGAGAAGAAATCTTTGGCCCCGTTCTTACCATTTACGTTTACGACGACGACAAGTTTGACGAAACGCTTGAACTGTGCGACACAACTTCGCCTTACGCACTAACAGGAGCTATTTGGGCGCAAGACAGAAAAGTGTTGCTTAAAATGTCCGACAAACTCAGAAACGCTGCAGGCAACTTCTACATCAACGATAAGCCAACAGCGGCGGTTGTTGGACAGCAGCCATTCGGCGGCGGGCGTGCTTCGGGAACAAACGATAAAGCCGGAAGCGCAATGAATTTGCTGCGCTGGATGAGCGTGCGCACAATGAAAGAAACATTTGTGCCTCCGAAAGACTGGCGCTATCCGTTTATGGCTGAAGAATAATTCAATGTGATTTCAAGAAGAGGGAGTTGAGTAGTTCAACTCCCTTTTTCTTTTTAAAATTAAATGTCGTATTTTCAAATGATTTTAATTCCGGATTTTGGACAACCGAATGACCGACGAGCAGAGAAAAATATTCATTAGTTACCCGCCTTTGCGGGACGTGCTTTTTATTTTTGGAGCGGGCACATCGCACCCGGACGGAGTCCCCTTGCAGAAAGAAATTCTGCCAATGATAATGAACGGCTCGATTAAAGAAATTGCGGAATCGGAAATAGGCGGAGAGGTAATTGAGTTTGTAAAAGAAAATTTCGAATTCGACGAAAAGCTTAATTTCCCGCGGCTCGAAGCGGTTTTTGGTTTCCTCGATTACTTCATCCTGCAAAATGAAAGCCTGAGTAAAAAATATTCGAACGAACGTTTAAGAAAAATCAAAGAATATTTAATTAAACTTCTTCACTACATTGTTGATTACCGCACCGAAAAGAAAAGCATTTACTACCGTTTGTTCTGGGAGGCTGTCTCTGAATTTAATTCAAACATTTCAATTGTTACGCTTAACTACGACACACTCTTGGAGCAGGCGTTCGACTTTTTGTTCGAGAAATTCGGCTACATTGATTACGCAATTAACTTAATGAACTACGAAAAAAATGAAAAGCTAAAGCCGTTTAATTTTTGGATTGACCCGCGCAAGCCTGTTGCCGTAAAAGAAACGGAAAATCCCGTCGCAATTAAAATATTGAAATTACACGGCAGTTTGAATTGGAAATACTGCAATTGTTGCAATCAAACGCTATTAACTCCTTGGGACAGAAAAATCGATTTGAACAAAGGAAAATTTTTAGGTTACACTTACCCGGACAAAGTTGAGTACGAATATTCCTGCCCGATTGACGGAACGGATTTCGAAACTCTAATAATGCCTCCCTCTTACTACAAAGAACTTACGCACAATGTGATTCTTCCGTTAATGGCGGAAGCGGGCAAGGAAATCCGCGCGGCAAAAAGGATTGTTGTAATCGGCTATTCCCTCTCCGATGCGGATATTCACATTAAAGCGCTTTTGCAAAAACACCTTTCGGACAAACAGGAATTGCTTGTAATCAACAGGAAAAACCCACCTCACATTAAACTCCGTTATTCTTCGCTTTCGAAAAACGTGAAGTTTTTGGAAAAGACTTTTCAGCAATGCGTAAGCGACAAAGCTTTTATGAAGAGCTTGTTAACGGTTTAGCAGTCTTTTCGATTCAACACAAAAAGGCTCTTTAACTTTATTTGTTGTAAATTAAGTTGTAAAGTTCTACAAGTCTCTTGCCTGTTTTACGGGAATCTTTAATAGCTAGCCCGTCATTTTCCAGTCCGCCGTTTTCGGTAACCGTGTAGGCTACGGCACCGGAATTTCCCAAAATCATTTTGTGGCGCAACATAAAAGCGTGTAGTGTGTTCAATGTGCTTTCTGCGTACCTGCGTGCGGAAACCACGTACCCGCCGATTTTGTTTTTCAGTTTTCCGCGAATGGGCCAAGTTCTTTCCATTAGAGCTTTCAAATCGGCTGTTACGTCACCAAATTGGCTTGAGGTTGCAAAAATAATCACTTCAGCCCAAAACAGCTCTTTGTAAATTTCCTGCATATCGTCTTCAACGTCGCAATAGCCGAGTTCCAAACAATGCCTTTCGGCGCAGCAAGGAGCAAAGTTTTTGTCCGCCAAAAATATTCTGTGAATTTCCGCTTCTGGAGGGAATTCAGAAAGAGCGGCTTCCATCATCTTTGCAGAGTTTCCGTCCTTGCGCGGACTTCCGTAAATTGCCAGAACTTTCATTTGCCGTTTCCCTCGCTTATTGCTTTTTCAACTTTTTCCAAGAACGACTCGGGCAGTTCTTTGTAGTAAAGAACCGGAGCCCTGAAGCGCGGGTCTTTGCCGTTTTCGAGCATTGGAATTAATAGCTCAAATTCGTCACGGTAGTCGCGCCAGTCAATAATGACAGGGGTTTGAAGCCCATCGGCGAGGCAGTCGTCCAGAGTTTCGAATTTTGTAACCTGACCAAAGAGTCCTTTTAGTTCACCTAATTCCTCGTCGGAGAGGTAGGTAAAAGCGGGAATCTGTTTTAACGAGTTGGTCGGTAAACCGCCCTTTTGGCGGTAAACCAATGTTAGTCCGTTCATTAATCTTTTTTCTTTTGTGTCCGGGTCAAGTTCAAAACTCTGTGCGGCTCTACCGATTAGTACGGAATCGACCTGACCGGAGCGCAATAAATTCAATGCTTGCGCAGCGCTCATCACCGGAACTGCTTCCGCTTCTTCCACGGAAGCAAAAATCTTTTCCGCGTATGGCTGCATTGTGGGGCAGTAACAAACTTTTATTTTTTCCATTGTACCTGCAGTTTTTGTTTACCGATTATTTCTTTTTAAGTAATGCTTTGGTTAACAAGTTGTAAGTTCTTTCACAAAAGTCGTCGATGTCAATTTCGTTGTGGTTCAGCACGCTTTCGATGTTGTAACTAAGCGGCACACCGAGGTAGAGGGAAGCAAAATCGTCTTCGGAAACCTCTTCCGACCAAACACCCTCAACCTGTCCGTCGTGGACTATTTTTGTAACAAGGACTTTTTGCTCGGCAAGGATTTCGTTTAATTTTGCTTTTAGTTTAACATCATTTGTGTGCGTGGCTTCCGAAAAGAGCAGAATGGTAATTCCTTTGTGCTCTTCAAGGTAACGAATGTGTGCGAAAAGAAATTTCTTTAACCTTTCGGTAGCCGGCTCTACTCCGATTGCAATCCTGCGTAATTCGTCTTGCAGTTCTTTTCTAATATCTTCCAGTATTGCGTGGATAATTTCCGCTTTGGAATTGAAATGACGAAAAATAGCGCCTTCGCTTATTCCTACCTTTTCGGCAAGATTGCGAGTGGAAAGCTTGCCCAAACCTTCAGTGTAAATAATGTTCAAGACAGCGCGCTTGATTTCTTCTTTTCTAATCTTAGTTGACTTTCTTGTAGTTAACACTTGCTTACTAAATTTTTGTTTTTAGAAAAATTTAACAGCTAAAAGTAATCAATATTTGCAATAAACACAAGTAATAAGCTAAAAAATTTTTTAGCGTGTAAACACTTGCAAGTAAACACTTACTTAATTATATTTAAGTAGCTTTTTGAAAAAATTTAAAAAAACGAACAAACAAGACAAGAAGTATTTGTTAAATCTCTTGAGTTCTTTAGTTTGTGTTGTTTGGGAAAAATTTTTTAGCAAAACGAGTAATGCCGGCTAAAAAACCGTTAAACTACAGAATACGCAGACAAACAATTTGTTTCAAATACCGGACTTAATAAGTTCGGAGGGGAAAATGAGAAGAATATTTTTTTACGAAGTAGTCGGTGGCTGGATGATGTTGGTCTCCTTCGTCAATCTGCCCGAAAATTACGAAATGTGGAACGACGTTGGAGTAGGAGCCATTTTAATCCTGCAAGGTTTCGGGATTAAAGACGACACGTCAATAAAAAAATGGGTCCCGGTCATCCTTGGCTTTTGGCTTTTGTTTTCCGCTTTTATTCCCGCCTTAACAACGGAACCGGGAAGCTCGTGGAACGCGCTAATAGTTAGCTTGGCATTAATTTACCTCGGTTTTCACCTTTACAAATTTCCAAGCAATGTAAGAGCCGGGAGGTAAAGTCTTCTTTGAAAGGAGCATTTAAGAGATGTACATAGGAATAGATTTAGGCTCTTTCACCGCCAAGGTTGTTCTCCTTGACGAAGAATTTAAACTGCGCTTCAAAAAGTATTTGAGGCACAACGGAAGGGTTAAAGAAGTTTTACTTGAAACCTTGAACGGATTGAAAGACGAATACTCGGGGGAAAAGTTCAAGGTTTTAATTACCGGTAGCGCGGGAATGGGTTTGGCTTCGAGAATCGACGTCCCGTTCAGTCAGGAGGTAATTACACTTACCCGGGCAATCAGGAAACTTTACCCTGAAATTGCCACATTCATTGAGCTCGGCGGCGAGGACGCTAAAATTGTTCTTTTCAGAAACGGCGTTGCGCCGGAAATGAGAATGAACGGAAGTTGCGCCGGAGGCACCGGTTCTTTCATCGACCAAATGGCAACGCTCTTGGACGTTGACCTCGGGACATTAAACGAAATGGCAGGGCGTTCAACTAAAAAACTGCACATTGCTTCCCGCTGCGGTGTGTTTGCCAAGACGGACGTTCAAGCGTTGTTGAACAAAGGGGAAAGCAAGGAAGACATTGCAAAAGCGGTTTTCAACGCGGTGGCAAATCAAGCGGTTACTTCGTTGCTTGCCGGAGCGGAAGTTAAACCCAAGATCCTTTTCGCCGGCGGTCCTCTTACGTTCCTGCCTCAATTGAGAGATTCGTTTGTTAAAACCCTTGCAATGCCGGAGAAAGATTTTGTGCTTCCGGCAAATTCGGAAGTGTTGGTTGCAATAGGCGCGGCAATAGAGGCTGAAGAGAAAGGCAAGGAAGCGACAATCCCCGACTTAATTTTTGCACTTGAAAACGAAAAGAAAGGCGTGCAAACAATTCGCACGCTCGAGCCGTTATTCAAGGACGAAGACGAATACCGGCGCTTCAAGGAAAGGCACGATGCGCTTAGCGTTCTGCGTTTACCCCGTGAAAAAATTGATTCCGTCAAAGAACTTTACTTGGGAATAGACGCCGGTTCCACAACCACAAAACTTTTGTTGATTGACGAAGATAACAACATCGTTGACAGCTATTATTCGAGCAACAAAGGAACGCCGCTGGACACAGCGATTGAAGGCTTAAAACAGTTCAAAGATTATTTTAAAGACGGGAAACTCAAGGCTGCCTTTGCTACCGGTTACGGCGAGGAGTTTGTGCGCATTGCATTGAATCTTGACGGCGGAATAGTTGAAACAATGGCGCACTTTACCGCAGGCTCGCTCTTCAACAAAAACATTTCCTACATTGTTGACGTCGGCGGGCAGGACATTAAGTCGATGAAAATCGAAAACGGGGTTGTTACCGACATTCAGCTTAACGAAGCTTGTTCGTCCGGCACCGGCTCGTTTATTCAGACGTTTGCAACGGGCATTAATCTTTCGCTGGATGAATTTGTGCGCTTGGCTTTGTTTGCAAAACATCCCGTTGACCTCGGCACGCGTTGTTCGGTTTTCATGAATTCGAAAGTTAAGGAAGCCTTGAAAGACGGCGTGCCTGTCGAAGACATTGCCGCAGGGCTGGCTTTCTCGGTTGTAAAAAACGCTCTTTACAAAGTAATCCAAATCAGAAACACCGACGAGCTTGGCGAAAATATTTTTGTTCAGGGCGGAACATTTAAAAACGATGCGGTTCTCCGTGCGTTCGAAATTTTGACCGGAAAGAATGTTTACAGGTTAAACATTTCCGAATACATGGGCGCTTTTGGCGCAGCGCTTTACGCCAAGAAATTTTACAAAAGGAATCCCGGCTACAAATCTAAGTTTGAAATCAGCGCAATTGATTCGCTCTCATTTACGCGCAGGACATTAACCTGCAACGGCTGCGGCAACCATTGTATTGTTACGCAATTTAAATTTTCCAACAACAATAAATTTTACAGCGGCAACAGGTGCGAGCGTTACTTCTCCAACAAAACCGAAAGGACGGACAATTACATTAACTTCTTCCGCGACAAGGAAGAAATTTTGTTCAACGTGGACAACTACATCGACCGGAGCCGGTTGCCTGAAATTAAACCCGGCAATCCGGTAATTGGGATTCCACGTGTGCTCTCGATTTACGAACATTACCCGTTCTTTTATTCGCTCTTCAGGAAATTAGGTTTCAAGGTAGTTCTTTCTGACATTACAAATCACGAGTTGTACTACAAAGGTTTGCGCACCGTACCTGCAGACAATCTTTGCCTGCCGGCTAAAGTAGCTAACGGGCACGTGTTCGATTTGATTGAAAAGAAAGTTGACAGAATTTTTTACCCGGCAATTCTTTACGAAAAGAAGGAATCGGACGATGCGGTAAACAGTTTTAACTGCCCAGTCGTAACAGGCTACGGTGAGGTTTTGCGCAAAGCAATTAAAACCGACATTCCAATTGATTCCTTCCCGATGTCCTTCCAATATTTGAAAGGATTTAAGAGAAACATTTACGATTATCTGAAGGATTACGGCGTAACATTTAAGCAGGTTGAAGAAGCGCTTGAATTTGCCTTTGCAACGGAAGATAAATTTAACGAGCTCCAGCGGAAACTCGGCGGAGAAATAATTGAGCGGGCAAAAGCGGAAAACAAACCTTTGATTGTTGTAATGGGAAGACCTTACCACTTAGACCCGATGGTAAACACGGGCATCCTGGATTTGATTTACGATTTGGGCGCTTACGCAATTGCAGAAAGCGCAATTCCCGAACTGCACAAAGAAAATCTCGAAGGCGTTGTTCCGCTTACGCAATGGTCTTACCACAACAGGCTTTACATGGCGGCAAAGTGGGTAGCTAAACAAACTTACAACAAAGTTGCGGCGGTTCAGCTAAACTCTTTCGGCTGCGGACCGGATGCGGTTGTGGTTGACGAAGTAAAAGCCCTCGTTGAAGCGGGAGGCAAGATTTACATTTCAATTAAGATTGACGAAATGTCCAACCTCGGCGCTGCAAAAATCAGAATCCGCTCGATACTCGAAGCTCTCAATCAGAAAGAAGAGTTCGACATTCGTCCGAGGCAACTTGCAAAGAAATATTCCAAAGCGGACAGGAAGAAGACAATCATCGTTCCTTATTTTGCAAGGCTTTATTCCGAGTTAATGGAGCCGATTTTCGACAGGTTAGGTTACAAAATCGTTACTCTTCACAAACAATCGCAGGAAGCTGTGGAAGAAGGCTTGCGCTACGTTAACAACGATATGTGCTACCCGGCGGTAATAGTAATCGGCGATTTAATTAAAGCCCTCAAGAGCGGTAAATACGACCCCGACAACTCCGTTGTTGCGCTTACGCAAACCAACGGGCAGTGCAGGGCTTCCAACTACGTGCCTTTGCTCAAAAAAGCGCTCGTGGACGCGGGCTTTGTCAATACTCCCGTTGTTACGCTTAGTGCGGACTCCTTTGCCGAGGGATTTGTGTTTAATCCGGCTAAGTTTATTAAATACACGGTAATTCTTTACACAATTGCCGACGCAATGATGAAACTCCGCTCCCGCACAAAAGCCTACGAGGTTCACAAAGGCGAAGCGGATTGCCTTTTTAACCACTTGGAAGAAGAACTGATTCAACGGGCTTACGAGGAAGTTCCGACCAAGAAAATGTTAGTGGAATTTGTACGTTACGCGGTTAAAGAATTTAACAAAATTGAAACGGACACCTCCAAGCCTGTCCGCAAGGTTGGAATTGTGGGAGAGATTTACCTTAAGAGCAACGACTTTTCAAATAATTATTTGGTCAAGTGGATTGAGGACAAAGGCTACGAAGTAGTTTTGCCTTCGTATTTGAAGTTCTTTGAATACGGTTATTACACACAGCTCTTTGATGCAAAAGAGCACATTGATTTCAAACCGTTTAAGTTGACGACAAGGGGAATTACGCATTTTACAATTCAGCATTACAGAAAGATAATGGAAAAGGAGCTTGTCAAATTTAAACTTTACGAAAAGGAAACAATGATTGACGAGGCTCTTGAAAGGAAGGACGACGTTGCGCCGCAATATTTGCAGTTCGGCGAAGGCTGGCTGCTGCCGATGGAAATTGCTTCGATGTCGAGGGAAAACGTTAAAGATGTTATTTCCGTTCAGCCCTTTGGGTGCATTTCCAATCACATTGTGGCGAAAGGCGAGTTTAGAGAACTCAAAGACAAGTACGGTGTTAACCTCCTGATGTTGGATTACGAATCCGGTACAAGCCAGGCAAACACGGAAAACCGTTTGGAGTTGTTCCTTTCGAACGGAGAAAATTAACTTCCCACAAACCAACACACAAAATAGTGCGAGGCGTTTTCACTCCCTAAAACGCCTCGCTGTGTTTTAAATGCAGTTCAATTTTTTTAATGGTTGTAAGTTGAAAATTTCTTATTTTACAATTTTCAAATGAAAGCGAAAACAAGATGAACATTTATTCCTTACCATCGCTAATAGCTTTTACTGTCAACTTCAGCGTCGCGTTTGCAATTTTACTGAACAATCCCCGCTCGAAATTAAACAGGTGGTTTTTCTCTTTCGTCTTTGTTTTTGCTGTTTGGAATTTAACGGAAATTTTAATTCTTAACACTACCGTCTATTCAAATGCCATTCTCGGTGCGCAGATTCTTTACAGAATCATCTTTTTAATTCCGGCATTTTTTGTGGCGATTGCTTACAATTTTCCACGCCACACAAGTAAGTTGGCAGAGCGGTTCGAATTTTACGTATTGATTTTTGCAATACCGGTGATTTTCTTAGCCCTCTCCTTTCCGCATTTCAGGATTGACATTGTTAAGGTAGCCGATTCCCCCGTAACATATTTTTACAAACTTCAATTTGCGAGCGATTTTTATTTCATCGCGCAGATGGTAATAACGTTTGTTTATTTAATTTGGGGCGGGGTTGTGCTTGTTTTGAAAATCCCGAAACTCAGAACCGCAAGTCAAAAAAACCTTACCGTGTTTTTCACTGCCGGCTTTTTCCTGATTGTAATTTTCTTCTTCCTGATGAACTTTTACCGGACGGAGTTGGAAGATACTTTGTCTTTTTATTTTATTTCCACAATTTACACTTTGACTGTCAGCTTGTTTTTCCTGTACGTCAACCTGCACTACAAAGCATTCCGCGTTAAGAACATTATTTCTTCGGGGCTTGCGTACTCCACAATTTACACAATTATTTTAGCTACCTACTTTATTATTGTAGCGAACCTGAGTCAAACAATTAACAAGACATTTAAAATAAATTCATTTTTCTTTTCGGCAATTATCATTTTGATTTTGGTTTCGTTAATCCGTCCTCTGGAAAGAAAGATACAGAATATTATTGACAAATTTTTCAGGCAGGATTTTGAACAATACCGCCGGCACCTTTCTGCTTTCATTACAAAAATACAAAATTACATGCCGAGGAAAGAGTTTTTTGAAACGGCGGTTGATTTTATTCGTAAAAACTTTTTGGTAGAAGAAATTTTAATTTTTCTTAAAAATGAAAAAGGCGAGTTTTTCAATTTCGAAAACCGTAGTAAAATTCTTCCCAGGGCTGTGGCAAAAGTTATTTCCAAAGAACTGCTTAGCTCCAAACAAGCAACCGAATTTTACGAGTTTGATTTTACAAAAGAAGCGCTCGGTGAGTTGGAGTCGGTTCTTAAAAAGAAATTCGACGTTGCCGTTCCAATGATTTTTGAAAATGACCTTTTGGGCTTTATTTTACTACGGAAGAAAAACTACGCAAAGAAAACAACCGAAGAAAAATTGGAACGGCTGACAATGTTCGGCGCTGCAATTACAATCTCGTACAATAGGAACAGGATTTTTGAATCCCTGCAAAAGAGACGGGAGGAACAGTTCAGACTTGAAAAATTAGCGGCAATCGGAGAAATGACAGCCGGAATAGCGCACGAAATAAGAAATCCTTTAAACACAATTTCAATCTCGGCAGAAACTCTGCTCGGCAACGATGTTACCGAAGAAGAAAAGAAAGAACTGCTCGGCTACATTACTAATGAAGTGGAGCGTTTGGACAAATTGTTAAAGGACTTTCTGAAACTTTCCCGGCAGAAGGAAATTAATAAAAACGAGTTTCCGCTTAACGATGTGTTTGCGAAAATTCAGGAAGCTCTTGAAACGGAGAACAGTGAAAACATTAAAATTAAAACACAAATGCCGGAAAGACTTTCTCTTTTTACGGACGAAAACATCCTTTACCAAATATTATTAAACTTGGGTTTGAACGCCCTTGACGCCATCAGGGAAAGG
>JALWGH010000028.1 GCA_027013735.1 Melioribacteraceae bacterium
TAGGTTGATGGTAAAACTTTGAGTAGTTTGACCATTATAATCAAATTTATCACCAAACACTTTACTACCAATAGAATTATAAATTCCTAAGTCATAAGACTCATCTTTTAAACCTTTAATGTCAATTCCATTTTCAATAAATTGTTGTTTATCCCAAGTAAACCGATTTTTTAAGAACGTACTTAAAGTAAAACCTATGAATTTTTTACCTCATATTGTGAAAAAATATGGTGATAACTCAATAACTCTATTTACTTCAAGTCCTTGAATTGAACCATTTAATAAATCTTTCTTTGACTTTATTTGCCAAGTATATGAATATTTATTTTTATAAACCGTGTAACCTTTTTCTTTAACGAAATCAATTATGCTGTCAGATAAAATTTTTGATACAACTTTCAAGTTTTCTTTTAAGTTGATTGTAGTTGTTTCCTCATTTGGAATTTCATTATTGTTCTTATCCCAAAATAAGATTTTATCTTCAAACGAATAAAACGAACAGTTTTGATATTCATTTTTTAACGAAATAAAATCATCTCTTGTTGGATATTCTGAACGTAACTTATATGGAATCGATACTGTATTTAATTCTATATTTACTTGATAAAAATTTAAAAATAATCCACTCATTACGCCACCAATATTTTATTTAATTCATCAATAATTTCTGTCATTTCAGCACCAAACAATTGATACATTTTTCCTTTACCGCCTTTGCTGTCAAACGGGGTATAATCAAGGTCGTCTAACTCAATATGATACGAACTGACAACGTGATCTTTTAACATTCGTAACCATTCCATTTGTTCTTCGGTAAACCGTTTGTGGTTTCCGGCATTTTGTTTGAAAATCCAATTTTTAAAATTTTCGTCAATGGTTTTATCAAACGGCTTTAATTCTTTATCTATTCCGCAAGCTCTTCGGATAAGCGAAATCAAAGCGGTAAGTTGGTCAGCCGGTTGTTTGCTTTTCACATTTTCCAGTGTTGCATACGCCTCCCAAACATAATCGGGGGCAAGCAGCGGTTTTTCTGTTTTTAGTTTATCAAAAAGCTCTTTTATCATTTTAAAAGTGATGTTTCTGCGATTGTAAGGTTGTTTGTAGAAAATAGTCAATGCTTCAATTTCGTCTTTGTTGGCTTCGAGATAATCGTTAAAATCTTTTACAATTTCTTCGGCTTTTTCTTTTGTATAGCTGTCCCATTCGGCTTTGGTAACGGTGTCGGTGTTGACGGTATCAATGATTTGTTCGTGTTCACGCCTAACATTTTCGAGATATTCGTTTAATTTTCCGTTAAAAGTGGATTGTGCTTCTAAAATTAATTCTTCTAGTGCTTCTTTTTGGGCTTGTTCTTCCAATGCAGGCGTTCTGTCCTGAACGGGAATTTTATTGATTTTTTCTTGTGCTTTTTTCTCAATTTCGTCTTTATCAAAAGCGGTAAGCAGTTCCTTTGTAATTTGTTTCAGGTTTTTGCCTTTTGAAAATTCCAACAGTTTTTCTTTTTCCTTATCTGTAATTTGCTTTTCTAAACGGATAAGTCGGTTGGCAAGCGAAAGAAATAAATCTTCATCAGCAACACCAACCGTAATGGCACCTAATAAATCTTTTAACGGAACACTTGGCTTGCGTTCCAAAGGTCGGCTGTCGGTCTTTTTCGATTTTGTAACACCAACGGCATCTACAATAACAAAATGTGTTTTTGTTTTTGCCGTTTTTGAAACCAGTTGCAGCGTATCGCTGTTAATTGTGCGAGTTCCTCTACCTTTCATTTGTTCAAAGTAGTTGATACTT
>JALWGH010000029.1 GCA_027013735.1 Melioribacteraceae bacterium
CATTTTATCCAAAGGATTAGATGATGATATTTCCGAAATAACTTTAAGGGAATTATATAAGTATATAGAAAACAATCGAAGAAAATTTTATAATTTGATATACAAAGACACAAAAGACAGGGAATTTTAAAATCAATTCAAGCTCGGCTGTTGTTTATTTTACCGAATCCAAAACTGCTGAGAAGGACATTGCAAAATTTGCAAAGGAGAACAAATTTCAAATCCCGAAATTTCAGCTGGAAAAACTGAAGGACGAAGAGACAATTTCCGTAATGGTTACGCCCGGCTCAGCACCGCAGGCGGTTTTCGTAATTAAAACAAAAGAGCTTGAAAAACTCACCACCGATTTCTTCCGTAACGAGATGTCTAAAATTCCCGCACAACTCAAAAATTCCGGCGTTAAATTTGTGGACGTTTTGCTTCCCGAAAGCGAAAAATTCAAAAACCTTTTTAATGACGACGCAGAATATTTTTACCAAACTTTTGTCGAAGGAATTTTGCTCGGCAATTACGAATTCTCAAAATACAAAAGTGAAAAGAAAAAACCGTCAAAACTTGAAGTCCGTTTTTATTCGGATTCTCCTGCAGCGGCAAAGGGAATTAAAAACGGGATTGCTCTTATTGACTCTGTTTACTTTACCCGCGACCTGGTTAATGAACCTGCGATCACGTTAACTCCACAGGAATTGGCAGCACGAATCAGAAAAAGATTTTCCGGCACTGGGGTTAAAGTAAAAGTGTTAAATAAAAACGAAATCCTAAAAAGGAAAATGAATGCGCTCTATTCTGTCGGCAAAGGGAGCGCAAATCCGCCTTTGCTTATTGAACTCCATTACAAACCGGCAAAAGCAAAATCGAAGATAGCCCTTGTTGGCAAAGGCGTAACTTATGACAGCGGCGGTTACTCAATTAAACCCACTGACGGAATGGTGGACATGAAGGCAGACATGGCAGGCGCCGCTGCGGTTGTGGGAATTTTAGATGCTGCAGCCAAACTAAAAATGCCGGTAGAACTTTACGGCGTTATTCCCGCGGTGGAAAATTTAATTAATGGAAATTCCTACAAACCCGGGGACATCGTTTCAACCGCATCAGGCAAAACAATTGAAGTGAAAAACACCGACGCCGAAGGAAGAATCATTTTAGCCGACGCGCTTGAATACGCTTCTGCAAAAAAGCCGGAAAAGATTATCGATTTTGCGACGCTGACCGGCGCTTGCGTTGTAGCGCTTGGCGAATACGCAGCCGGACTGTTTTCCAAAGACGAGGAAATAGAAAACAAATTCAAATCGATTGGCGAGAAAACCTTCGAGTTGGTTTGGCCTCTTCCATTCCGTGACGAATATTCCAAATTGCTTGAAAGCGACATTGCGGACATTTCAAATCTCGGTCCCCGCTGGGGTGGAGCCATTACTGCAGCTAAATTCCTCGAATTCTTTGTTGACAAGTCCGTTGAGTATGCCCACATTGACATTGCAGGCCCGGCGATGAAAAACAAACTTTCAAACTACACGGAAAAATGGAACACCGGTTACGGAGTTAGATTAACAGTTGAGTATTTGAAGTCGCTCTAACGGAGGCAACATAGATTTAATTTTGCTCAACCTTTTTGAACAGCGCTTTTAAACATTCTTTACGGAAGCAAAACGAAGGGACGGATTTCATGTAATCGAGATATTCACCGTTAAATTTTTCCCGACTTCCAACCTCAACGAGATAAAGGGTTAAAATAAGTCCAAAAAACGAAGGATTTTAAAAAAACGGCGATGTAGTGCCTAATAATAC
>JALWGH010000030.1 GCA_027013735.1 Melioribacteraceae bacterium
CTCGGGGAAAACATTTCCGTATTGATTATTAAATCGCCGCGCTATTTCCCTGCTGATTTCCACATGCGGTTTTTGGTCTTCGCCAACAGGAACGGCTTCGCCTTTGTACAAAAGGATGTCCGCCGCCTGCAAAACGGGATAGCCCAAATGTCCGTAAGTAACGTTCTCAATATTCAAATCACGAACCTGCTCCTTAACAGTAGGGTTTCTCTCCAGACGCGCAGCGGTAATCAACATTGAAAAAATCAAATAAAGCTCGGCGTGTTCCTTAATTTGAGACTGTCTGAAAATGGGGCTCTCTTCGGGATTTAACCCCGCTGCCAGCCAATCTATTACCATTTCAATCGTATTGTCGTAAATTTCCGAAGTGTCAAGATTTGTTGTAAGAACGTGGTAATCGGCAATCAAATGAAAATTTTCGTATTCTCCTTGCAACTTAATCCAGTTTTCCAATGCGCCCGTGTAATGCCCGATGTGAAGTTTTCCAGTTGGACGCATTCCGCTTAAAATTCTTTTCTTTCCCATATTCCGTAAAGTTTAATTATTAAAAAAATCAATTTTTAAAGATAATTAAAAATATCATTCTTTTCTTTAATAAAACAATTAGGATTTAATCGGCAGACATGGGATTAAAATAAGAAAGAAGAAACGAGAAATAAGAAATGGACTCTACGCAAGACGCGAGACGTTAGACGCAAGATATTATTTAGAGGACAGAGAACAGTTAACAGAGACTTGAGACTCGTTACGCGTTACTTAAGACTTATTTAATTAAAAGTTGAAAATGGAAAGTGGAAAGTTCATTAAATCGAAAAATTTGGACGAATGGAGAATTGGATTGATGGATTGTCCGCTTACACAACAAATTCGGGGGGGGTCCTGCTTCAAATAAAAAAGCCGGAGGGATTTCTCCGGCTTGACAAAACACATATTTAATAAATTTCAATACCTGTACTTAACCGTTAAAAGAGCTGTTGTAGTTGAAATATCCTCCGTTACGCGGGAAACATTGCTGCCATAATTATCGGTAAAATCTTTCCACGAACCTTTTACCAGCGCAAAATCCACGCTGATGTTTCTGTCAAAATTCAGTCCTACACCAAAGGTGTAATATTTCTTGTCATATTCGGGCGGGTCGTCTTTGAACGGCGAGGGACGGAGCGCGTAACCGCCACGTAAGGTAATGTCCAAAAAAGGCACCTCAACTTCTCCACCGAAAGAATAATTTACCACACTGCGAAACAACTCTTTAATATCATTGTTGTTTGCGCTAAGTTCGGGGGAAGTTAAGCCGTCTGCAAATTTCATTTGTGTGTAGTCAATAAATACCGCATCGGCATTAAAACGGAATAAGGCAAAGTCCATTGAAACTCCACTGGAAAATTCCCAAGGCGTGTCAATATCATATTCAACCGAGGACTCCGAAGGCGGATCCGTTGAATAGGAAGCGTTGGCAAAATAACTTTCTCCGTAAACGGAATATTTTTCCTTGACTGTGTATTTGGAAGGTAACTTAATACCAAAACCAACATTAAGAAGACTCATTTTGTAAAGCAAACCCAAATGCGCATTCCAACCGGACAGTTGCCAGTCCAGCACATCATTCAAATAGAAGCTTTGAAAATCGGCTGTGGTTGAGTCGTTTGGGTCTAATAACATGGAAGCAGGGTAGAAATCTTTTGTGTCTTCCTCATAATAATCTCTTTGGCTTTTGTAAGTGCCATTTAAAATATTTAACGAAGCTCCCACAAACACATCCTTAGCCACTTCAATTGCAGCCGAGAATGCCCAATCGTCAATACTTCCTTCGTCATTTAAATTTCCCCTTTGATTTAAATGCCCGAGTATCCTCGTAGCATCCCTCAAATATTTTCCTTGAGAATCGTAAACGGGATAGCTCAAACCAAGATTGTAAGCAATGTCGTCGTTTACGGCAACCATGTCCTGAATCATTGAGTTTGTGCTGTTGTTGAAGCCGTTAAACTTTACCGTCGAGTTGAAATTTTTAATGGTATTGTAGCCGAAGCCGACTACAAAACTCCCGCGGTAAGTCGGGAACGGATATGCAAACCCAATTTGAGTAAGTCCCGTGTTTGTTACGTCAAAACTTGTTTGTTTACCGAAAAACAACGCGTCGTTGTTAAATATTGAATAATTCAAACTTCCCATTATTTCGGTGTTTTTTATTAATCCGAGTCCTGCCGGATTGGTAAAAGCGGACGAGTAATCCCCGCCGCTGCCAACAGCCGCTCCGCCCATTCCCAAAACACGTGCGGAAGGGACAAATCCCGGAGTGGAAAGTCTGAGCGCATCGTTGTAATTCTGTGCAAATGAAAATCCCGAAAAGGACAAAACAATTACTGCCAACAATATTTTTTTCATTTTACTTCTCCGAAACTTTTATTAAACATCAACGGACGCCGGACAATACCGGCATCCTTCTCTTTATCTTCTTCTTCTTGAAGAACTTCCCGAAGACCTGCCGGAACTCGAAGACGAACCGGAAGAACGGCTGCTGCCACTGTAACTTCCGCTTGAACGCGGTGAAGAATAGGAAGGAGGAGAATACGACCGGCTCGGACTGCTTTCTCTCCTCGGACTCGAATAACTGCTCCTGTGGCTGGGGCGAGAATAACTCCGGTGGCTTTCTTTCGGAGGTTTGTAATAACTTCTGTGAGGTTTGGAAGATTTATTTTCAGCCGGACGGGTTTCTCTTCTTGTTTTTCTCTCAACCGGCGGGTAATATCTTTTTACTCCGCTTTTGCTTTTCCTTTTGTAACCGGTGGATTCATTGCCGCGGCGTCCTTTGTTCCTGATTGCGGAAGGAGTTCTGTTACTTTTTCTACCCCTTTTTGAAATTTTACTTCCTTCGTTTCTTGACGGGGTAAGATTTCTTGAGGGAGCGACACCGGCACCGCCAACACCTCCGTTGCGGGAAGGATTTGAGCCATAAAAAGGTCTGTCAACATCAATATTTCTGCCTCGTCTGTCTTTTCTTTCCCTGCTTGCAACATTAGCGGAACTGCCGCTTCCGCTTCTGTAATTTCTGCCGGGTCTGAAGCGCGAAGCCAGTCCTCTTCCGCCGTGAGTGTTACGTAATCTTATTAAACTCCTTGTGCGATATTTGTAATTCGTTGTCCCGTTGTCCCAATAATATCCGCCCCAGTAATAGTAAGGATCGTAATAATAGGGATTGTAAACGTAATAAGGATTGTAGAAATACGGGTCGTAATAAGTCCACCACAAATCATAATTCCAGTACCAGTCGTAAAAGTCGTAACCGGAAATCATTATTGCCGGACCCGGGTAATATCCCCAGTAATATCTTCTGTAAACGGGACCGCCCCACCAGTCGTTGTCAAAATAATAATTGTTGACTACGCTCGGTTGCCTGTAATAGTCCTCATCTTCGGCGTCGTAGTAGGAAGAATCTACCGCTTCCGTGCTATCGTTATCGTCGTACGTGTATTCTTCTTCCGAATAGCTACGGTCTTTGTCGTTGTAGGCATATTCGTCATTTCCGCTTAACGCCAACTGTGTGTAGCAACCGGAAAGAGAATAGAAAATAACAAACATTAAAATGTACTTGATGTATTTCATGGCAAACTCCAAAAATATTCAATTAAAATGCGCAAAAATTGTGCCGTTTTTGAGACTTCTTTTTTGCTCCGAATAAGTCAAATCATTAGTTCGAGCTGTACTTTTTGAAGAACAATTGTTCAAAAAATGGTACAGAATATTTAGAAAATAGATTTAATGTATTCCACAAAAATTCCTCTGTCGGCTTTAGCGCTATTAATTTTCCTGTTGTCGAGCATATTCCTTAAATCCACTCCTAACGTAAAGCCTTGCGCTACCGACCATCTTACTCCGAAATTCAAATATCCGTTCCCGTTGCCGAGGGCGTTTCCGTTATTGTCGTTAATGGCAAAGTCGTATTCGGCAATGACGGAAACTTGTTTGCCAATGGTTTTTTCCGCACCGATTTCAAAATCGGCATCTTTGTCCCCGTCTTTTCTTTCCAAAGAATAATTGAGTACGGCGTGTAAACTCAGGTAACCGAAGAAATCAAAATTCTTAGCAGCGGCAAGGTAGAATCCGGGAGATTTAATTTCATAGCGGTGCAAATCTTCAAAATATTTTCCTTTACCTTGAGAATCAAAACCGATTGTCAGCGCCGGCAGTCCGGCTGTTTCGTCCAACAAACGTGCTCTAACGTTTACGCCGGGTAATCTGTACCAAGTAACAGGTCCGCTGCCTATTACATTAGTTCCGCCGAAAGAGATGCCAAAGCTGAAATTTTCAAATGCGCCTACTTCCAACTTTGAAATCACTCCTCCGGCAGGCAGAACGTCCAACGTAACTCCAACGAATCCTTTTTTCAGAATGCCCGCTGTCGGCATGTCAATTAAATTACGGTATTCAAATTTGGCATTTGTTCCGGCAGTCCCTTGGGCAAATGTTAAGCTCGAAAAGCTAATTAGTACGGCTAAAAATAATCTTAATTTCTTCATGGCAAACTCACAATTTTATTTAATTTCAAATTCAAAGACCGAAGGAGAATGAGCGTAATCCGAAGTTACACGGATTTTTACTTTCCCCTGTTTCCTCCCTGCTACAAAGCAAACGCCATTATCACCGGCACATTCGCTTGATTCTTCGGCAAGCCCCTCGCCTTCGACGATTTCCGCCTTAAAATCGACTTTGCGCCACAGAACCCTTTTACCAAGTGCATTGACCGGCTCGGCTACAAATTTAATTCTACTGCCGGGAGCTATTTCCCCTTGCTTTGGAAGGCAATAAAACCTAACTTCAAAAATATTAAAGAACAAATACCAGAGCCAAAAAAACGCAACCGCAACAAAAACGAACACCAGCGCAAACGTCGGTAATTTCATTTTTACTCTTTCCTGACTTTCGTTCCGTCTTTACTGTCGAGAAGAATAAAGTCGAGTTCTTTTAGCCTGTCTCTGATTTCGTCGGCAAGTTCAAAGTCTTTTTTCTGTTTGGCTTTGAGGCGGACATCGACCAATATTTGCAGTAATTTGCCGGACAAGTCTTCACTTCCCTTTTCCTGTTTTAAGTCGGGAAGAATGCCCAAAACTCCCTCAGCTGTTTTGTCGAGGAAAGTTTTTACATCATTGTAGAACTTGACGCCGAAAGATTTTTGAGAACTTAAAATTTTATTTACGTCCCGGATTAAATCGAAAACAACGGCAATGGCTTGAGGCGTGTTGAAATCGTCGTCCATCGCCTGCTCAAATTTTTGGTAATATTTCCGAATGTCAAACTCGGGATACTCCCCTTCCTCATTTGCTTTTTGGAGATTCTCTTCGATTGTTTTCAAAAAGTTTTTAATCTTGGAGACGGCTTTCTCCGTGTTGGACAGCAATTCGTCGCTGAAACTAAGCGGGCTTGCGTAGTGCGTTTGTCCGAAGAAAAGTCGTATTGCCTCGGCAGAATGAGTTTTCAAAATATCCCTTGTAGTAAAGAAATTGCCAAGGGACTTCGACATTTTTTCGTTCTTGAAATTCAAGAAACCGAAGTGAATCCAATATTTAACAAATTCTTTCCCCGTTGCGCCTTCGGATTGTGCAATTTCATTTTCGTGGTGAGGGAAAATCAAATCGTGTCCGCCTGCGTGAATGTCGAACGTTTCGCCCAAATGTTTCATACTCATTGCCGAGCATTCAACGTGCCAGCCGGGTCTGCCTTCGCCCCAAGGGCTCTCCCATTTAGGCTCGTCCGGTTTTGCTTTTTTCCAGAGTGAAAAATCAAGCGGGTTCTTTTTCAAATCGTTTATTTCTATCCTTGCACCGGACTCCAGCTCGTCGATTTTCTTTCCGCTTAGTTTTCCGTATTCGTCAAATTTAAGGACGTCGTAAAAGACCTCGCCGTTAACATCGTAGGCAATTCCTTTTTCCTCAAGCTTTTTAATTAAATCTTGAATTTCTTGAATATGTTCGGTTGCCTTCGGGTAAACGTCTGCTTTTTTTACTTTCAGTTTTTCAATATCCTCGAAAAAAGCTTTGGTGTACCTTTCGGCAATTTCCGAAGCGGGAACGCCTTCCTCGTTTGCTTTCTTTATTATTTTGTCGTCAATGTCCGTTAAGTTCATTACGTATTTTACGTCGTAACCCTTGTAAATCAAGTACCTGCGGATAATGTCCCCCATTACGAAAGAACGCGCATTGCCAATGTGAAAATAATCGTAAACGGTAGGACCGCAAACGTACATTCCAACGTGCGGTGGATTTAAAGGTTTAAATTCTTCTTTCTTTTTCGTAAGCGTGTTGTAAATAACCATTTCTACTCCGGAATCATTACAAACTAAAAAACACCTATTAAATAATTCTTTATTACTTATTACAATAAAATAATAAAATTAGTTGCGAAATGAAATTGTTTAATTTTTAAAACTGCCGGGGAAGTTTGATGAGCAAATCAAAAACAAAAAAAACAAGTAACGCCAAAAAGTTGTGATATTTATTATGGCGCTAACCAAAGTCCAACCGAAACACCTAAAAATGTCCCAATCACGTAACCTAATATTCCCACCAAAATAGCAGGGGTAACCATCTGTTTCATCTCAAAAGTTGCCGCCATAGGACCCGATAACATAGGGCCTGCGACGTTTGCGCAAGATGCAACAGCTATTTCTTTTAAACTAAATTTCATTATTTTACCTACAACAAGCAACATCAGAAATTGTATTATTAAAGTTAACATTGCGAATAGCAAGACACCGGGGCCTGCAAGTAACACATCTTTGGGATTTGATGCGGCTCCTACAACAGCTAAAAATATGTAAAGTAAAGACATTCCAATACTATAAGCAATCTCTTCATATTTTTTCATTACCTTATTAAAGATTGTTGCCATTGTTGTTATTAATAAAGTAATTATCAGCAAATTCAAATTAAATTTTAATTTAAAATATTCTTGAAAAAGTGTATCAATCCAATTGCCTATTGCAGTAATAACAGCAGCAATGGTTAAAACATAAGTAACCGAGGCTAAGTCTGTTTTTGCTTTTTCATTATCATTCTTTGAATTTTCCAATTTTTCCTTAAAAGAATCTTCTTTATATTCAGGAAAAAATTTATTTAATAATTTTATTGAAGGCAATAGAAAAAGAAAAAGAATATAAAAGTAAACAGCGAAGTTATCCACAGCAATTGCCGTAGTAAACAAATCACTTGTACTAAACTTGAGTGTTTGCGCGGTTGCCACAAAATTCACACTTCCTCCCACTAAAGTAGCAATCCAAACACCCGCCACTTTATATGCCTCGGGACCTATTTTAACAATAAAAAAACTTATTATTGCTCCTAATACAATTCCTGCAGCACCCAATAAAAAAAGGATAAGAAGCCTGCCTGACTCCTTAATAATACGAATCACATCTGCATTAAACAGCAATAGTGGAATAGCCATTGGAGTTAAAAACTGAAAAACAATTCTGTAAACGGGGACCTGAATATTTTCGTCAGATGCAGAAGGAATTATATGTAACATTGCTAATATTGCAACAAGAGTAATTGTAAATATTACACCGGCAATTTTTCCGAACCAGCCTTTTTTTTCACCATATATTCCAAAAGCCGAGCATGATAATAAGATAGCCCAAAGTACCAAATGATTTTCCGGTGAAATTACCGAGCTCATAAAAATATCCTGTGTTTTTTCTACAAAAAAATTGAGAGATTAAAAAAACAGCCACAAGAAGAAAAAGAATATTACTCTCAATTATTTCTCCAATTTAGATTTTAAGTGTCTCCCCTTCTGATTTGGCAATGATTACCGCACAAGAAGAATCGCTCCATACATTTACTGTCGTACGCATCATGTCCAAAATTCTATCAACAGTTAAAATCAATCCTACACCTTCGAGAGGCAAACCTACTACCGACATCACTACTGTAATCATCACAAGCCCGGCCATCGGGATGCCTGCAGCACCTATCGATGCAAGCAAAGCAGCAAAGACCATTAAGAATTGATGTACAAATGAAATATGTAACCCATAAGCTTGGGCAATAAACATAGCTGCGACCAATTCATAAAGAGCCGTACCGTCCATATTTATTGTAGCTCCCAGTGGTAACACAAAGCTGGTTATTTTATTTGAGACTCCGCTGTTATGTTCAACAGCTTCCATCGTAAGTGGTAATGTGGCACTGGAAGAAGCAGTAGAAAAGGCGGTTAATAGAGGAGTAGCCATTCCCTTTGCGTGTTTCCAAGGATTCGACTTACCAAGAAATTTTACAAGTAATGGTAAAGTTATCAAAGCATGAAATGATAAGGCAAGGATTACCGTCAACATATAAAGTCCCAAACTTTCTACGACCGTTCCTAAATTTCCCTTGTTAGCTTGTTTTGCCACGACATCAGCTACTATTCCAAATATTCCTAAAGGAGCAAATTTTATTACAAACATTGTGATTTTCATCATTACTTCGAAAACCGCATTGAAAAAATCCTTAAGAATAGTTTCGTATTTATTGCCGACTTTCGTAATGAAAAACCCGAATATCATTGAAAAGAAAATTATTGCAAGCATATTTCCATTGGCAAAAGCCTTAAAAATATTTTTTGGTACGATGTCTATTAAAGTTTTCCCGAATGATTGTTTTGCATTCACTAATCCTTTAACGGATTGTGCGAAACCTAAATCCACACCGACACCCGGACGAATAAGGTTTACTAATATCAGACCTGTTAAAATCGCAAGGAAGCTGGTTAAAATATAATACCCCAATGTTTTAGCTCCAAGTCTTCCAAAATCATCCGCTCCACCTATGTTAGCCACACCCGAAATAATAGAACTGAGAATTAAGGGAACAATCACCATTTTCAAACCATTAAGAAAAATAGTTCCCATCCACGCAACGTATTCAACATAACCCGATAGGAAAATTCCATAGAATGTCCCTAAAATAAGCGCAATTAAAATTTGCCAATGGAGTTTTATTTTCATTTTATTATCCGCCGAAATTAAAAAAAGGAGAGTATTTCACACCAATAAGAATAATTTTATCACCATTCTTTAAGAAATCAAAAAAGTAATTTATCAAACCACAATCACATGTTCTATTGTAAAAATAATTCAGAAGTTGGGGACTCTATGAGTCCCCAACAAGAGTTAATTAAAAGTTTAAATTAATATGGGTGTAAACAAATCTGCCATTATATCCCGAAGGCGCTAAATTACTAAACATGAATATTCCATAAAAGGAATTTTTCTTAAGGTTTTTGTCAGGATAAGCATCAAATAAATTATTTACACCAGCCGAAATAGTAATTTGGTTAGTAACTTTGTAGGATAAATCGACATCCGTGTACCAAACATTTCCAAATGTTTGGTCCCTCGTGGGGTCCGTCTGGTTAATAATTGAGAACTCGCCGTATCTCTGCTCCCTTAAAGTAATACCAAATTTTCCCAAATTATAGTTTTCCATAAAGATCCAAGAAGTTAAAGGTTGTCCTTTTTCTATTCTACCCTGCCAAGAACGCCCTAACAAAGGAATGTCCGTAACGGCTTTTAATTCAGGAGGAGTTGTTATCTCATCTTTGTTTGTTATTTCGGTTTTATTAAAGTTCATAGCAATAACAAATCTTAAATTTGAACGAGACGTCAGCTGAATACCATATCTTGCAGTAATATCCAAGCCGGTAGTTTTTGTGTCAACAGCGTTTGTAAAATACCTACCACCCGTAGCATTAATGCCTCTCGACTTTAAGAATTCAGGAATTTTTCCACCCCTGAAATTTTCGGAGAGAACAATTCGGTTATGAAGATTAATTATGTATCCGTCAATTGTTAAATCCAAATTATCTCTTGAATAAGTTAAACCAGCACTTGTATTAACTGAAGTTTCAGCTTTAAGGGGTTTTGCTCCCAACGCCTTAGCTACTTCGGTATTAACAGGGAAAGTACCTACCTCGTATGGGACACCGTCAATAAAGGTTGTTGAAATAGTAGAAAAATATTCCTGCGATAAAGAAGGAGCTCTAAATCCATTACTTATGGCACCCCTTACTGCAAGTCCTTTAATAAATTCGTACCTTGTAGCAATTTTACCTGCAAAAGCCGAGCCGAAATCGCTGTAATTCTCATATCTTCCCGCGATACCAACCGTCCATTGTTTTAAAATATTATTTTCAAGATCGAGATAAACACCGAAGTTTGTTCTACTTACCTTTCTTGCATTTTTAGGTGAAAAACCCGGGAAAACTTGTGAACCAACAGGAGCAGGTTTTCCCGCATTTGGACCATCTAAAATTGGGACATGCCCGTCTTCATATGATTCCGGCTCCCCTGGAACAATTTGATAATTTTCCCATCTAAACTCCGCACCAAGCGCCACGGTTAAAGGTTCGGCCGTACCAATATTATAAGATCTCAAAAAGTCGGCAGTGGTAACGGCTTGTGCCGCTTTCAAACTTCCGTCATCAAAACTTGTTTTACTCTTAGTTCCAAAAGAAGTATTAAGAGTATTAATGGTATTAAAATTAAAAGTATTAGATCCGTATGTTTGACTAAAATCATATGTCCATTTACCGAAATTTCCTTTTAATCCGGCAACAATAGAAGCATCATAGATCTTCGGAGCTATTTTGGGCAAAAATCCATCCGGATAAATCGCTCTTACATTTCTATTATCGAGTGATCTTCTATAGAATCCACCGGCAAAACCATTACGATATGTATAACCTCCGAAAGCATAAAAGTGCAAATTATCTTTGATAGGAATATTGGCATTAATAAATGTACCCAAATCAATAGTTCTTGCATCTCCCCAGTGATGGTTTAAGCGATTAAAGGTTTTTTCACGAGGGTCAGGAGTCTTATTTGTTGTTGCCCAATCAATATTAAAATATTGTTGACGTGGGTCAAGACCGGCTCTGTTAGTACCGTTATGGTTAACATAAATTCCACTAATATAAATATTGCCAGTCTCACCAACTTTAAAACCGTAACCTAAATTTAAAGTCGTAGAGAATCCATCTGTAATATGTACATCTTCAACATTCCCATCCCAACTGTACGTAGAGGCATCTTCACCGGGTCTGTTATATTCATTTTCTCCGTAACCTCTTCTTAGAGTTGTAATGTTTTCCCCTGCCGTTGCCGACACATCAAGTCCAACTTTATTTTTTAAAATAATATTTATTACTCCGGCTATGGCATCAGATCCATATTGTGCGGATGCTCCGTCACGCAAAACCTCAATTCGTTCAATAGCTCCCACAGGGATGGCATTAAGATCGACCCCAGATGACCCGCGCCCGATAGCACCATTAACGTGAACCAAAGCGCTTGGATGTCTCCTTTTGCCATTAATAAGAACTAAAACATGATCGGGATTCATCCCTCTAATGGCAGCGGGGCGTACTTCGTCCGAACCGTCGGTAACAGTATTTTCCGGTTGGTTGAAAGAAGGCACCAACATTTTTAACAATTGCGTAGTTTGTGTTGCACCTGTTTTTTCTATTGCTTTAGCGGTTAAAACATCTACAGGAACGGGCGAATCAACAACCGTTCTGTTCTTCCTACGAGAACCGACAATAACAACTTCCTCAGTTCCAATTAAATCGGGTTTCAATTTAAAATTTAATGAAATTGTTTTGCCCGCAGAAACAGTTACGTTCGCTTTTTCCCATTTGTAACTAACAAAGCTTGCGCGTAACGTATATTTGCCTGGTTTAAGAGTTAGAAAATATGTGCCATCTTTCGAGGTAGCTGCACCAATTTTAGTTCCAACAACAACTACATTTGCTCCGGGCAAAGCTTCTCCCGTATTTGCATCGGTTATTTTACCTGTTATTTTTCCATAGTTCTGAGCTAAAATTGAATTGCTCAGTCCGGAAAAAATAAGAAAAGTAAAAAGGACAAAACTTGATATTCCATTTTTAAAATGGAATGCTGGTAAAGATTTTAACATTTTAGGTACCTCCTAATTTTGTTAAAAATATGTTAATTAAGAAAGAGAAAAAACATCGAGAATAACGTTTATTACTCCTTACATTATATTTCCCAAAAATATTTTTCCCATGTTCATTGAATGCAAAACCATATATTGAGCAATTTAATATCCTTCTGCCGAACCGCCACCACGCGGGTCTGCAGCTCCATATATTATATGATTTACATTATCAACCATTATCCCTTCCGCAATTCCTTCTATTCCGAAGCTCTTTCTAATATCAGCAAGTTTATATCCCATGGCTTTTAATTTTTCGGCTGTGTCCAAATTTATGGCATATTTTTCATAAAATATTTTATCGGGTAACCATTGATGATGAATTCTCGGCATATCGATTGCCGTTTGAATATCCATATTGAAATCGATACAATTTAATATTACCTGTAAAACAGTCGTGATGATAGTTGAACCGCCAGGGGCACCAACTATTATGTAGGGTTTATCATCTTTTAAAACAATCGTAGGCGTCATGGAACTTAACATTCTTTTTTCAGGTTGAATGGAATTCCCTTCTCCTCCAATCAATCCGAATTGATTAGGGACTCCGGGTTTCGAGCTGAAATCGTCCATTTCGTTATTAAGTAAAAATCCAGCTCCTTCAACTACAATTTTATTACCAAACGCAGAATTAAGAGTAGTTGTAACACTAACAGCATTTCCGTTTTTGTCATAAATTGAATAATGTGTAGTTTCAGTACTTTCCTGATATTTCTTAGGGTTACCTGCTTTTATTTTGGAAGAAGGCGTAGCCATTTTTCCGATTTTTTCAAAAATTGACTTTGCATATTTTTTTGATAATAATCCTTTTTGTGGAACAGGATAAAAATCCGCATCACCAAGATGAACGGAACGGTCTGCAAAAGCATATTTCATTGTTTCGGCAAGTTTATGATAATACGTACTGCTTCCCCATTCATCAGGATTAAAATGGTAATTTTCCAGAACATTTAGCATCTCGGCTAATATAATTCCACCGGAACTCGGCGGAGGCATTGAAACAATTTTATATCCTCTGTAAGTGCTTATTATCGGCTTCCGTTCAACAGCTTTGTATTTTAATAAATCTTCTTTAGAGATAATCCCGCCAAGCTTTTTAATCTGCTTTACTAATAAATCGGCTACTTTACCTTTATAGAAACCGTCACGCCCTTTTTCTTTAATCTGTTCCAAAGTCCAGGCAAGATCCGGCTGTTTAAATATTTCTCCCACATGATAAGGTTTTCCATTTTTGAAAAAAACTTTAAAAGATGAGGGATATTTCTTGAATTTATCAAAATTTTTAAGAAGTCCCTTCACAGTCCTTTCATCCAGTGCCCAACCGTTTTTAGCCAAGTCAATTGCCGGTTGAATAACTTTAGCAAGAGGCATAGTGCCGTATTTTTTTAACGCATAAATAAGTCCCGCCACACTACCCGGAACGCCAACGGAAGTAGCTCCTTCCTTACTTAAAGAAGGTATGTAATTCCCCTTTGCATCAAGATACATATCCCTATAAGCTTTTAAGGGAGCTTTTTCTCTAAAATCAATGGTGGTGTTCTTTCCATTGTTTAAATGAATAACCATAAAACCACCGCCACCAATATTACCAGCATAGGGATATGTTACGGCAAGCGCAAAACCTACAGCTACAGCAGCATCAACGGCATTACCACCTTCCTTTAAGATTTTAACACCCACCAAAGAGGCAGGAGTACTAACGGTAACAACCATTCCGTTTTTTGCTTTAACAGGCGGTTTAAATTTACCGAAACTTGAATTTGTAAACAGAAAAGCCAAAAGTATTGAGGAAAAAACAACGCGTAAAATATGGGATGTCTTTATCATAGTGAATCTCCTTAACAAAAAATTATTTATGAACGAGACTTTACAATATTTACCGAATGTTAATGCATTGAAAATCCATTCTCGATTAATTGGTCATAATTTATTTCATTTATATGATAAAATTCATTAGTTGTTTTCGAATAGTTATAATCTTTTGATAATCGATCTTTATTTTTTATTATCTCTCGTATAGCAGTAAAAAACAGTTCCAGTTCTTCATCGGTCATAGTAGGATGTAGAGAAAGTCTTACCCAGCCGGGTTTTTCCGAAAGGTCACCCTCATTTATTTTATCAGTAAATCTTTTTGATTTTTGCGGATCAAGATTTAAAAGATAATGCCCATAAGTACCTGCACAAACACAGCCACCTCTGACTTGAATTCCATAGAGATCATTTAGTAATTTAATTACAAGATTATAATGAATGTCCTCTACGTAAAAAGAAAGAACACCCAATCTTTTTCTATTTGTATTTGCCAGTAAATGAATTTCAGGTATTTTATCCAATTCTTTAAAAGCTTTTTGCAATAATTCTTCTTCACGTTTCAGGATATTTTCAGTTCCCATTTCTTCTTTTAGTTTTATGGCAAGAGCACCTTTAATAGCTTCCAAAAATCCCGGTGTCCCTCCATCTTCGCGTCTTTCTATATCATCCATATATTTATGTCCACCCCATGGATTCGTCCAATCTACAGTTCCACCGCCGGGATGATCAGGAACTTTTCTGTTATATAATTTTGAATCAAAAACCAGAACCCCCGAGCTGCCAGGGCCTCCTAAAAATTTATGTGGTGAAAAGAATATGGCGTCAAGCTTTTCCAATGGGTCCGCCGGATGCATATTAATATCAACATACGGAGCAGCACCGGCAAAATCGACAAAACATAACCCGCCATGTTCATGCATTATTTTTGCAAGTTTATGATAATCAGGCTGAATACCCGTTACATTTGAAGCGGCAGTAAACGAGCCGATTTTTAATCTCCTGTCTTTATATTTTTCTAACAATTCAATTAAGTAATTTGGATCAACCAAGCCATTTTGATCAGGCTTAATTATTTCACAATCTGCGATAGTTTCTTCCCAACTGGTTTGATTTGAATGATGTTCCATATGCGTAACAAAAACAATCGGTCTCTCATTTTTAGGTATGTTAATGTAAGTTTCCAATTGCTCGGGGTAACGAAGTCCTAAAAGCCTTTGAAATTTATTTATTGCTGCCGTCATTCCGTAACCGGCAAAAATCAGGACATCCCTTTCGTTAGCATTTACATGGTTTTTAATAATTTGCCTTGCTTGATTATATGCTTTTGTCATAAGAGTACCTGTTACACTCGTCTCGGTATGAGTATTCCCCACAAAAGGTCCAAATGTGTTTAACATCTTTTCTTCAATAGGTTTGTATAATCTCCCGCTAGCAATCCAATCAGTATAAACTATTTTTTTTTCGCCATAAGGAGTTTTAAATGTCTGGTTAATACCAACTATATTTTGACGATATTGATTAAAATACTCTTCTAAAGTTCCCATGTCACTTTTCCTTAAATTTTAAAACTCTAAAGTTGTTCAATTTTAATTTATTATGACCATACTACATCATACTACATATTTTATTCAGCAAATTTTTTTAATAAATCCTTAACTGCATCTTTATGTACCATTACCGCTAACATTTTTAATTTCACATAGTCACTACTAAAGAAAAAATATCCCTTAAAACGTCCATCAAAAGCAGGATCTCCGGCATCTTTAATCAGGTACCAATCTTGTCCATTCTTATTCAGATATCCAACCATATGAATGCCATGGTCATCCGTTGTCGTATGATTATTAAATCTTAATTCTCTTGCATTATCATCAATATATGAAGAAGGGATATCAAACGAAGGGACCACACAAACATCGAGCTCCCGAATAATACCCGGCTCCGAAACATCACCTTCAAAAGCCATTGTATATCCATTCTTGGCAGCCTTTTTAATTGCATTCATAAAATCCTTAATCGGAACGTTATAATATTCTTTAGAATGCCACCAATTATCAGGGACCGGGTACTCAACTTTTTCATAGAAAGGTTTTTCTTCTAAGGAAAGAATACTTACATAATTGTCAACATTAAATTTCAAATAATCATTTAAATATTCTTTCGGTGTATATACCTTATTGCCAACCATAACTGATTTGGGTGGCTTACCTAAATATCTTTCCAAAATAGATTTTATTGTTGTAATAACAATTTTCTTACTCCAAGCATTATCTCTTTTAACTGAATTCAAATATTCTTTCATTTCCTTAAACATTCTCGCTCGATTGGGAAATTCTTGTCCCGGTTTGAGTCCGGTATAATCCTTTTGAGGAACGATACCGTACTTTTTATAAATTCTTTTTAGTGCATTGAATTCGGAACCTCTACTAAATCGAGTTTTTCCGCGGCTATCAACGAAGGCAGAAGCTTTTGTAACATATTCCCAATAAGCTACCCACATTTCAGATAGCTTGACCTTCTTTTTCGTTAAACGATAAATCTCAGATTCAAATAATGAAGTTGCTGCAAAATCCCAACATATTCCATGATTACCTAAAGGTTCCGGAGGGTTATGCCAATAAGAATGAAATTCACTTGGAGATTTCGGTAAATCGGGATTATCCTTCAAATCAACTCTGAAGATTTTTTTCTTGGCAACCTTGGGTTTCTCAAATTCTTCAATTGATTTTAAAATATGAGTTTCAAAAAAACCTTCTTTCTTTATTTGAAATTTACTTTTATTCGGTTGTTTAGTTTGGGGATAAATGTAAACAGTAAACAAAATAAGTACTGTTAATGAAAAATAAATTTTGCTCATTATTTCCTCTCTGTTAGTTTAAAATAAATTTATTTGAATTTTAACTTGTTTCATCTTTAATTTCGTCAAATGATATTCCTTTTTCCCATAAATGATTAAATAATATTTTACTAGCCTTTACTATGTCACTATGTTCAATTGTAATCATGGTTAACTTAGCGCCTAAACTTTCCGGCCCATTCAAAGCAAACATAACGGCTTTATCATCAAAAATGATCATCTTTACCGGAACTTCATCTACAATTCTACCCTGGTGTCCTAGTTTATGGTGTTGCATTTCTTTTTTAAACATCCATCCATATTGAGCAAATTCATTTTTAGGGTAAAGCCCTTTACTGATTCCACCCCTCTTTAAAAAGTCAAATAGCACGTCACGTTGTTCTTTTGCTTTTTGTTTTGTGCCGGATGCGTATGGGGCTTTGTTAAAAGTAAATAATTCATGTTTTGTATTTTTCACATATGTCAAATATTTTTTATGAATCAGATTATCTTCATTTAATACTTCAATATAATCCAAGGGATTAACGCTGTCTTTGTTTTGTTCAAAAACCGGCATAAGTGTTTCGTTAAGTTCCTTTACAATTTCCTTTTTCCTGTTTAGATCTTCTTGATAGTTATCAATAATCACTTGAAAAGCTGTTTCCGGATCTACGGCTTCATAAATTTTATTTTTCCCTATCTGTCTTTTAACACAAAGCCCGCGATTAATCATTCTTTGTAAAATTTCATATATCTTTGTCCTCGGTATATCAACACTGCTTTGTAGCTCTGACGCTGTAAACATTTTTTTAGTCAGCAACGTCATATAAACTTTTGCCTCTCTTTCGGATAACCCAAGGTCTAAAAGTCTTCTTATA
>JALWGH010000031.1 GCA_027013735.1 Melioribacteraceae bacterium
GAAATAGCCCGAGCCGGAAATTGTAACTCCGTTAACGCGCACCAACCTGCCTTCGTCTTCTTCAACATCGTTCCATTTTTCGGCACGTATTTCCGCCAGCGTCATTATCTTTGGAGCAACCGAATGTCCCTTGCCGTGAACCTGAACGGCAGAAATGTAACCAAGCTCTACCAAACCGTTGTACAAGGTAACTTTACCGGTTACCGTAACGGAATCTCCTATTTCCACGGCATTTGCAAAACTGCTGCCGTAAACCATTACGCCGCCGCTTGCGTCTTGAATGGCGCCCGGACCGCTGTTGCCAAACTGGTTAGCTGCCGTTACAATTCCGTTCACGGTTACCGTTTGGTCGAGCATTACGGGACTTCCGTTCGAATCGTTTTGGTGCAAATTTATTATCGGCGTTACGGTTTGAGCAAACGCAACGCTAACCACGACAAAAAATGTCAACAAAAATTTCTTCATTATTTTTCCTTTAGTCTATTTCGGTTGAAAGAATGTAGCGGACAATCCGGTTGTTGTCCGTGTCGGCAACGTAAAGTGTCCGGTCGTAAAAGGCTACGGCGTGGGGATGATTAAAAACATCCGCTCCGCCGAAAGATTCCATTTCTTCTCCAAAAGAATTAAACTTGAAGATGCTGTCCTTTTCGGCGTCGGCTACAAAGATATTGTTTTTATTGTCAATGGTTACGCCTTCCGGTTTACCGAATCTGTTAACCGCCATCATATCGGAATTAAACGGCTGTAATTGACTTTGGTAACCTTGAAAATCCATTGTGTTGACGTAATGAAGCCACTGAACCTTAAAACTGTTTTCGCCCACAAGAGTAAGAATAAAATCGAAATTGTGACGCCCGAAAGATTTAAGAGAGCTAATTTGATTTGCGGACATTAAGCCGGTGCCTTCCGCAGCCAAGCCGGCAATTTTACTGATGTACAATGTGTCCCTGCCCGTGTAAGGAGAAGTTTTTTCTTCCACGTGAAGAATCGCATTGTCCCTGTCAACAGGATTGGAATTAACGGGACCTTTTCTCGAAACGTAAAAGGAATTGTCGTAAAAAACCGTCACGCCGGTGTATTCTCTGTCCGGTCGGCTAAACGCAAACGGGTCGATTGAAGGATTTTGAGGCAGGAGTCTTGTCATCTTAGCTTGGGAAATAATGTGTCCTGCGGAGACCAAATCTATTTTGTAAACGGCGCTGAACGAAGCCGGCTGACCGTTAATCGTTGTGTCGAACTTAGCGCACACAATCAAATTAAGGCGGTAATCCTGAGCAAGCGCAACAGGGTGCTTAATCTTTTTGGCGCCCAGCACTTGTCCCGCAACGTTCATCATCACGATCCTGTCGTTGTAAGTATCGGCAACATAAATAAACGGTTCGTGCCCCACAATAATATCCTCGGGCTTGTTGAAGCCCGTCCAGTCGGGGTTTTGCTTAACGTAAATCGTGTCGCTAATGTTTCCCGCCTGCTCGTTGGGAATGTTCGGAATTTGGAACTTGTCGTCGCACCCCGAGTAAATCAGTAATCCTGCCAAAACAAGCAATAAAACTTTCTTCATCTCTTAAAATCCCAAAATAATTGAAAATCTGTGCGCCGAGCCGAGACGCGTAAAATTGGCAAAAGCGTAATTCACCGTAACGTCCGCAATTCCTACCGGCAGATGAACGCCCGCGCCGAAAGTGTAATTTTGTTCGGAAACATTAAACTTGTAACCGCCGCGTAAAAAGAGAATGTTCCGCCACGAATATTCCAATCCCGTCGAAACATTTTCGCTGTTGTCGTTCGGGTGGTTCAACTGCACGGAAGCGGTAATCCTCTGCGTGTTCGTCTGCAACGGTTCGAAAGCAAAACCTATTCTGAAAATAGTCGGAGGGGAAAAGGACTGCCACGAAGATTTTTCCCTGTGACCGAAAAGCACCACTTTGCCGTCAGGCGCCATTTGGTTGCCGAAATTCGTAATTGCAACGGCAAAACGTGTGCTGCCGAGCCCCGTCCAGTAATAAGTGCCCAAATCAATCATTACGCCACGCATTTTAAGTTTGTCAAGCGTCTCCTCGACGTAACGGATTGACGCACCGAAACTAAACTGCGAAGTCATCTTCCGGGAGTAAGTTACCGCTGCAGCAAAATCCCCGAACGAAAAATACTGCCCGTTTCCAAATGGCATTACCTCGGTTGTAACCGGCATATCTTGCATGTGTAATGCCGTAAGCGAAACGCCGATGGCGTCGTTGTCCGAAAAATGGTAAATCCCGCCGAGGAACTCGTGGGAAATGTCCACAAGCCACTGGTTGTGGGAAAAGATTACTTCGTTTTGTTGGGATTGAACCACGCCCGCGGGATTCCAGTACAAAGCGCTAACGTCGTTTGCAACCGCCACGAAAGCGTCTCCCATTGCCGTAGCGCGGCTGCCTACTCCAATCTTTAAAAACTGTGCGGTTGAAATACCGGCTCTTTGTCCGCCAAGCGTCGGGAACAATTGCGCCCGCGTACTAACAGCGCTAAAAATCAAAGCAACAAATAATGTTAAAAATATTCTCTTCATTTCGGTTTATTTTTAAATTAAAATTATTCTCTTGTTAAAATCTAATTCCTATTCCAAATTTAATATTTCTACGGGTCAAGTATCTTGCAGGGTTAAACGGATACGGCTTAATCGGCGCTTGTAAGTCAGGATACAGCGGGTCGTTCCAAGTAAGAGGTGTCGGGTCGCCGTATTCATAAGCCTTGCCAGTAACAGGGTTAATAATTGCCGAGTTTTTCGTATCGAGCAAGTTGTTAATCTCCACCTTGAAAGAAAACTTAAGTCCGCCGAGACTGAAATATTTTTCGATGTTCATATCAATCCAGAACCAGTTGTCGCCGATTGCGCCGTAACGGTTGCTTCTGTCCGTTACGTATTCCGGTCTGCCGTTTTCGGTGTAACTGCCGGTAAAAATTGCGGGCGTGTACCTTTTGCCCGATTCGAAAAATATTCTGGTGTAAAAATTAATGTCGTCCAAAATTCCCTTGCCGAATCCGAAAAGAGGTTTGTTCTTTTCAATGTAAAAATTAAAACTCATACTTGCGGTAATCGGTCTGTCCCACTGTACGTACTGCTCCTTAATCGATTCGGTAAGGTCGTGGCGGAGAATAAGCACGCCTTCGTCCGCAGAGGAACTTTTGCCAGTAACGATTGAGTAAGAGAAAGAAAGCATTCCGTTGAACCACTTCCCTATTCTCTTTTTGTATTCCAATTCAATTCCTCGCGAGCGTGCGTAATCGAGGTTTGCGTAAGTAATAAAAGTTTTGGAAGCAAACCTTGCCGAGCGCACTTTTGCCGTACGGGTTCTGATGTAATCAAAAATGTCCTTGTAATAAGCCGTTACGGTCAACACGTCGTTTTGAGTAAATTGCGTTTTCAAACCAAGTTCGTAAGCAACGGTAGTTTCGGGATTCAAATCAGGGTTACCGAATTTCTGGAACGAGGACTTTGCATTTGTGGGACTAAGCTTTGCGTAAACAAACTGCGGACGGGGCCACTTGGAAAAGTGTCCGTAAGAGAAAAACAAAATTTGGTTGTTAGTAACCGGGTGGGAAATTCCCAACCTCGGGCTAAGCCTCGCCTTCCAACGCCTGCCGCCGAACCAGCTAAATGTGTCCTCGTGGTAACGCTTGCGCACTTCGTCGGGAATGGTTACAACCTCGGGATTGTTTACCGCATCGTCAACGTATTTGCCCGGGAACCAGTAATCAAGGCGCAAACCGAAGTTCAAAATCATTCCTTCGAAGTTCACATTGTCCTGCGCGTAAAAAGCGCCGTGAGCAGGGTAAACTTTGTAAATATCGTTGTTCAAACCCATTGTGCCAATCCAGGGTTTGTAAATGTCAACAACCTGCATTTCCTGAAAGACCATATTGAAACCGGTTTTAAACTTGTTCTTTTCGTTAAAGAAACTCGTCAGGTCGCCTTTAATGGAATACTCGTCAATAAAGTGGTCGCGCCAAGTGAACGGATTGCCCACGTCCCAAAAGCCGTCTCCGGGAATTACGCCGACCGTGTCACGGTCCTTGTTGTAATATTCAATCGGGAACGTTACGATGTCCTTCGGCTCGGTGTATTCCGTCCAATATTTTCCGTTGGCGTCCGCTCTTAAATTGGAGAAGAAATGATTCAACTTTAGTTCGTAGAACGTTTTTGCGTTGAGCGTGTGCGTCCAACTTAGCGAAGTGTATTTGTTATTGTGCGTAAACGTGTTTGCATTGTCCAAAATTTTCTGGAAAGAATATTGGTAGCCCGGACTCGGTTCAACATACTCGAGATTTGCCTGCAAAGACTGTGAGTTTTGATTAATGTTTACCGATTGGTTGTAAGAAAGAACCAACTTCATCGTCGGGCTAATTTTGTAAGTTAATTTACCCATCCAAAACCAACTGTTTGAAGAGCGCGGCGCAAAACGCGTTCCGTAAAATGTAGAAGAATAAAGCTGTTTTGCCGTCGGCTTGTAATAGCCTTGTGTAATTCCGTCCGTAAGCCCCATGTAAAAGCTACCGAAGAAAGTTAAATCTCCGGGAATTTTTAATCCTAACGCAGGCAAAAAATATTTTGTAATCGGTTCAGGACCGCTCAGGTTAGCTTCCAAAATGTCCGTGTTAAAAACGTGGTAGGAATTTTTATTACCCAAATTGTCCCGCCTGTAAAACACCGAACCGCTGTAATTGTCCGAACCTTCGCGCGTGCGCACGTTAACAATTCCCGAAGTAGCCTGTCCGTATTCGGCATTGAATCCGCCTGTAATTACCTGCACTTCCTCAATTGCATTGGAGCTCAATTGCAAGCCGAATCCCGTTCCTGCAAGCGGGTCTTGCACGGAAACGCCGTCTAACAAAAATGCGTTTTCGTAAGAGCGCCCGCCGCGAATGTGAATTTCGTGGTCGGATTCCACAACGCCTGCCTGCTGGGCAACAACGTCTTTAACGTTTTCAACCGAGGCAACTTCAATGTCTTTTTTGGTAATTGAACGGATGCTTTGGGTTTCCTCGACGTCCACAAGCGGCTTGTCGCCAACTACCACAACGTCCTGCCCCAGAGTTAAAACGGTCTCCTGCATTTTAACGTCGAGCCTCAAAGTCTTTCCGGCAACTATTTTGATGCCGGTGTATTCCATTGTTTTGTAACCTATTAAGGAAACGTCAACAGTGTAAGTGCCCGGAGCAATTCCATTAATAAAATACTTACCGTTAAAATCCGTCGCCGCTCCGTAGTAAGTTCCTTTTAAGAGAATATTAACTCCCGGCAAGGGTTCGCCGGATTTTGCGTCCGTTATTTTTCCCGTTAACTTACCTTTGCCCTGCTGGGCAAAGATTAGCAACGGAAAACTTAAAAGAATAATTGCAATAAACTTTCTCATGGTTGCAATCCGAAATCGTCAAAAAATAATTTGTCAAAAAATTTCTGCAAACTGCCTTCAATCCCGTTGCACAAATGCAACGGCAAGCCGATGAAGAACAAATTTTTAGTGTTGTTCATTACGGCAATGTGCCCGTTAATTTGTTTGCTCGAAATGTCGTAAACGGAATAAGCCGTCAACGAGCTCGGGTAAAAAGTACGGACAAACCCCGTTGTGCTTGAGGTTTTTAATTGCGGGTAATCAATTGTCGAATCGCTTGGCAGAACGTTCGCTCCCTTCAACAGGAAAGGCACGGGGTCTTCTTGCCCGAGCGAATCTACCGGCAAAAAGTTTTGCAGAGTTGCCAATTCGAACGGGAAAGCCGTGGAGGAATCTTCGAACGTCATCGAGAAAGCAATGTGCCCGCCGCCTTGCAAATATTTTAGCGTTACGAGATTTGCCAAATCGAGCGTGGGCGTTGAGCCGGAATACCAAAAAACGTAATCGAACAATTTAACCGTTTCAACAAAAGTCAAAAACTCGTAAGGCAATTTTGTTTGCTCGAGGTCCAGCACGTCGTACTTACCTGCAAGGGCTCCGTTGTGCACAGCGTCGAACCGGCTTTCGTAAAAGCTTTCGGCATTTGAGTTGCCCGGGTAATCGTCAATGATTAACAATTTGCCTTTTGGCTTTTTAATGAACCACGTAGAACCCGTATCCGGCAGAGGAACAAATTCCGACTTTGCGCCGGAGATGTCAATTGCCTGAACGTAAATTTTATTAAAATCGTCGAGTTTCAAATTCTTAAGGTTAACCGGATTCACTTTATCCTCGGAACCGTCAATCAAAATTTTCATTTCGGGAGAGGGGGAATCCAAATTAACGCCGAGTAAAGTTACAAGTCTAACCGAACCTTCAAGACTGACAATGTTTTGAGTCGTGTCGTTGAGCGCAAGGTTAATGCTGACAATGGTGGAATTGCCGTCAAGGTCTTCGGCGTCCCAACCCAGCGTCATTACTGGAAAAGATTCCCTCGGCAGAATTGTTTCCTTTGACCATTTAACCGTTGGCGTGCTGTTCTTAATCGGGTATTCCTGCTGTGCAGGCGTGGGATCGATGTTGCCGATGTCAACAAAGTTTTCACCTTCGTCGTATTTGCCGTTGCCGTTTTCGTCCGTAAACGGCTCGGGTCCGAAGTTAATATTATTACGAATTACTTCCGCATCGTATTTATTGTTGCCGTCGTTGTCCGCAGCAACAACAAGGAAACGGAAAGTAGTGTCCTTTGAACCTATCGGCAAGGAAAAGATTGAATCGTTCTTCGTAGTAAAATTCCACGTCGAATCGATTCCCTCCCACTTGAAATAATAGCCAACAACAATTCCGTCGGGGTCGTCGCCCCACCAGTGCACCTGCAAACGGCTTTTTTGTTTGCTGATTGTGCTGTCCGGGAAAAGAAACAAGTGAGTGTTCGGAGCCTTATTAGGCACGGGGTTATCCGTAATCGACTCCTTGCATCCCCAATAAAATAAGGCGCTAAACAAAATACCGAAAATCAGAATTTTTCTTAACATTTCCATTCGAAAATTATTTTAAGAACGGAGCGGCAAAGCCGCTCCTTTAATTTATTTAATAAGCATCATCTTCTTTACCGAGACAAAATTACCGGCTTTCAAGCTGTAGAAATAAAGCCCGGAAGCAAGTCCCTTTGCTTCGAAAGTTACGGAATAAGAACCCGGGCTCTGGTAGTTGTTTACCAAAGTACGAACTTCTTTGCCGAGAACGTTAAACACTTTTAACGTTACCGTTCCCGCTTTGGGAATGGAATATTTAATTACCGTCGAGGGGTTAAAGGGATTCGGGTAATTTTGCGAAAGTTCGTATTTAGAGGGTAAATCGTTGGAAACTTTATTAACGCCGGTAAAGCCGACAAAGTCGTTAATGTTACGCGGGTCTAATTTGTAATTTCCGTAAGAGTAGTAGAGTATTCCAATCAATGCGTCAAAGTGGTCGCCGGTTTTAATTCTGTAAGGGCTGTCTGCTTGCGAAGCATCCCAATAGTTGTTGTACGGATGATTTCCATCCTGAGTTTCCACTCTTGTAGCAATGTTGGAAGCATCGGCAACTAACATTTCGCCGTAATTCCTGTTGCCTCCCGTTCCTTGATCGGGACCGGAATCTCCGTCGGCGTTGTCGTCAACAACGGTAACATTGTTGTACTGAATTAACACGCTCTCGTATTGCTCCGCAGGCTGAGTGCCTGAAGCGGAAAGGTCAATTACGTCCGTCGTTAAAACGGTCGGGGCGGGAAGGTCAACTCCCGTAGCATTCACAACCACTTGCGACGGGTCATTAATATCTTCCAGTCTCGTAAGTCCGTGCGATTCGTTAACGTAACCAGTTACGGTAACGTCGTCTCCCTTGTGAAGTTTCAACGGCTCGGTTCCGAAAAGCTGAATTCCGCTCCACGGTCCCGTTCCGTTCTGAATGTAAACCATCGTACCGAAGTCGGAAGTGTCCGCCGTTACAACACCCCGAACGGTAACGGTAAAACTGTTGTAACCGCTGTAGCCGGAGTTAAACGGTGTGTACTGAACATCCTGAATTGTTAAAGGACGGCTGAGCACTTTGTAAAAGAATCTGCCGTTGTCAGGATTGTTCGGACTTGTTGTAGAGTAACCCGCGTCGTCAACTGCACGAACGTAGTAGTCAACCAAACCCGTGTCTCCAAGTGCGGGAATTGTACCGGTGTAAACGGAATCCCCTGCGGTAACGGGAGACATTTCAACCGAGTCCTGTGTAGTTAAATTGAATCGGTAAACCAACCAAACTTTTTGAAGCGAGCCGTCAACATCGGTTGCCTTTGCCGTAACCGTAACCGACTGTTGAGGCGAAACCAAAGCGGCATCGCGTTTAACTTGAGATACGCGGGGAGGCAAATTACTGCCGTATTTAATATCGTCCGGGTAAATCGGGTCAATCATAAACCAGCCGTTGTCAAGATTAGTACGTGTTTCAATGAATCCGCGAATGTACTCTATTTTTGTACCGGCTAACGGCGGGGGCAATGTGTAACGGTAATAATCGGATTGATTGCCTACGTACATGTGCAAATTGTTCTCGTCAAAAATTCCGAAGCTACCCGAGCCGACGGAAATTTCATCCGTAACCGTTACGTTACGAATCTCGACGTACATTCCTTCGTATTTTTCCATTTCGTATTTCGGAGTGCCGTCGGGATTAACAAAATCCGAGATTGAAAGCACAATCGGTTTGGGGCGTTCGTTTTTGAAATCTACAACGTCTTCGGCTTCGAACTTAATTAAATTAAACTGCGTGGTTGTGTAGTATTCATTAACAACGCCGGTAACTTTAACAACCATTGCCGTATCGATTGCATTAAACGCGGCAGAGCTAATTCCGTTCTGGCGAACAATAATTCCGGACCACTCGTTGTCGCTTGTGTCTCTTAAATAAAATCCTGCGCCGCCAACGTGCAAAACCGCCGTATTAGGATCATCGTAACGGAAAGGTGCATTCATTACTACGCCTGTAATTACTACCGTATCCTTGTTCAACGGTGAAGCATAATCGTGAGGGCTAACGGCAAGCAAACTATCGGGAATAAACTGAATGTCGCGCACCGAAACCTCGGGATAATCTTGTGCAAAAATATTCGCAAAAGCGAAAATCATGAACACTGTAAAAATTTTGAGCTTCATAACTTCTCCTTTATTTAATAATTAAAAATTTTCCTGTTTTAATATTTCCGTTCGAGTTGTCCTTAACCGTAAAAAGGTACATCCCCGTTGCAATCGCCTGATCGCCGTCGGTAATCAAATCCCACGGCTCTTCTCCTCCGGTCATCTTTTGGCTTTGGTCTTTCGAGAAAGTTTCGAACCAACGCAAATTGGAGCCGTTGCTTGCAGCGGTGTGATGAATTCTTTTCACCACATCGCCGGAGAGCGTGTAGATTGTAATCTCACAATCTTGCGGTAAATTGTAAAAATAAATTTTCCTCAACCTCTCCGAACTGCCGTCCCAGTAAGCATTTCCGTAATAAGGATTGGGGTAAACTCCAACTTTAACGTTCGGATCGGAAGTAGGCAAAGTGCCCGGCAGTACTTTAATTGCATTAGCCAATTTACTTGATTCCAAACTGCCGAGGTTATTTGCCGGGTCGCCTTTGTCGAAAGCGGTTACGGAATAAACATATTCCCAGCCGTTCAGCAAGCCGTCAATTTCAAATTTGTAATAGTATTTTGTCGTATCGCCTTTGAAAGTAACTGGTTTATCAAGTTTAATGTAGTCAAAACCGGTATTGTAACCGATTCCGTCAATGCTGTCGAACTCGGCTATTTGAATAAGCGCTTTTTGTAAATCTTGAGAAGCAGTTAAATCGAAGCCGGCATTCGTGCGGTAAATTCTGTAACCCTCAAAATCCTTTTTACCCGAAATCGGGTCAACGGAATATTCCGAGCGTTTGTTCCAATAGATTACAACTTTCCGGTTCATCGGAACAACTTTCACAACGGGGCTTTTGGGCGGAGCGGGAAGGATGTAGCGCGTAATTTTTCCGTCGCCGTCCAAATCTTCTCCCGGGTCTAAAACTCCATTACCGTTTTTGTCCTCGCCGTTGTAAGCTCTAAGCGCCCAGCCGGCGTTGGAGTAGAGATTTTTTTTCTGGATGTCGGTGTCGTAAGCCGCGGGGTCGTTTCCGTATTTTTTTGCCGCGACAATTGCAAACGTAACATTCACGGAATCTCCTGGAGCAATGGTTTTAAATGGTCCAGCCGTAATCAAAACCGAGCGGTTACTTGGCTTCTTCAAATCGTCATGTCGAATGCCGGAAGACCAGCGGTTTGAACCGCCGAAATATCCTGCCATTTTGTCGTAACGTTTAATGTCTGTTCGCGGTGCAAAAAAGTTCGGGTCGGTTGTGTTCTTGTACTGCCAGCTAACAAAATTCACGCTGTCGTAATGCGCGTTTGCGCCTAAGAACTGAATTCCGATGTAACTGTCAGTAAAACCGATGTCGCCCGTAGCATCAAATTCGTAAGCCACGTGCAAAGAATCGATGTAACCGTTTCCGCCCTTGTTGTAAAACGCTGCGCCAATTCTCGGCGAAGTAATGTTAGTGTTGCGCACAACGGTGTCAGTCCACAAACCAATGTAAACGCTGTCAATGTATTTGTCGGAAACGTTTTTAATCCAGTAGTTCATTATTACGAAGAAGTTTGCAAATGTAAAATTCCATGCGTAAGTTTCCTGATGAACTGCAAGTCCGAGCGGGACGTGATCAACAATCAACTCACCGTTGCTAAGCGTGCGGTTGGTGTCCACGTAGTCCATTACAAAATCCTGATGCGACACGGCTTGAGGCGAAAAGAAACGTGAATCTATTAAGGAGGAACGCTCCTTCACAAGCGAGCCGGGCTGGTTGGTAAATTCCCAACCTCCGCCACGATTAGCAACCGAAGCTGCGTCAACAGCGCCCGTAGTAACAAAGGGGCCGCTGCGTCCGCTGCCGAGGGAATCGTTTGCAATAAAACCTCCGACCCAAAGTCCTCCGTCAAAAATATGCTCGATGCCGCTGCCGAGGGGATACTCGCAGGAAGGCTGCTCGGGCCACAAACTAAAACCGTGACCGTAAGTACCAAAGTTGGTAACGGTCAAACCAATGTTGCCAACGTTAGTGTACTTTGAATTGTCGTCATCGGTTTGTTTTTTAATTCCGCGATATTGACTTTGCGAAAAGACAAGGGACGACAAGGCAAATAAAAAGACAAAAATGTTTTTCATTAAATCTCTGTGCGGTTTATTAATATTTCATTTAAAACAAAATTCAATTTAATTTCTTTTTCTTTTCTTTTCAAGAAATACGAAAAATTATCTCCGTAAATCAGAGGCGTGTTTATCTGCGTGGTAAGAACTCCGAACAAGCGGACCCGATTCAACAGCCATAAATCCCATTTTTAATCCTTCTTCTTCGAACATTTTAAATTCTTCGGGAGTTACAAATCTATCGACCGGCAAGTGGTCTTTTGTGGGTTGTAAATATTGTCCTATTGTAAGAATATCGCAATTAACTTTTCTCAAATCGTGCATTAGGTCGAGCACTTCTTCGTTGTTTTCTCCAATGCCAACCATTATTCCGCTTTTAGTCCTCAAGCCCTGTTCTTTAAACCATTTCAACACTTCAAGGCTCCGCTCGTACTTTGCCTGCGGACGTACGGCATGGTAAAGACGTTTAACGGTTTCCAAATTGTGGTTAAGAATATCGGGAGGATTTTTCATTATTATTTCAAAGGCATGTTCTTCCCCTTTGAAATCTGGAATTAAAATTTCAACGGTGCAATGCGGCATTTTTTCACGAATCAAACGAACCGTCTCGGCAAAAACGGAAGCCCCGCCGTCGTAAAGTTCGTCCCTGTTCACGGAAGTAATCACAGCGTGACGAAGCCCGAGCTGCTTAACGGATTCTGCAACACGCCGGGGTTCGTCCCAATCCACTTTATTAGGAATGCCGAGTTTAACATTGCAAAACCCACAGCTACGCGTACAGGTATCCCCTAAAATCATGAAAGTCGCAGTGCGGTGATTCCAACACTCGGAAATATTAGGACAGCGGGCTTCTTCGCAAACAGTGTGCAGTTCCGCTTTGCGCATCAGTTCGTAAACTTCGCTGTAGTTTTCACCTGCGGGTAGTTTTACTTTTAACCACTCGGGTCGTTTAGTCTGTTTCTTATTTTTACTTTCTATTTGTTCTTTAAATATTTTCTGATGTTTATTTAATTTTAGCATTAGTTTTTTCTTTGAAAAATGAAATAAATACAAACTTTAATTTTAGATAATTTTCAGGTTAATTACAAAGGAGAAACTTAGTTGAAATAAGGGCTAAAGGTGGTAAAATAAGAAAGAAGGGTACAAGTTTAAATTTGGTGGCAAAAAATAGAAGAAATAAGAAACCAGAAATAAGAAATGGTTAAATGCAATACGCAAGAGCCTAAACACAAACCGTAAATAATTGAAATTTAATTTCTTCGATACCTTCGGCATCGGTTTGTCTTTCCTCTATTTTCTTCTATTTACATTCGATCCCGACTAAGTCGGGAGTCGTATAGTTGCCAATAAGCTGTAACGCGGATTGCAAGCAATCTATGTTACAAAAACCATTTTTCAGATAGACAACTTTCTTTTTCTTACGGGAAAGAGCAGAATGCTTTTTAATACTGTTTCAGAAAGAATCCCGAAGGGATTCAATGTAGATAGCAAAAAGAATCAAAATTAAAGAAGAACCCTGAAAGGGTTCAAGTTTTAAGAGCAAAACATTCTAAACAAAAATACAATGATAATATTTTGCCACCGATTTTAAATCTGTTCCGAAAGAAGAAACGAGAAATAAGAAATCCGCCGCCGTCTGCGCTTCGCTTGACTATGGCGCGACGGGTCCGTCTTCGCCCTCGATTTGCTCAGGCTACGCCGTGACAGGTGTTTTTCGCAAGACGCTAGACGCGAGAGGCGAGACAGACTAATTAAAAATTAAGAATTAAGAATTAAAAATTTTTTAATTTGAGCCCCTGCGGGGCGACATCTTTGTAGCAACAAACAAAAATGTTAAAATGAGTTCCGTAGGAACGGCACAGCTGTCTCTGTTCTCCGTTCTCTGTTCTCTGTTATCTGCTATTTGTCCATTCAAATAAAAAAAGCAGCCTTGTGAGCTGCTTTTAATCAAAAATAAATTAACTTTCTTCCCGAATTAAAAGTACGGCAAGTAGCCCGTAAACTCCCGTTACCAAAACAACCAACAGGTCAATTAACTGAGATTTAATTTCCCTGCCTTGGTATTTCTTGAGCAGGTACACAGTTAAAGCAACAAGAAGAAGATTAAAAATTATTGCGTACCAACTATGAAAAGAAAAATAGAAATCAATAAATTCCGAATTTTTTGAAGTTGTTTTCAGTGAGAAAGGAGTAACAACGGACAATACTTTCCCCGCAGGACTTTTAATATTCGAAGTCCATTTGCTTTTGTAAGTATCGATTAAATTGTATTGCCTGTCGGTTACGTAAGCAATTATGCTGTCTTTGGCAACGAGGGAAATTATTCTGTATTTCAAATTCCCCATTATTTTTACTTTCATTGTCTTTCTGTCGTAACCCTTCGAAGGCAAAGGAATAATTTTGTAATGGTCTCTTGAAATAATGAACAAACGATTGTCCTTGGAAACCAACAAACCGTGAAACTCTTTAAGTTCAAGTTCCTTTACAAGAATGTATTCAATTTTAATGTCGTCGGGAATGGAAACTTCCTTGACGTACGGACGGTTGTGAATTCTCATTAAATGGAAAAGTTTTCCTTTACTGTCAAGGACAAAATAACCGTCGTCAAAAGGTTTCATGTTAGTAGGATTACCAAAATATTTAACTGCGGGAAAAGTAAATCCTGCTTTTATTAATGCCCTGTTAAACCTTGCACTTAACTTCGGTAAAATTTTGTTCGTCTCGCAATCAATAAATTCGAACTTGTTCTTAATTCTAAAAAATTCGTTCGGGATTTGCAGTTCGGGACCATCCGGTCTTGCTTCAATAAGGGGGTACAAATCAATATTGTAATAGTAGATGTCGTCCGGTCTCAAACTCAAATAAATGTAATTACGCTTTAATTGTTTGTAATCCATTGGCATTCCGTCAACGGTATCGGGCATTTCATCCCTGAAAATAAGCTGACGGAAACTGAACAAAGGCGTCAATCTCTCAAACTGTTTTCGGGTAAGTACGTGCCCTTCGGCATCTTCCCTGACGTATTTTTTGTTTTCTATTTTTGTAACCAAGAATTGCTTCTTAATGGAACTGTAATAAACCATCGGAGCTTTGACATTTTTAGCAAACATCAGCCAATAATATTTCGGAATGATAATAGCCGAAATAAAAATAATAAGTAAAATCAAAATGTAGCGGGAAATACGTGCAGATTTTTTCATCTTACCCCCCTCTTAAATCTGAAACCGGCAAGAATAATCAAATATCCGAGCAGTAATGTGAAAATGACGTAATGCGGAATGACGTAAAGGTATTGACCGTAGCTGTCTCCCGACATCAGAATATCAATAAATCCGAATCCGAAAATCGCAATGATGATTCGACGCAACCAGAGCTGCTCGACTAATGTTACGGAAACAACAAAATAAGTAGCCATTCCGGCTAAGAACCACGGGACTACGGTAATCAACATTGCAACCGTAATTTCCGAAGGGAAAAACTTAACGGAAATTAAAGTTAGTAAGATTGCAAAAACAATGTATTGACTAAGCAACAATAAAAAACCGTAAGTCAACATAAACAACAAGGTGCTGTTTTCTTTAAGGGGCAAGTGCAACGAGAGCTTCAGTCTCAAATTTTGCACTTCGGGCAAAAACTGGGCAAACCCTAAAATCAAAGCCACTAAAATCGGAATGTATTCAAGTTGTGAAAAGAACATATAGCCTTTGAATACGATGTAATTCCAAATCGTGTTAGCATTGTTAAATTCAACAATAGCACGCATATTCAAATTAATTACCAACAGAACGATTAGCCCGATCAGGAAAGAAATGGCATAAGCCCATCTGACCTTCAACCATTCTTTGTAAGCCAATGCTTTAAACATATTTACTCCTTAATATTTTCCGGTTAAACCGATGAAGGCATCTTCCAAATCCATCTGCAATTCCTCGAAATCAAAATACTTGATTCCTTTTTCGTCCAAGTATTTTTGGACTTCTTCGGCGCTTGCAAACGAATAAACCGTAATCTTATTTTTTAATATTTCGTAATTTTTAATTACTTCGTCTTTCCGTAACTCCACATTTTCATCTTCCGTTTTGAAAACATACCCGTGGAAATTGTTTTTCAAATAATCGATTGAAGTTTCCATTACCACGCCGGAATAATCGAGTATCACGCAATCCTGAAGAAAACCGTCAAGGTCTTGAATAATGTGGGAAGTAATAAAAATAGTTTTGTTCAAAGAGTGAGCATATTCTTTTAAATAGTCGAGGAAAAGCCTTCTGTAGCCGGCATCGAGCCCCATTGAATAATCATCGAGAATAAGCAAATCGGGGTCTTGAGCTAAAATCAAACCGAGCGCCACTTGAGAACGCTGCCCGCACGACATTTTGGAAATTTTCTGGTCTTCGGTAACTTTTAATTTCGACATCAGTTCCCAGTAAATTTCGCTTTTCCATTTCGGGTAAAAACGGGAGTAAAATTTTTCAATTTGTTTAATATTCATAAAAGAATATTGCACGTGACCTTCAATCAAAAATCCCACACGGGCTTTTGTTTGCGGAGAAAGCTTGTAAGAATCCTCGCCGAAAATCTTACACTCCCCTGCTTTCGGTTTTAGAAAACCGTTGAGAATATTGATTGTAGTCGTTTTACCCGTTCCGTTTTTACCAAGAAGACCGAAAATACTCCCCTTCGGAATTTTAAAACTTAAATTTTCGTAAACTTTTTTCTTTCCGTAATAATGTGTCAAATTATTAATTTCTACTGCGTATTCCATTCCGGAATTCCTTAAAAATTGTTTAATAAAGTTTCTGCGCTAACAATTTTCCCTTCCGGTTTCGATCTGAAAGGATTTTTAACTTTCTTTGTCGAACCGTCGGAAAAGTGAACTTTTAACATTTTGGAAGAAATTGCTTTCTTCACTTCGTCAGGCGTAATTTTTTCTTTAACGAAAAACACGTAAGCCTTAGGCGTTCCGTCAAAGCGTGTAGCTAGCCTAACGATTCCCTTCCAGTTGGATAAATGGCTTGTCAAATAGCTCAGCATTCTGTAAAGGGAGCTGTTAGCCGCTTCCGGCATAGTGTAAACAAGCACGGACAATTCTTCCGGTTTGTACTTACTGTACTTATTAAACCGCCTGTCGTAAGCTTTGAACATTCTCTTAGTCAATTCGGCTTTGGAGATTAAATGCTTTTGAACAACAGGGTCAACCGCTTCGAAATTAGTGCTGTGTTTGGTAATACTGCCGTCGCGCAATTTTATTACCGCCTCGGGAGCTTCAATTGTTTTAACAATTTCGTCAGGCGTTGTTTTGGTAGAATCGTAAAAAATGTAAGCCACAACGGGTTCGCCGAATTGTGTCTCAAAGCCGTAAACACCTTTGTTGTCTCTCAACAAATAAGTCAAATCATAGTAATCAACATTGTCGAAAAAGTTATTAATCCCCACTTGCAATACGGCAAAAGAATCGGGGGCCGTTTTGCCGATTCTTCTTATTTTTTGCTTAACCGGTTTGAAAATATCCCTTTTTATTTCACGCGGAGTAATCTCCTCGGGATTGTAATAAATTTCTACGGTGTGGGAAGATGCGTAAGTGTCCAAGCCGTAAATTCCCTTAATGTGTTGGATTTGTCTTTTAAATGCCTGCGAACTGCCGTAGCATTTGACGTTTTTCAATCCCGTCTGCTCGTAAACGGCAATGTTCTTAACTTTTTCAAATCCGCCCCAGCGTTCCGAGAGTGTGGTAAATTCGTAAAAACCGGAGAGACTGATTCCCACGGCAATTAAAACAACCGTGGCAACGGGCGCAAGATATTTCGAGAACTTCGAAACCTTGCGGATGTTCAACGTCTGCTTTACGGGACAATGGTAAACGCAATCCGTACACAAAGTACAGTCAATATGGTCAACCGTTTCGTATTGGTCAATTTCAATTACTTGCGGACAATTTTGATTACAAATGTGGCAAGTGGGACAAGAATCAGTTTTTCTCTTAATTTTCGTAAGAGGGAAAATAAAACTTTTTCTAAAGAACACCTCCGTAAACATTCCCACGGCAATTATTCCAAGCACCAACCAAAACAAACTTAAGTTTGCCCCCAAAAGATTAGCGCCGAAATAAATCACAAATACTCCCGCAACAATCACCACATTCATAAAAATATTTTGAATTGCGCCGAGTGGACACAAATATTTACACCAGAACATTCTTGTAAACAGCGAGCCTAAAATTACAACTGCAAGCGTCCCTGCGGCAAAGTACCAAACAATGTCGTTGTTACTGAAAAAAGTAACCGAAGCAAAGTAAGGGTCGAATTCCTTGCAAAACAGCTCGCTCGAATTCATCGTAAAATAAATTGTT
>JALWGH010000032.1 GCA_027013735.1 Melioribacteraceae bacterium
TCCCTACATCGTGGAAGCTCCCGCTTGCGGATTTCAATAAGCCGTCGGATTTTAACTTTGTGGGAATTTTCTGGCAGGATGGCGTTGCCGGCTCGGTAGGATTCCTGTTCATGAACATGGGTTTAATAATGCGCTTTATGGCAACCAAGAGCGTTGACGAAGGAAGGAAAGCAGCGGCATTTAACGTTCTTTTCATGCTTCCTATTTCCGCCATTGTGGTTGGCAATGCAGGTTGGATTGGTAAGGCAATTTCCCTCATCAAGCCGGATATTGTTCCTCCGAACACTTCCCCCGACCAGATTTTTGTAGTGGTTGCAAACATTGTTGCCTCGCCCGGAGTTTTCGGATTCATCATGGCTGCGCTGACGGCTGCGCTGATGTCCACTGTGGACACTTTGATTAATGCTACCGCCGCAATTTACATTAACGATATTCACCGTCCCGTTAAAGCTTGGTTGAAGAAACAAGAGAAAACCAAACTGGAACAGGAGAAGAAAGAGCTTGGCGCCGCAAGGTGGTCGTCAATCATTATTACAATTCTCGGTGCAATAGCTGTGCTTGCATTTAAGAATTTCCCGACCGTTTACGAAGCGCACGGCTATTTCCACTCTACACTTACGCCACCTTTGGTCGTGGCAATCTTTCTCGGAATTTTCTGGAAGCGGTTTACTCCCGCTGCCGTTATTGCTACTTTCCTCGGCGGTGTGGGCTTAATGATTCTCGGTGCGGAATACCCGCACATTTTCATTCACCCGTTCGACCACGGAATAGCAATGGATCCCGTTCATCCGTACACTTACATCCGCGCCTTGTACAATTTGTTTGTTTGCTCGGCTGTGGGCGTTGCGGTAACTTATTCGGACGGATTGTTGCAGAAAATAACGGCAAAACTAAAGGCAATGCCGAACGGAAAAACTTACGCTTACGTAATTTCCGGAATCGGCGCTTTGTTCTTTATTATTGTTGCCTTTAAATTGGGCTCGGTTTGGTTCCTCTTTGCGCTTACCTTAATAATGGTTGTGCTTGTTGCAATTGCAGCAGCCTATTTTATTGACTACGACCCGGTTGAACAAACTTCCGGGCTTACCGTTTGGTCGATTGCAAAAGCAAAGGAATTCTTCAAAGGTAGCAAACCGAACGAAGAAGAAGGAGAAAAAGTTTACGTTCACTTCAAAGTTAAAGAAACCGAGGACGGAACAATTAATTTCTCCAAAAACGATATGGCAACGATGAAAGCCAATCCCGGCGATTTGGTTTACCTTTGCGACAAACGCCGTTACCTCGGCGGATTGAAATCTGTTCACGCCGTTTACGGCGAACCTCACGACGAAGACGGAGTTGTTTACATCGGTAAAGAAGAACTCCTGAACGGACAATTTGTTGAAGGTAAAATGCTTTACGCAGAGAAAGAGATTTAATCCGATTTTAATAAAGTTCAGAAAAGACGGGGCACAAGCCCCGTTTTTTGTTTTAAAGAAAGTTTAAGAGTAATTCAAAATTAAAAGTTGAAAATTGTTTTTTATTCTCGGATTCAAGCGTGATTTGAATTTTACCTGAAAAAAATAGGATTTAAAAAGAAATGTTCTTTGCTAAATTTAATTATTTGAAGGTTAAAAGTATGTGTCTGTTAACAGCGTGCCATTTAAATCGATACAAACTTAATGGAAGTCGGTTTTAATCCGTTAAATATGTCAGAAACTTATTTCAACAAAATCATTTTTCTTGTCTTAACAAAACTGCCTGCTTGCAAAGTGTAAAAGTAAATCCCGCTTGGGAG
>JALWGH010000033.1 GCA_027013735.1 Melioribacteraceae bacterium
CAGGAGCTTGTACAAGTAGAAGATGTTGAACATACGAAGCAGGAAGCTCCGCCACCGCCACCGCCAAAGCCCCCAATCCCAATTGAAGCTCCGTCCGATCAGGAACTTCAGGATATTGAGCTTGAAGAAACGGAACTTGACGTAAATGCTCAAGTTGCTGCTCCGCCTCCGCCGGTTGAGGAGAAAAAACAAGAAGACACTGCTCCTCATTTCTTTGTTGCTGTTGAACAGATGCCCGAACCGATTGGCGGAATTCAAGCTATTCAAGCAAGAATTCATTATCCTGAAATTGCAAAACGTGCAGGTGTTCAGGGAAGAGTTTTTGTTAAGGCTTTTGTTGACGAGCATGGGATTGTTAAAAAAGTTGAATTGATTAAAGGCATTGGCGCCGGTTGCGACGAAGAAGCAATGAGAGCCGTTAAAGCTACACGCTTCAAACCCGGAAGACAGAGAGGAAAACCGGTTCCAGTACAGGTTTCAATCCCGATTTTGTTCAAGCTTCAGTAAAGTTGTTAAAGTTTACGGAAAAGCGTCCTGCGGGGCGCTTTTTTGTTTTAAACCGATTATTTTTAATTCCTGATTTTTAAACTTTTGTGATTTTGTTTTGATTGAATTAAAGGAACTTTCTTTTAAATACAATGGCAGTAGTTTTTCCCTGTCCGGAATTAACTTGCAAATTAAAGAGGGGGAATTTATTTCCGTGCTAGGTCCCAACGGCTCGGGGAAATCAACATTGCTTAAATTAATTGGTGGTTTTCTTAAGCCTTTTGCCGGAGAGGTGAAAATTTCAGGAGTTGATGTCCGAAACATTTCTCCGAAGGAAAGAGCAAAAAGAATTGCTTACGTTCCACAGAATACAATTACTTCTTACCCGTTCACGGTTTACGAAATTGTTGCAATGGGCAGAGCGCCTTATTTGGGTTTGCTCGGTTACGAGAGGGAAAATGACTCTGCCGTAATTAGAGATGCAATGGAAAGAATGGGAATAGCAAGTATTGCCGATAAACCGATTACGGGAATTTCCGGCGGGGAAATGCAAAGAGCCTTTATTGCAAGGGCTTTGGCGCAAGAGCCGGAAGTGATTTTGCTTGACGAGGCAAATGCACACCTCGACGTAAAACACCAAATTTCAATTTACAAAACATTGAAAGAGTTAAACGAAGAAAAGAAAACCACCGTGATTTTTGTTTCCCACGATTTTAATTTACCCGCCCGTTTTTCCGAAAGGGCAGTTCTTTTGGAAAAAGGAAAAATATTTGCAGACGACAAGATTAAAAATGTTTTGACCGCCGAGAATATTTTCAAAGTTTTCGGAGTAAAATCCGTTGTGCTTAAAAATGAAGAATCGGTTGATATTCTTTTGAGGGATTGAATGAGAGGGCACGGAAAAATAATCATTTTATTTCTTAGTCTTATTTACATTGTGGTTTTGTTTACGGTGAAATACGCTTTCAACGGCTTGGGCGTTAGTGAATTTTCACTCTTTAAATTTGGGAATTTAATTGACCTTTTTCCGTTCGTTCTTATTTTTACTGCTCTTCTTGTTAAAAGGAATGCTTCTTTTCCACTCAAGGAGGAAAAGAAAATTTTAATTGCCACGTCGTTTGCAATTTTACTTTTGTTGCTTGCAATACTGATTAAAATCAGTGGAATTTTAGGAAGCCATTATTATTCAACTTATTCTTACAATAAGATGCTGCTTCAGTTTTTTCTCCTTTCTTCTTTTGTTGTTTATCTTTCGATTGGGTTTTATTTGATCTTAAAACGAAAATCGATTGCAAAAGCCGTTGCATATTCGGGATATTTTTTCGTTTTCATTTTGCTAATTGCCGTAATTCTGAATATCGATTTTCAAATTAGGGCAGGCAAACAAGTTCCAAACAAAAAATACGACGTGGGAATAATAATGGGCGCAGCGGTTTGGCACAAGGACGCCCCCAGCCCGATTTTGCGTGAAAGAATTTTGAAGGGAATACAACTTTACAAACAAGGAATAATCGGTAAAATTCAAGTTACCGGAAGCAATGCCCCCGGGGAAAAGACCGAGGCAGCAGTTGCGAAGAAAATTCTATTACAATCGGGAATCCCGCCCGAATTTATTTTGTTCGAGAACAAAACACACAGCACCGTTGAACAAATTAGGTTTATTAAAAAGCATTTTCGTGATGGTGAGAAAATTGCAATTATTTCTGATGCTTTCCACTTGAGCAGAATACTTGCAATGTGTAACTTTTTTAACGTAAAAGTAAATGGAATTTCAACGCAATATAAGTTAAATTGGCGCAAGTCAATTTATTACGCTTTGCGGGACAGTCTGGGACTCGTTTTATTCTGGACATTCGCAACATAAATCAATAATACCTGAATCAAAATCGGGGAAGAAAAAATGTTTAACGAGATTGAAAAACATAATCACGAAGAGGTTGTTTTTTGTTCCGATAAAGCTTCGGGACTTAGGGCAATAATTGCAATTCACGATACTACTTTAGGCCCGGCAATAGGCGGGACGAGGATGTGGAACTATTCAGGCGAGGAAGAAGCGCTAAAAGACGCTTTGAGACTTTCGCGCCAAATGACTTACAAAGCTGCTGTTACAGGGTTGAATCTCGGCGGCGGAAAAGCAATAATAATGGGCGATCCGAAGAAAGACAAAAGCGAATTGCTCTTTAGAACTTTCGGTAAGTTTGTTAACGGTCTTGGCGGGCGTTACATTACCGCTGAGGACGTGGGCACGGACGTTAAGGACATGGAATACGTACGAATGGAAACCAAGCATGTTACGGGAATTTCCAAAGCCTTGGGCGGTTCAGGCAATCCCTCCACCGTTACGGCTTTCGGCGTTTTTGTGGGAATGAAGGCAAGCGCTCACAAGAAATGGGGAAGCGATTCGTTGAAAGGCAAGAAAATTGCAATTCAAGGAGTCGGCTCCGTCGGACGCTACCTTGCCGAATATCTTTACGCAGAAGGCAGTGAGCTTTTTATTACGGATATTGACAACGACAAAATCAGCTCGGCTTTGCACACAATTAAAGCGCACGTGGTCTCACCCGAAGAAATTTACGACATCGATTGCGACATCTTTTCGCCCAATGCGCTTGGCTCGGTTGTAAACGACGAAACAATTCCGCGCCTGAAATGCGAAATTATTGCCGGCGGTGCTAACAGTCAGCTTGACGACGAAGAGAAGCACGGGAAAATCCTCAAGGAAAAAGGAATTCTTTTTGCGCCTGATTACGTAATTAATGCCGGCGGTTTAATTAATGTTGCCAACGAGCTTGAAGGTTACCGTCAAGACAGGGCAATGAAGCAAGCGGAAGCAATTTACGACATCTTGCAAAATATTTATTCCATTTCGGAACGTGAAAATATTTCCACAATTTCAGCGGCTAATCACATTGCGGAAGAAAGATTGAACAAGATAGGTAAGATGAAACATATTTATTCTGCTAATAATAAATAATTATTGTAAGTTTGTTTTTTGAAAGTAATGAATAAAATAAATGTCCGGTAAAAAATTTAACAGACGGTTAATACGCGAAAGATGCTTGCAGGCTCTTTACGCTTTTGAGATGAACGGCGAGGGTTTGGATGACTTGATTGAAGGAATTTTAACCGACATCGCCAACGAGTCCGATAAGGAATTCGGTGAAACGTTGATTTACAAAGTTGTTGCCAATCGGGATAAGTTGGACGAAATGATTAAGTCTAAAGTGGCTAATTGGGAGATGGACAGAATTGCCTTAATTGACAGGCTTTTGCTGAGAATGGCAATTGCCGAATTCCTCTTTTTCCCGGACATCCCGCCGAAAGTTTCCATTAACGAAGCAATTGAAATTGCCAAAGAATACAGCACTGCGAAGTCGGGTAAATTTGTAAACGGAATTTTAGATTCGATTTTATCCGAGCTGAAAAAATCGGGGAAATTAAACAAAACCGGAAGGGGACTTATTGAAGAATCTTTACCCAAAAAATCCCAAGGAAAATAAAGCCCGCATTTTTGTTTGGACTCTTTTCGACTTTGCCAACACTTCCTATTCGATAATTATTGTAACATTTATTTTTGCCGTTTACTTTAAGGAAGTTGTTGCACGTTCCAAACCGGTAGGGGATTTGTACTGGAGCTTTGGAATAAGTTTGTCGATGATTATCACCGCGCTCATTTCTCCTGTCCTCGGCGCCATTGCCGATTATTCCGCCGGTAAAAAAAGATTCCTGCTTTTCTTCACACTTTTGTGCATTGTTTCGACTTCGTTACTTTTCTTCACGGGAAGCGGAACGGTGCTTTTTGCGCTTGTCCTTTTTGTGCTTGCCAATATTGGCTTTGAAGCAGGGCTGGTTTTTTACGACGCTTTTCTGCCCGAGATTACCGTCCCCAAAAATTACGGACGGGTTAGCGGTTACGGTTTTGCAATGGGATATTTGGGCTCGCTTGCTTCCTTGGCGTTAATTTACCCTTTTATTAGCAGGAACTTAATCCGCGAGACGTTCCCTGTCTCCGCATTGTTTTTCCTCGTTTTTGCCACCCCGATTTTTCTTTTTCTGAAAGACAACCGCAATAAAAGAGAAGAAAAAAGATCTTACGTAAAGATTGGTTTTGAACGTGTTTCCTTTACGCTTAAGCATTTGCGTTACCACAAGAACCTTGCTTTGTTTTTGCTTGCTTTTTTCTTTTACATCGAAGGCGTAAACACGGTAATCTTTTTTGCAGGCAACTACGCGAAAAGTACGCTTCACTTTTCAATGCAGTCGCTGATGATTTTCTTTTTAATTGTTCAATCCACCGCAATTTTAGGCTCGGTTATTTTCGGAATACTTTCGGACTCAATAGGACAGAAAAGAACATTGGTTATTTCTCTTTTAATTTGGATTGGCACAATGGCGTTTGCCTTTTTTACAAGCGGGAGAGGCGATTCCCTAAATCTTCTGTTTGCAAAGTTTTTTAATTTAAACGGAGAAGAAATGCAGCGCTACTCGTTTTACGTTGTGGGGCTTTTAGCCGGCGGCGTAATGGGAGCAACGCAGTCAACCTCTCGCAGTTTGATGTCCAAGTTAACTCCGCAGGACAGGAAGACTGAATTTTTCGGATTTTATTCGCTCTTCGGGAAAAGCTCTGCCGTGTTAGGTCCGCTTGTGTTCGGGATTGTCAGTTATTGGACGGGACAGCAGAAGTTTGCGATTCTTGCAATCACATTGTTTTTCGTAGTCGGACTTTTTGTTTTGCAATTCGTAACCGACCCGCCGCCGGAGAAAATAGGGAGTGGGTAAAAAAGGAAGTATCCTTCAGCCCTACACTAAAATTTAATTCTTCATTTTTAATTTTTCATTTTTAATTGTATTGTATTACTTTGCCCTCGGGAACGTAACGTAAAATGTTGTGCCTTCTCCGATTTTACTTTCAACTCTTATGTTGCCGTTAATTTTT
>JALWGH010000034.1 GCA_027013735.1 Melioribacteraceae bacterium
CTCTTGAAGCGCTGCGGGAAGCGGTGCTGAATGCCGTTATTCATCGCGATTACTTTTTAAAGGGCGCAAATGTCATGGTAGAAATATTCTCGGATCGTTTGCAAATTACCAGTCCCGGCGGTTTGCCCAAAGGATTGGATCCCAAAGAATTCGGCCATCGCAGCGTCTTACGCAATCCGAACATTGCCAATCTTTTTCACCGCATAAATTATATTGAAAAAATGGGGACGGGAATCCGACGTATTCAGCAAATGATTGAATCGGCCGGACTGCCGCCCGTGCAGTTTAAATGGGACGATTTTGTAACCGTAACATTCCCGCTGCCGGAAGTGGAAGGTTCGGGGAAAAGTTCGGGGAAAACGTCGGGGAAAAGTTCGGAGAAAAGTTCGGGGAAAAGTTCGGAGAAAATATTACGCCTGATAAATAAAAACAATACAATAACAATTTCCGAATTGGCGGAATTACTTGCAATGAGTACCCGCGCCATAGAAAAAAATCTCTCTAAGCTGCGTAATGAAGGTAAACTTCAGCGCATAGGCCCTGCCAAAGGCGGGTATTGGAAAGTCATAAAATCCAAACAATAAATTTGTTTTTTAATTATGTTGAACCGTGAAATGAATTAAGAATGATGTTTTGCAAGAGAATTGACATAATGCCGGAGAAAACTACCCAAGAAGCTACCCAAGAAAAAGGGACGCCGGGAAGTTGTTGATTGTTAAAATAGGTTTCGGATTCTCACTTTCTTCTTTCTAAGGGCAAAAAGCTATTGTTAAAAAGTTACTCTGTCAGTACTAAAAAGCTATGCCCTGAATAAACAGTTTAAAGAATGTCGTGTACGGGCTAAACAATTGACGAAGGCAGTGTTAATGAAAATTAAAAAACAAAAATAACACCAATCGAATTTTTTCCGAATGTTAATGAAAGAAAGGTTTTACCCTTTTGCTTACCAAATTCATCCACTGCTTTAGCCGTGGAGTACCCAATCACAGCGCCCAAGAAAACATCGGAAAGCCAGTGCTGGTCGTGGTAAATGCGGGAGGCGGCGGTTAAACCGGCGGTTGTGTAAAACAGTATTTTCAGAGCAGTGTTGTCAACCGCATCCGCAAGCACGGTTGACAATGCAAACGCAACAGTTGTGTGTCCGCTTGGCAGGGAGTTGAAATCGTTGTCGATTCTAAAAGGGGAAAATGTTGCATTGCCGTTTTCCAAATAAGGGCGGTGGCGTCCGATTCCGGTTTTTAACAAGTAAGTAAGTGCGGTGGAATAAAAAATTGCCGTAACCGCTTTTAGCCCTGTTGTTCTTAGCTTATCTTGGTATGTTACCAATCCCGCGCCGTAAATAAAGGACGAAAGAGCAACGGAATAAATGTTTCCGTAAAATTTGTCGAAAGAAAAAATTCTGTCTGCCATTGTGCTTTGGTTTCGAATTGAAAAATCTCTGAGTGTGTTATCGGCAAAAAACAGAGCAACTGTCCCGGCGAGAGTAAGAGAAGCATCCCGCCAAAAGTGTGAATTGCCTGAAAATGGTTGTGTTACAATATGTTCTCCCGACTTGACAAAAAAGCCGAAATCATTCCCAACAGTTTGGACAAAATCATTTTGTTGGGCGCTTACCTTGCCGGCAGGGGAGAGCAAAAGAAAAAACGAGAGCCAAAAAGCAAATACCGTTTTCAAAGTTTTACTTTTTCTGTTGTTGTTTGCTGATTTTTGCCCAAGTGTCCCTCAGCGTTGCCGTACGGTTAAACACTAATTTTTCTTCGGTTGTGTATTTTGAATCTACACAAAAGTAACCTAACCTTTCGAACTGAAAACGATCGCCGACTTTGGCGTTTTTTAAGAACGGTTCCATTTTGCAATTTTCCAAAATTTCAAGAGAGTTAGGATTAATGAATTCCTTAAAGTCTTTCTCTTTATCGCCTGCGGGGTCTTCCACGGAAAAAAGCCTGTCGTAGAGGCGAACTTCGGCTTCGAAAGCGTGATGTGCGGAAACCCAATGAATAGTGCCTTTTACCTTTTTGTTCGATTTCCCCGTGCCGCTTTTTGTTTCGGGGTCGTAAGTGCAAAGCAGTTCGACGATGTTACCGTTTTCGTCTTTGACAACCTCTTCGCATTTAATAATGTAAGCGTAACGCAAACGAACTTCGCCACCCGGCTTAAGGCGGAAGAATTTCTTCGGCGGGTCTTCCATAAAATCAGCTCTTTCAATGTAAAGCTCTCTCGAGAAAGGAACTTTCCTTTTGCCCATCGAGGGGTCTTCGGGGTTGTTAACGGCGTCCAGCTCTTCTGTGACATTTTCGGGGTAGTTGGTTATTGTGATTTTAAGAGGATGCAAAACAGCCATTACCCGCTGCGCTCTTTTATTAAGGTCTTCTCGCAAACTGAATTCGAGCAGTCCCAGATCAATTACGTTGTCCCGCTTTGCAACGCCAATTCTGTCGGCAAAGTTACGAATGGATTCGGGTGTGAAGCCGCGGCGCCTGAGTCCCGAAATAGTAGGCATTCTCGGATCGTCCCAGCCGTCAACGTAGCCGCCTTCAACGAGTTCGAGTAATTTCCTTTTGCTCATTACGGTGTAGCTTAGGTTCAAACGCGCAAATTCAATTTGGCGCGGATGGTGAATGCCGAGTTCGTCCAAAAACCAATCGTAGAGCGGGCGGTGGTTTTCAAACTCCAGCGTGCAAATGGAATGAGTGATCCCTTCAATCGAGTCGCTCTGCCCGTGCGCCCAGTCGTACATCGGGTAGATGCACCATTTGTCCCCCGTGCGGTGGTGTTCCGCGTGGCGGATGCGGTACATTATCGGGTCGCGCAGGTTAAGGTTGGGTGAGCTCATATCTATTTTGGCGCGCAGGACGTGCTCGCCGTCCTTGAACTCCCCGTTTTTCATTCGTTCGAACAAGTCCAAATTTTCCTCAACGGAGCGGTTTCGGTAAGGGCTTTCTTTCCCCGGCTCGGTAGGTGTGCCCCGATATTCACGGATTTCGTCGCCCGACAAACTATCTACGTAGGCTTTGCCTTTTTTAATCAATTGAACGGCATACTCGTAAAGTTTGTCGAAATAGTCGGAAGCGAAGTAGAGGCGGTCTTCCCAGTCGAAGCCCAGCCAGCGGATATCTTCCTTAATCGATTCGACGTATTCAACTTCTTCCTTTGTGGGATTGGTGTCGTCAAATCTCAGATTGCACTTGCCGTTGTATTTTTCCGCCAAGCCGAAATTCAGGCAGATTGATTTTGCGTGCCCGATGTGCAAATATCCGTTCGGCTCAGGAGGAAAGCGCGTGTGAACTTCGGTGTAGCGTCCTTCCGCAAGGTCTTTGTCAATAATTTCGGTAATAAAATTCGAAGCGTGGGAGTTTTCTTCCATTTTAATTCTCTTCCGTTTTAATTTTTTCCAATGCTGTTTCAATCCGGCGGATTACCTCATCCTTGCCGATTATGTAGAGAAGGTCGAACACGCCCGGACCTTTGCCGACGCCCGAAACCGCAAGGCGAACGGGATGAATCAATTTGCCCGCACCGATTCCGAGTTTTTCCGCTGTGGCGCGTAAGGTTTGTTCGAAATCTTCTTTTGCCGGATTTTCCAATTTTTTGAATTCATCGAGCAACGTTTTCAGATGTTCCGGCGTGTCTGCTTTCCAACGTTTGCGCAAAACATTTTCGTCGTATTCCTTGGGCGCTTCGTAAAAATATTTGCAGGTGTAAATGAAATCTTTTACGAATTCAACCCGCTCTTTCATTGCGTTAATTATTTTCAAAAGATATTCGTCGGAAAGATTCAGGTTTGCGTATTCGGATTTCTCGTATTCTTCTTTTACCAAAGGCAAAAGCTCTTCAGCAGATTTGAAGCGGATGTGTTCGCCGTTTAGCCAATTTAGTTTTTCGATGTTGAAAACCGCGCCGGCTTTGTTCACGCCTTCGAGACTGAATTTTTCAATGAGTTCGTCCATTAGGTAAAATTCTTTGTCATCTCCAGCGTTCCAGCCGAGCAGGGCAACAAAGTTAATTAATGCTTCCTTCAAATATCCTTTTGCTTTGTAATCTTCCACCGCAACGTCCCCTTGGCGCTTGCTGAGTTTGGAGCGGTCTGGATTTAGCAGAAGCGGGAGGTGAGCAAATACGGGCAATTCCCAACCGAGGTATTTGTAAAGCAAAACGTGCTTGGGCGTTGAAGGCAGCCATTCCTCGCCACGAATGACGTGGGAGATTTTCATCAAGTGGTCGTCCACAACATTTGCAAGATGGTAAGTGGGATAACCGTCACTTTTAATAAGTATCTGATCGTCAATAATATCAGTGTTGAACTCAACCGTGCCCCGGATAACGTCCGTTACTATTACCTTTTCCGAAGGCGGGACGTTCAGCCTTATTACGTAGGGCTCTCCGGCTTCAAGTTTTTTCTTTACCTCTTCTTTCGAAAGGTAAAGGTCGCGCTTGTCGTATTTGGGTTGCAGTTTCTTTTTGAGCTGTTCTTCGCGTAATTGTTTTAATCTTTCGGGTGTGTCAAAGGCGTAGTAAGCATAGCCTTTGTCAATAAGCTCTTTGGCGTATTTATGGTAAAGTTCCAATCGTTGGGACTGGAAGTAAGGTCCGAATTCTCCTCCGACGTCGGGACCTTCGTCGTAATCCAAGCCTACCCATTTCAACGTTTCAATCAAATTTTCAACTGCGCCTTCCACGTAGCGGGAGCGGTCGGTGTCTTCAATTCTGAGAATGAATTTACCTTTGTTTTTACGTGCAAAAAGGTAGTTGAACAAAGCCGTTCTCAAACCGCCTACGTGCAAATAGCCGGTAGGGGAGGGAGCAAAGCGTACTCGTATATTTTCAGACATTTTACCTCTAAAATTATTTTCGGAATTGCAAATTTAATTCTTTTGGAGATGAATTGAAAAGTATTAGAAAGAAGAAACGAGAAATCCGCCTTCGTCCTCGCTAAGCTCGGACTTCGGCGCGACAGGTCCGTCTTCGCCTTGGCTACGCCGTGACACGTCCGCCTTCGTCCCGCTTTCGCGGGACTACGGCACGACAAGCAAGACGCATCTTCCGGTGAACAGATAACAGTGAATAGTGAACAGAGACTTGAGACTCGTTACGTGAGACTTAAGACTTTTTTAATTGAAAGTTGAAAATGGAAAATTAAAGAGTCAGTGAATGAATAATAATGAATAGAGAAATATGATTATTGCTCAATAATTGTGATTCTCTATCCAATTATCCAATCATCCAAAATAACGATGCCTCAGGCAGCGGAGCAAATGACAAAAACAACAAAATGTCAGGTGGGAAAACCATTAAAAAATCTTTCACCACAAAATTGGCACAGGTTTAAAATCGGTGGCAAAATATTATCATTGTATTTTTATTTCGAATATTTTGCCCTTAAAACTTGAACCCTTTCAGGGTTCTTCTT
>JALWGH010000035.1 GCA_027013735.1 Melioribacteraceae bacterium
GTTAAAATTATATCTATAGGAAAAAGTGTAGTCATTATAGCTTGATAAATCAAGAATATTTGAAATTTGGAATTGTATTCCATGGTGTAATATTTTTTTGTCAGAATTATCATCACCTTTTATTTGGTTTGAATATATAAAAATTAAAACAAGTAAAACGATATTAAACTTTTTCATATTTCTCCAATTTTTCCAGTGGTATAACGGCGTTGCTTTTCACCCGTCCGCCGAAAATTAAAACGCCCAAGTAAAAAAGCCGTTGCCTAAATTATTTAAAAATTTTTCTTTTTCACTATTGTTAATTTACAACATTCTCAAAAACACCAAATTTGCTTTACCCAACATTGCTAATAAAACCGCACCGCCTTAGGTGGACGGGTGGAAAATCGGGTTAGACAACGCTATTTTAAATTCTATTTAATAAGAACTAACTTTTTTGTTTTTAACAAATTACTGCTATGCAAAGTGTAAAAATACACTCCGCTTGCTAACTGTGAAGCGTTAAAAACCACTTTATGATTACCACTTGTCTGTTCTTTGTTAACTAAGGTTGCTATTTCTTTTCCTAAAGCATCATATACTATTATTTGAACATGTGTTTTTTGGGGAATAGAGTAAATAATTGTAGTGGTTGGATTAAACGGATTTGGGTAAGCATTTAAATTAAATTTTGCAGGTAATTGTAAAGTGGAATTTTGACTAACCGATGTCAAATTATTTTTATAAATCCCTACAGAACTTCTCCAATTTTTCGCTCCGAAGAAATAAAACGTATTTTCGTTTTTATTAATTCCGTCAGAAATTACAAAATCCACAATTTCCGAGTTGACTTGTGTCGGATTTATTGGATTAGATAGAGAAATTGTCATTATCTTATTGTATCTATAAACGTAAGCAAAATTATCATCAAAATACAAATTGTCAACAATATCGGATAATGACGTTTGGTAGACACTATGAATACTATCAAGATTTGATATATCACAAACATATAATTTATTAGACCAATCATCAATGAAAAATAATGGTATCTTAAGCCCATAAATAATGCCTTTGTTCTCGTATAATTTGTAGCCATAATTATTGCCATCAATGATACCAATTAATGTAGCATTATTCGGATCTTGTATATTCACTACTTCAACTTTATCTGGCATCTCGTAATCTATGTATTCATCCCTCCAAATAATGTATAAATGTATTTGATTCCCAAGTTTTCTCATCTTTACATACGAGGGGTTAGGACAATTGCAAGATGGGGATCGAGAATATTTCTCAACTATACTATTACCATGAATGCTGAATATCTTAAAATAGTTAGATGAATACAAAAATATGTAATTGTCCTTAATAATAAATGATTTTATAGTTTCATTATGAGTAAAAGTTGAAAGCAACTTGATATCTGCAGGGTTATCAATATCATAAATTAACAATTTATCATCTGCAGAAACGATCAAATGATTTAGATATAATTCGATATTAGAAACTTCACCAATATCATTTATTTCAGAATAGACTTCCAGTTCTTTATAGTTTTTTGCGTTCGCAAATGTAACCCCAAAATTAGTTTTTAAAATCGCAGTATTATTATGAATTAGAACTTTAGAAAATATATATTGATTGTTCTCAGCAATTATGTCTTGGAAATAATTGACTTGAAACTTATTCACAATTTTTAATTGATAAATTCTGGAAACATAGTAGTTGCAAAGGAACAATCTATTCCTATAATAATAATTTCCTCCGGTATATGAGTGACCGACATGATATTCTGATTTTAACGTAGGTAATGTTGGATTTGAAATATCAAAAATTTTAATTCCTTCAAAGTTGTAATCATGAATAAATGCAGCAACATTTGAAAATGAGATTAGCCCGGTTTTTTCAAGATAGTAATTACTTAATACTATAGGTTGCGTTAACTGACTTATATCAATAATTCTTAAACCAATATGATATCCAGACAATAAAAGTTTATCTCCTTTTATCTTCATATCAACAATACTACCTGTGCCGGTAGTAAAGCTACGAACGAAAGAATAGGAATTGTCACTATTTTGCCTATAAATAAATATTTTTGACCCTTTTGACATAATAAAATAATCATTAGTGCCAACAACCTTTGAATATTGATTATTACTCGAAATAATGGTTGTATCTAAAGCAATATTAAAATTGTTCCCAATTGAATAAATTAATATTTGGTTAGGAGATAGTAGAAACATTTTATTGTTAATTATGTTTGTACTTATTATGTCTCTATCAAATTCAAAATCCTTTATGTATGTAAGTTTATTTCCTTCAGAGATTTTAAATATTTTAATTATGTTAGTATAAATGAGCTTAACGATAATGTATGAATTGAAAATATGAATATCTTCTACTGGGGCTATATACTTAGAATCTAACTCGTATGGCGAATCTATATTTTTTACATTATATAATCTTATCGATCTTCCAGCATCAAAGATCATAAAATCATTAACAAATTTTATAACTCTAGTTTGACCTGGAAAGGCTCCTTTTGCCCAAGTACCTTGGGGAATCCAGGTTTGTGGAGTTGCTTTTGAACTGAATATTATTATTAATAACAGAACTAATAGACGTTTCATTTGTTCACCTATTTATCTAAATATTTGTTTATATAATTATATTGCAAAACTCTAGTTGCATAACTCTAATGAATTTTATCTAGAAATTGACAAAAGTGAAATCGCTCGGAGGGAGAAGTAGAAAAAAACAATTTTTTCGCCCCCGTCAGAGAGTTTATTGTTTCAAAATATTTAAAATTTGTTTTACTCACCAATAGCCTCTGTTTAACAAAATCAAATTATTAAAATTTTTGTTTTTCTGCAAACGAACGGAAATTAATTTTTAATTTTGAATGTTAAATGTTTAATGACAAACTTGCCTTCCGGATTTTAGTTAGGGGATCCCGCTCAAAACTTATTTGTACTCTCGGTGGTGAAACCGGTTTAACCCCGTGGTTAATGTTCTGCACCCTCCTGCCTTTAGTAAAGTTAAACTTGTAAATGTAGAGGCAAGCAATCTAATTATCCATTCATCCATGCATCCAATCATCCAGTAATCTGAAATTTTTCCCCTTTCCATTTTCAACTTTCAATTGAATAAGTCTTAAGTCTCACGTAACGAGTCTCAAGTCTCTGTTCACTGTTCACTGAGTAGCTATTTCTTACATCTTACGTCTGGCGTCTGGCGTGAATCCATTTCTTATTTCATCCCCGTTTTATTCCCGCCCCTTTCCCGAATGCAAATAAAAGAACAGCCCTGCAATTGTTTTGGCGTCGTGGATTTCGCCGTTTAAAATCATTTGTGTTATTTCTTCCGGTGCAAGCTCTAAAATCTCCATTCCCTCTTCGCCTTCTTCCAACTCGGTCTCACCGGCTTCCAATTCCGTTGCAAGGAAAAGATACAGCTCTTCGGACGAGTAACCCGGGGAAGTGTAAATAGAGCCGAGGCGTTTAACGTTCTTTGCCGAATATCCTGTCTCTTCCTTCAATTCCCTTGCCGCGCAAACAAGCGGGTCTTCGCCTGCGTCCAATTTACCGGCAGGTAACTCAATCAACACTTTGTCGAACGGGTAGCGGTATTGTTTGACAAGCGGAATTTTCCCTTCTTGCGTAACGGCAATAATAACAGCGCCTCCTCGGTGTATTACCACCTCCCTCATTGCGTTGTTGCCCGTGGATTTGTATTTTATTTTGTCCAGCATTACGTCAAAGACTTTGCCGGAAAAAATTATTTTCGACTCTTCAATTTCAAAATTCATCGCATCCCTTGCAGGCAAAAGTTAATCTTCGTAATACGGGGTCAACTCGTGACCGAGATATTTAAGCGTTGCGGCAATAACGCCGAGGTCGTCCAAATAGCCAACCAAAGGAGCGATGTCGGGAATTGCGTCAATGGGAGTAATAAAATAAAGTAACGCTCCAACGACAATCGACTTCCTGTACCACTGCACTGCGGGGTCTTTCAAATACTTGTAGAGCGCCATTAAATCTTTGGCGAAGGAAATCTTCTTCCCGACGCGCTCTACTTTTTCCCACAGTTTTTCGTCAATTACGTTTTCGCCACTCCGAACTTTTTCGGGAGAATTAAATTCTTCGGAAATTTCCTCGACGTCCGTGTAATTCTTTTCTTCCATTTTCACCTCTTCTGATGTTTGGCAAACCAATCAAAAATTGTTGTCCACCATAATTTACTATTTTGCGGTTTAGTAACAAAATGGGTTTCGTCCGGGAAATAAAGGAGCTTGCTTTGCACGCCCATTCTTTGCAATGCGGTAAACAGTTCGAACGCCTGTGTTTCGGGCACGCGGTAATCGTGTGCGCCGTGAATAACAAGCATCGGCGTTTTGAAGTTTTTCACGTAACTGCTCGGCGACCATTTTTTGTAAAGCTCGGGATTTTCCCAGGGCGTACCGCCGAATTCCCATTCGGGGAACCAGAGCTCCTCCGTGCTGCCATACATACTCACAAGGTCGTAAACGCCGTCGTGGCAAACAAGCGCATTGAACCTGTCCGTGTGTCCTTCAATCCAGTTAATCATATAGCCGCCGTAAGATGCACCCGCCGCAAACACATTATTCGTGTCGATAAACTTAAACTTGGCAAGCGCAAAATCGAGCGAGTTCATTAAATCCGTGTAAACTTTGCCTCCCCAATCTTTTGAAATTTCATTTGTAAACTTTTGGCCGTAGCCGACGCTTCCGCGCGGATTAGGTGCAACAATCACGTAGCCGAAGGAAGCAAACAACTCAAGATTCCAGCGGTAGTGGAAATCGTCCGACCAATGTCCTTGCGGTCCGCCGTGGATTAAAAACAGCAGCGGGTATTTTTTCTTTTTGTCGAAGAAAGGCGGTTTAACCAAAATCGACTGCACCGGCGTCCCGTTTGCGCCCTTGCACCAAAAGGTTTCGATGTCGTTCCATTTGATTTTCGAAAGCCTTTCCGCATTAATTTTTGTAATTTGTTTTACGTTGCCCGTTGCCAAATCCATTGCAAAAATTTCGTAAGGCAGAGTCGCTCTTTGCCTGCGGAAAAATAGCGTTTTGCCGTCTGTCGAAAGCAGCAATGTGTTGTTCACGTGCTTTGTAATCAACGGTTTCCTTTTGCCCGTAGCAACGTCTATTTCAAAAATAGCGTTGTTAATTTCGTACGGCGTGGTTACAAAAATCTTTTTGGAATCTTTCGACCAGACAATTTCGCCGACGGAATATTTCCAATCTCCGGTGAGATTTTTTAATGTTCCTTTCCGCCTGTCGTAAATAATCAAGTCGCTCTTGTCGGCTTCGAAGCCGGCGTGTTTCATTGAGCGGAAGGCAATGTACTTTCCGTCCGGCGAATAAACAGGCT
>JALWGH010000036.1 GCA_027013735.1 Melioribacteraceae bacterium
AAATCGAGTGTCATCTCGGCGCGCAAAGGGCTGAAAGGATGTTCCTTGCCGAGATTGTAAAGCGAGTATTTCGGCGAATAAATTACTTTACGCATGATATGTGCAATGGCCAAAGAATTTCAAATCCCGCGCTGCAGAGATCTGCCGCAAATGGTCTGATTTCCATTGTGTTTACCCGAAGAACAAGACGTGTTTTACCGCTGTCTTCGGGGTAAGAAAGAATGGAATGAATATTAATTTTTCTTTCCGCAAGCATTTGAGAAAGGCGCGCAAGTTCGCCCGGGCGGTCGGAAAGGCGGATGTCCAGTCTGCCCGAAGGTCTGCGAACACCCGTTAGCATAATCATTGCATCAAGCAAATCCACAGCCGTTACTATTCCGACGACCTCGTCCCCTTCCACGACGGGGAGACTTCCTATTTTCAAATCCCGCATTGTTTTTGCAGCTGCTTCAACCGGCTCCGTTGGGGAAGCCGTTATTACCGGCGAAATCATTACGCCACGAACCTCGTCTTTCGGGTCGAAGGGACGTTTTGCAAGACGGCTGGTGGCAAGGCGTAAATCCCTGTCCGTAACAATTCCAACAAGTTTTCCGTTTTCAACCACCGGTAAGTGCCGTATTTTTTTCTCGCTCATCAATTGGTAAGCGTCGCACAAAGTTGTGGAAGGTGAAATAGTAATCGGATTTTTGTGCATTATTTCTTTTATTAACATTTCATTTCTCCGTAAAATTCATTTCAATCAAACCGTTAGAAAGCAGGTCTTTTTGCGCCCCCGGGCATTAGTGTTAGCCGTACGCCCGGAAGGAAACGCATTTCTTTTTCGAGCGAAAGTGTAATTTCAAATTCCCAAAGCCAAGGGAGTTCCTCAATCATTTGTGAAATTCTGCCCAGTGCTTTGCCGAGTACATCCGACTTTTCACATTTTATTTCCGTGTAAATTTCCTCGAGGTCGCGGTCGGTTAAGGGTGTAATTCTCAGCATTTCGCCTTTAGGCGCTTTTACGGAAATAAGGGGACCGAACAAGGAATCGGGTGTAACCTTAACCCTTGCCATTTGGCAGCCTTCGGTTTTTTCTTCTACAACATCGAAACCGAATTTGCCCAAAATTTCGCGCGCTTTTTCTTCGGGAAGAACTTCCGCCTCTTTGGAATTTTCCTTTCCCGCAAGGAATTCCTGAACAATTTTTCTCGCCTCTTCGCCTTTCAGCTCCTCGTCCCAAACAAGTTTTCCTGCCGGTTTTTGCCTGAACAAGGAGTAACGCACGACCTTTGCCAAAGCTCTTGCCGCGGATTCGGGAAATCTAAAAGAGGGGAATTGGCGAGGCTCGTTGTCATCCGATTCCTGCACAAGAGAAATTGCGCCCACCTCGCCCATCAGGCAAAGCACAACGGGCTTTTTCTTTCCTGTTTTTCGCTCCGCGGAAATAACGCCTTTTCTAATTGCCTCCTCAATCGGTTCGATTCCGCAGTTACCCACACAGGCGTAACCTACAAGCAAGGAATCAATTTCCTCGTGCGTCAACAAGTTAAAAATTGTCTCTTCGTAATTTTCGGCTTTGGTGAAGGCGCCGAGGTTGTGTAATCCATGTTCGGGAATTTCGAGTCCCCTTGCAACTGCGGCGTCGGCAAACAACGTCGTCATTCCGGCGGAATTGGCAACAATGCCTACCTTGTTACCTTCAGGCAAAGGTTGGTGTGCTAAAATAAGAGCAACGTCAAAAAGTTCTTCCAATGTTTCCGTTAGAATTATTCCCGTTTGCCTGAAAAGCGCTTCGGTTTGTTTTGCTCCGCCCGTAACAGCACCGGTTTTGGATTCCGCAGCTTTGCGCCCTTCCGGACTGCGCGCACTCTTTACGCAGAGAATCGGTTTCTTGTAGGACATCCTCCGCGCAATGCGAACAAACCTGCGCGGGTTGCCGAAAGTTTCGAGGTAAAGAATCGCCATTTTCGTATCGGCGTCCTCTTCCCAATATTGTAAAATGTCGTTGCCCGAAACGTCCGCTCTGTTGCCGGCGGAAATAAAGGTTGTAAATCCGATTCCTTTTTGGAGCGCGTAATCAAGAATTACAAGTCCCAAAGCCGCCGAATGGGAAAAGAATCCCGCGCAACCTTTTTCCATTATTTGCGGAGCGAGACTTGCGTTCAGGCGCACGTCCTTTGCCGTGTTCATTATTCCCAAACAGCTGGGTCCTACCAAGCGTGCGCCGTGATGGCGGATTAGCTCCACCAATTTTTTTTGCCTTCTTATTCCTTCTTCTCCCGCTTCGGCAAATCCGGCGGAAACAACAAGAAAGCCCCTTGTACCGGCACCGATTGCATTTTTAACAATATCGTAAACTTTTTCCGCAGGGACGGAAATTACCGCCAAATCAATTTTTTCGGGAATCTCTTCGACCGAGGAAAACGCTTTAACTCCGTGAACGGACTCGGCTTCGGGATTAACAGGGTAAACCGTTCCTTTAAAACCGGCATTGAGAATGTTTTTGAAAATGATGTGCCCCATTGAGTTTTCGTCGCGGGAAGCACCTACAACCGCAACAGTTTGGGGCCTGAGAATCGGAGTCAAGGAGTTTGCCACAGCGATTCTTTCACGCAGGTTAGCTCTTTCCCAATTTGCTTTGGAGCCGGAAACGGGGAACTCGATGTGCACGGTGTCCGAATGCCAAACGCGGTGATTCTTAAATCCCGAACTGCTGAAAACGTTAATCATCGGTTGGTTGTCCGGTAAAACTTCTGCCTCGAACTCAATGTAGCCGTTTGCGGCGGCTAATCCGGCAAGGCGTTCCAACAACATTGTGCTTATTCCTTTGCCTTGGTAAGCATCTTCCACAAGAAAAGCCACCTCGGCGGATTTGCCGTTGCCCGTGCCCATGTAATTGCCTACTCCGACGATTCTGTCCTTGTCGTTTTCTTTCACAATTGCCACCAAACAACCCGCAGTGCGGAAATCTCCCGAGCACATGTTATCGATAACGCTGTCGCTCACTTCCGAAACGGCAGCCATAAAACGCATCATTAAACTTTCGCGGGAAATCCTTTTCATGAACTCTTTGATTAAAGGTTTGTCTTCTTCCTTGGCGGCGCGAACAAGAACCCCCGTACCGTCTTTGAGTAAAACATGTTCTTCGAAGTTTATTCCTTCCGGCAGGATGCGAAACATTTTTACCTCTGATTATTAAGCTTGTACTAAATACAAAAATAATACATTGGAGTTAAAATTGAAAGGAGGAACAAAACGCTAGAAGCGAGACGCGAGACGTCCGTCTCCGCCCTCGCTTTGCTCGGGCTACGCCGCGACAAGTCCGCCTTCGTCTGCGCTTCGCTTGACTACGCCGCGACAAGCAAGACGCACTTTTAAGAGAACAGTTAACAGTGAACAGAGAAAAATGATTGGCACTCAATAATTGTGTTAATTCTATCCAGTCATCCAATTATCCAGCCTGTCGCGCCGAATCCCGCAGAATGCGGGAGAAGGCGGATCATCCAAAAGCACTTGCCCAAACGGGACTCTTGGATAATTGGAGAAATGCATTATTGGATAAAAGATTTATTTATTGGAAAGCGGGAAATGGAAGGTCAGTAAATAAGTGAACAAAGTTGCAAGGGAATGATTTGTCATTTGTCCAGCCTTTGGTGAGGCATTGTTTATCGTAGTGAAAAAGTTTTGGCGAGATTTTTGTCCGGCTAATTAGAAATAAGCCCGACTTTCGCCGGGCTGTTAGAATTTGTGCCATTATCGAAAAAAATTATTTCATTAAAATCATCTTTTTCGTTTCAATAAATTTCCCGGCAGACAACCTGTAAAAATAAATCCCCGAGCTTAATTTGCTTGCATCGAATTGAACGGAATAATTTCCGGGCGCTTGGGCTTTGTTTACAAGGGTGGCAACTTCACGACCTAAGATGTCGTAAACAATTAACCGTGTTTGTAGGGACAGCTCATGAGCTGTCCCTACATTGGGAATTGAATATTTTATTGTTGTTGTTGGGTTAAACGGATTCGGGTAATTCTGTTCAAGGGAATATTTTGTCGGAATATTTTCTTTCCTTTCGTTTTCTACTTCTGTGGGTACAATTGAATACCTCCCGCCGTAGTAACCCATATCGGCTCTTACGGTTCCTAATCCTTGTTTGCAATCAATAACCGCATCGATTGAATCGGGATGCCCGGCGTCGATTGCGGGGGAATTAACTCCGTCGCTGCAAGCCATTGTTGACAAATAGTAATAATTGCCAACGGTCATTTTGAACTGCGGATTTTCGTCCAAACAGCCAACGCCAAAATAAGCTTCGGATGAAGCAGAATCCACAAGGGAATAAGTAACGGTGGGAGTTCCGCCGCCAAGGTAAAATTCGGGTTTGGTGTCTCCGTAAAAAATACTGTTGATAATTTCGGGAGTTGAGTCGGAGTTCAAGTAGAGCGCTCCGCCATGGCTTGCGCTGTTATCGGCAACGGTGGCATTAACAAATTTAGGCGATGCGCCGTTCGCCAAACGGAAAGCTCCGCCGAATCCTTCCGTTAAATTTTTAACCGCAAGAATATTTGAAAGCACCGGCGAGGAATTTACAAACTCAATTGCTCCACCGCCGTTTGTTGATTTGTTTTTAATCAATTGCAGCTTGCGCAGAAACGGATTGGAATCCTTAATAAAAAGCGCTCCGCCCGCTTCTGTTTGAATACTGTTCGTGTAATATCCGTTGTTTGCAAAATAGCAGTCTTCAATCACAACGTCGGAATTTTCCACGTACACTGCGCCGCCGTATTTTGCGGTGTTTTTGTAAAAGACAGAATGCTTAACAATCACGCTGTCGGAATTGTAGATTGCGATTGCACCGCCGCCTTGGTACGTAATGTCCATTTTGTCCGCGTTGTCGAAACGGCAATTTTTAATAACGGAAGGAGCCTGCCCGGTTCCGTTAAGATTGTTGAAATAAATCCCGTGCCAAGCACTTCCTGTAAACGTAATGTAATTGCCGCTTAATCCGTTAAAGCCGTCTTCGGGTCCGTGTGCAAGCAATGTCCCTTCAACTTTAATTTGATATGGTCCCGTGAAAATTACTTTTTTAACATTCTCGGTAATTTCAAGAGTTTTATCTTGCTGAATTAAAATATCGCCGATAACGTGAATAGTGTCGCAATCCCAAATTCCGCTTACTTCTCCGAAGTAGTAACAAGGCGGGCTTGTTACGGTTCTGTCCCACCAGTTATCCGCTCCGCCGTAAGCGCCGATGTCCGAGGCTTGTGTCCCGAGTCCTGCCGTTGCGCAATCAAGAACAAAATCGGAAATCGCCGGATCGCCCGTGTCGATTCCCGGAGAATTTGAATTGTATCCACAGTAAGTACTTTGCAAATGATAATCTCCGTTTGCCGCATCGCGGAAAAGCGGGTCGGCGTTGTCAAGATTCGTAGTGGCGGTGTCCTGCCCTACGTAATTACCTTGAACAATCGAGTAGGTGTAAGATCCGCCGGCTTGGAAATCCAAATCGTTGCCGTTGTTCCAAACAATGCTATTATTCAAATATGCTTTGGAATAGCTGTCCGTCTTTACTCCAGCCCAACTGCTTGCGGCGTTATCGGCGATTGTGCAGTTTGTAAATTCACCGGTGTATTTTCCTACAAACACCGCACCGCTTCCCGGGTTGCTTGAATTTGAAATTGTGTTTTGGACAATCAAGCAGTTTTTCAATGTTGCGGAATAGTTGTTGCCAGCGTTCGGAGCTTTAAAATAAAGTCCGCCGCCGTATTGCCCGCCGGTATTGCCTTTAACAATCACATTTGTAAAAACGGCATTGGAATTCTCAAAATATCCGCCGCCTCCGTTACTGCCTGTTTGATTGTCTTCTAAAGTAACAAATTTAAAAGCCGGATTTGAGTTTACAAAATAAACCCCGCCCGTATTGTTTTTAATAATTGTATTTGAAATTTCCGGCGAGGCAAAATAGCCGTAAATCCCCACTACACCGCTTCCGTTCCAAGAATTTTCAATTAGGCTGCTGTCAATTTTCGGCGAGGAATTACGAATTGAAATTGAAGTTGAATCGAAATGGCAATTGGAAAATGTCGTAGTTGAGGACGAATCAATGTAAACGGAACTAACATTTTTAAATTCCGAGTTGGAAATATTCCCGCCGGAATTTATTAAACTCATTCCGAAAGAATTAAATACCCTTGAGTTTGACACCGATGCGGTTGAATGAACAAAGAACAAAGCGGGCCAGCCGGGATTTGTCCATGTTCCGCCGCCGGCTTTAGTGAACCGGCAATAATTAACTTTTGAAACAGGTTGGCTGTTAACATCCGTGTAATAAAATCTGATTCCATGCCAAACAACACCCTTGGGAGCGTCAAAAATAATGTTTTTGTCCTCAGTCCCCTCAGCAATTAATTGACCATTAACATCAAATTTGTACCAGCCGGTAAAATAAACAACCGTACCGGGATTAATTGTTAAAGTTTTACCCATTGGAACTGTAATATCACCGTCAACAAAAATGGTGTCAACATCCCACGTGCCGGAAACATCGCCGGAAACATGATTCTGAGAAATTTTAATGTAATTTTCCCTGATAAGAGTATCTGCAAAAGAAGAAGTATAGCTGACAATAAGTTTTACCGAGTAAGTTCCGGGATTGGCGTAAGCATACTGCGGATTTTCTTGGTGAGAATCAATTATCCCATCGTTGTTGAAATCCCAATAATAATCCCTCGCTCCAATTGATTGATTACAAAACTGAATTGCCTTAGAGGTTACGCCTTTAGTTACAGAGGCAGAGAAATCGGCTATAGGCTTCTCTTTCCACGAAGCATATTCGCCGCCGTAAGCGCCCATGTCATTTCTGCTTGTTCCGAAGCCTCCTTTCACATCGTTGTATTGCGGGTCTGGGTTGCCGGCGTCAATTGCAGGCGAATCCGTATTGAGATGATAATTACCAAGCTCCCTATGTAAGAATTTCGGATCTTCACTTATTACTCCATCGCCTCTGTCAATATCTTGATAACGGTTAGGAATTAGAATTGAATATTCAATGTAAATATCCCAATCTTTGCCGACATCAACATGCTCAGGCATAGTGGCTAAAATAATCGAGTTCATAATGTATAAATTTGAATAACTCAAACCAAAGTCGTGCTCAACGGCGTTATCAGCTACTACAGTATTAGTTAAAGCCAAGTGCCCACTAGTGGAATGAATCATATCATAGTAACTATCTATTACATTATGATCGATAATACAATTAAATAAATTTATACTTCCATTTGCATAAAAGACAGACTGATAATCACACTGATTTTCTGAAATTCTAATATTTATTAAATCGGTATTATTTCCCGTGCCATTTTGAATTTCTATTGCAGTACCTCCGCTATTACCGATAATTTCAGAATTTGTGAATTCGATTGGATAAGAAAAACTAATATAAATTGCGCTGGAAGAATTAGAAGCGATATTATTATTAAGTTTTAGATATTTTAAAACCGCATTAGGACTCAGTTTTACAGAGAGCGCAGCTCCGCCAGATACAGTATTGTTGCCGGAAAATTCACATTGATATATTTTAGCAGCCGACTTTAAAAGCTTAAGAGCACCACCACTATCATCCATATTTAATCTGTAAAAATTTCTATTTTTCCTAAAAGTTGAATTTATAATAGTGGGTGTTGAATTGTAAACATATACTGCGCCGCCGTCGTAAGATGCATTATCGTAAAATCCGGAATTTTTAATTTCAACTTTCGAAGTTTTGATTATTGCAATAGCCCCGCCAAAGCTTTTGTAAAATAAGGTTGTGTCACTTGTTGTTTTAACATCCTTTTTGCCGTAAGAGAATACGGAAAAAGCAATTTCCGACCCTTGGATTGGTTGACCATCCTGGTAAAGGAAGTTAACGCCTCCCCAACCCTTGGCGGTATCGATTGCCGTAAACCTAATTGAATCCGTGCAAGTCCCCACGGCAATTAAACGGCCATAGGCAAGCAAGCCTGTATTCTCAGCGAATTTAACCTCAACACCGGGTTCAATAGTAAGCGTCTGGAATTTCTCAATTGAGATATTTCCGTTGACAATGTAAGGGGAGCCTTCTTTGTTCCAAACTCCGCTTACTTTCCCCTCGCCAATTTGCGTTTGAGGAAATATATTAATACTTGTTACAAAAAGAAAAATAATTGCAAGTAAAAAAAACTTTTTCATACTGTTACTCCTAAAAAAATAAAACGTGGGATAATCTTAATTCACGGTGAGAGATTTAACGCTTTTGGGATAAATACTTTCTCGAAAGGAATTAAAACTTTAGTCCACAAAGTAAAAAATTGAATTCCTAAAGATAGACAATTATTATTAAAAACAAGTGAGGAAAATCACGGAGAAATTGCTAGACGCGAGAGGCAAGACGTAAGACGTTAATAGATAACAGTGAACAGAGACAAGCAATGCAGTGATTCGCAATTTGGGGCTGTCCAAAATGTATCTGAGCTGTCATTGCGACCCCGCAGTTTGCGGGGGTGGCAATCTATTGAATATTTGTAAAGGAGTATTAAAACAACGGATTGCTTCAGTCGCTACGCTCCTTCGTAATGACGTTTATTTTTTGCGTCGTCACTTCAGTAACATAAAACCAAAGCGTTCCGCGGGTTGCAGGACTCGTAATATGCGGAGTAAACTTTGGCGGAAGTAACAATTCGTTAATTACAGGTTCCAACCTTTGGATGTGGAACTCTTGTGTTATTTGCCCTATTTAATTAAAACCATTTTCCGTGTCTGCACAAAACTGCCTGCTCTTAAACGGTAAAAGTAAATTCCGCTCGGGAGATTCGTAGCATCGAATTGTACGGAGTAATTTCCCGCCGACTGGGCTTTGTTTACAAGTGTTGCAACCTCGCGACCGAGTACATCGTAAATAATTAATTGTAGAGACAAGGCATGCCTTGTCTCTACGGACGGCACGACGTAAGAAATTGTGGTTGTGGAATTTCCCGAAGGGCCGACTGCGCCAAAGGGATTCGGGTGGTTTTGGTAAAGCACAAAGTCCCTGGGCTGTTCCGGGGCTTTTCTGTCGTTCTGCCAAACGACTTTGTCCGAGCTTAGAATAGTCCCGCCGTAACCTGCGATCCAGATTTGTCCGTCCTTTTCGGCAATTGCATTTAATCTTTGGGAAGTTTTGGAATGCAGGTAATTCCAACTAACACCCGCATCGGCGGAGTAAAGCATAATTCCCTTGTAACCGACGGCGTAAACCTTGCTGTTTCCGGCAAACTTAACGTCGAACAAAGGATACTCAGGGACAAATACTTCGGTCCAGTTATCCCCACCGTCTGTAGTTGTGAATATTGATTCTCCTACCGCCACACCTCTTTGCGGGTCAATAAAATCAATGGCATTCAAAGGCTCTGAAGTGGGAAGCAATATTTCCCTCCAGCTTTCACCGCCGTCCGTGGTTTTAAATATTTTCCCCTGCTCAGCCGAGATGTAACCTGTCTGTGCCGTTGGGAACGATTCGTCTAACAAAGCGACGTTGTCACCGATATTTACGTCTTCCCAACTTTCCCCGGCATTAACGGTTTTGAGCAATCTTCCGTTCAACCCGCAAGCCCAACCGTTTTGTTCATCTGAAAATTTGACGGAATACAACAGCAAATTTGTGTCCGGCTGTACCTCAACCCAACTATCTCCGCCGTCGGTTGTTTTTAATATTCTGTTGCCCACTAAAAAGCCCGTGTTAGAATTGAGGAAGCAAACATCTTCCAAAACAATATTCGGAAAACTTTTTTTGCGCACCCAATTACCGCCGCCGTTTCCGGTAAATACAAGGTTGGAACTAAAAGAGCTAAACCATCTGATAGACAAAGGGGAACGCCCGATTGCGTAACCGCTTTGTTTGGTGGGGAAAGAAATTCCGGTAAATTCGTAAATCAAATTTTTAGAGAGCTTTTCCCAGCCGTTGTTTTCTTTGCTCCTGTACATTGTTCCTAAATTGCCAACGGCAAACCACCGGGAAAGATCGGCGTTACAAGTCACAGACCTAAAATATTGCGGATTGGAAAGATCGTATTTGTACCAATTCGTTCCGCCGTCTTTGGTAGTGTAAATTGATTTCCCGCCTGCGGCAACACCAGCGAGGGAATCGGCAAAGCAAATCTCATCCGCAACAAATTTTTTCGGGGAATAAACCGTTTTAAGAGACCAGTTTTCTCCGCCGTCTGTGGTTTTAAATATTCTTTCGTAAATGTTTACCGTTGCATAACCGGTGGTTTCCGTCGGGAAATACAAATCCCTGAACGTAAACCATTCGTCATAAACATTCCGCCAGGAATTCCCCCCGTCAGTTGTCTTAAAAATGAATGACATCTCGCCGAAAAAGTAGTAAGGCATTTGAACAGCCAATGCCATTCCGAGAGTGTCGTTAAAAAATTGAATTTTCTGAATTCCGCTATTTTCTTTGACGGTAACGGACTTCCAAGAATTTCCACCGTCGTAAGTAAAAAATATTTTCCCGTCGGACGTCCCGAGCCAGCCGTGTTGAGCGTTGGCAAAATAAACCGATGTAAAATCCAACGAATCGGCGAGTTTGTATTTCTCGTAATTACTTTCAAGCAGGTTGTAATTAATTACCGTTCCCTCATCTCCGGCAATCCAAATGTTTTTAACCGAAAGAAAGGCACACATATTGAAGTCAACCGAAATGTTTCCCGGATTTGAAATTACCGAGATGTCATCTCCACGGTTAAACGAGTAGAGTATTGTGGCTTTGTCCCCCACGATAAAAATCGTGTCGCCCTTGTTCACGACGTAATTTAAATCGTTACCTACGGGGTAAGGATTCTGCCAAAAGAAGTTCGTTTGCGTGAAGGAAACAAAATTCGACACTAATAATAATGCAATGGTTTTTAATGTGATTTTCATTTTTGTATTTCTTATTATTTCAAAATCATCATTTTGCGTATTTGTGAATATTCGCCTGCGGTAATTCGGTAAAAGTAAACTCCCGAAGCTAAATTCTCGTTACTGAAAGAAAATTTGTGGTAACCTCTTACTTCTGTTCCTCTATTCATTTTTACAACCTCTCTTCCCAAAACATCGTACACGTTAAAAACAACTTCGGATTTATCCGGCAAATAGTAGGAAACGTTTGTAACGCCATTAAAAGGATTTGGAAAATTTTGGTAAAGAACCAATTGGTTTTCGGTAACGTTTAGCGGAGCTATTCTTTTCTTAAAATTCTTCTCGTAAAAAGTCCGGATGTATTCGGCTTCTTTTTTCAATTCCTTCACGCTCAAAAGGCGGTCTTCGCCCCTTGCCATAAGTACGGCAAAATCAACAGTTTGAGTATCCCCCGGCGCTAATGTAAAAGTTCCCGAGTTTACGTACATTCTCCGCTCGTAAGGCAAAGGACCGCCGGGCCAACCCAAGCCTTCGTACCAACCGATTCCGTTTACAGGGTCTCCCGACAATCCGAACAATGTTTCCATTCCGGTAAGCGGGTTTTTCAAAGGTACTCCGTCAAAATTCGTAAGCCCGTTAATATTATTAAAAAGTTCTTCCTTGGAGCCGGCATCCATTATTCCGGTTCGCCAATATTTTAACACAGGCGAGAAAGAAGTCATTTCCAAATTCTTAAAGCCCGGGTAAATTTTACCTTCGACAATTGCCGTGTCAGTTGAACTGCCTTCCACCCGAGGTCCGGAAAGCAATTGATACCCAATGGCGGGAGGAATTCCGTAGAGAGGGTCAGTTCCTTTGCCGTTGTAGCCTATGCCAAGATTCAAAGTTGTGTCGCATCCGACGTTATCGTCACAGAAGCTCCCTAAATCAAAATCCGCGAAAATGCTGAAAACGCTATTTTCAATTGTGTTATTGCCTTTGTTAATTATTTTAATTCTTTTGAAGATTACGTTTTGGAGAGAATCTTCGTCAAAGCCGAAAACAGTGAACTGAAATTCAAGTCCGAGTTTTCCCGAGTTGATCAGATTTTTTGTCCTTGTTGTGTCCAAATCGTTTGAAACGCACCAAGCCGTAACGTCGCCAAGGAACTTGGGTTTGTCAATTCCACGTTCAAATATGCCATCGCCGTTTACGTCCACAAAAGGCGCTCCTAATTCGGCGGGCCAATTATTGTAATCGTTCTCGTACCTGTCCCTTTCGGAACCCGGCGGAAGCATTTCCCAATCTTTACGGATTTTCCAAATTTTGAACATTGAATCTGCCGGATTCGAAATTCAGCCTTCTTCAATATTACCGGGGATTAGACCGGAACTCCACCACGTTCCGCTAATTCTTATTTCACTGTTTACAAGACCGCCCAAAAGAATCCCTTCTCTGAAGACCGAGGAAATTTTAGCGTCTTTCCCTCCGGGCCATAGCAATCCACCGTAATCCTCCTTAGGTAATACTGCTTGGTCGCCGTCGTTTCTGAAATAGAATTTTATTTGATTGATGACAAGCGAATCGTAAACCAATTTGTAAATGGTAAATCTTTTGGAAGTGTCTCCGACCTTAGTGTCGCTTTTAGAAATTACAGAAATGAAACAACTGTCGGAATTTACATCCGGCACATCCCAAGCAACACGGTAAACACCTCCGCCTCCGTTTGCCGACCACCAAACAATGTCATTCCAGCTTTTTTTATTATCAATTGAATATTTAATATCCACGCTGTCGAACGAAGCACCTTCATATCTGATAATAAAGTGGGGACTGGAACCTATTAATTCTCCACCTTTAGGACTTGTAATGTGAATTTGGGCATAATTAAACTGGAAGCATGAAAACAAAACCAAAATGAAAATTTTAATTTTCATTGTATTTTCCGGTTGTTAATATTTTTTGTGCAACTTAAAAAAATCATTCTGAAAAAACAATGCAAAAAAAAGTGCACTATTTTGCACTTTACACTGAATAAGTCTTGTATCCATTCATCCAGTCCTCCAATTATCCAAGAGTCCCGTTTGGGCGAGCGCACGAGTGCTTTTGGATGATCCGCCTTCTCCCGCATTCTGCGGGATTCGGCGCGACAGGTTGGATGATTGGATGAATGGATGGAATTGACACAATTATTGAGTGCCAATCATTTTCCTCTGTTCACTGTTAACTGTTCTCTGTTCTCTAAAAAGTGCGTCTTGCTTGTCGCGGCGTAGTCAAGCGAAGCGCAGACGAAGGCGGACTTGTCGCGGCGAAGCCCGAGCTAAGCGAGGGCGGAGACGGACGTCTTGCTTCTAGCATCTAGCGCTAACCATTTCTTATTTCTTGTTTCTTGTTTCTTCTTTCTAATTTTGCCACCAATACAATACCTGCACTAATTGATTCTTATTAAAATTATTTTTAATTTTGAAAAAAAAAGTTACGCTATGCAAGAAGTAATTAAAAATATAGCGTGTTTTCATCTGAGGTGTTCAATTCCCCCCTAACCAAATTTAATCAAATATGAAAAATGCCATTAGTTTTCTTTTTACAAAACTGAATACAATGGGAAAAAGAAGCTAAGTGGCAAAATAAAATTTACATTTATAATGTTTTACCACTCCCACTGTGAATTACAACTACTCAATTAATAAGGCTCTAATTTCGAAAGTTATTTTTTTTAACTTGCGCGATAATTCCCCAAAAAAGAATATTACACGGCAATATGAAGATTCCGAAAAAAATAATGCAAAATGAATTTTAATTTAATGTAAAGGGAGTTTAGAAATGAAAAATTTATTTTTTGTTTTATCATTATCTCTTTTTGTTAACAGCGTGTTATTTAGTCAAGCCCGGCTGGTTCAAAGCTTTATTGAAAAGAATATTAATGGAAATTCGGAATTTGGCAATGTTGTCAGAACAGCCGGAGATGTAAATAACGACGGATATGATGACATAATTGTAGGTGCATATTATTATCACTCCGAAACGGGAAGGGCATATATCTACTACGGTGGTGCGCCAATGGACAGCATCCCTGACGTAATTATGACCGGCAAGGGACCACGTGACGACTTTGCTTATTCGGTCTCAACTGCCGGTGACGTAAACGGGGATGGATACGATGATGTGATAGTGGGAGCATATAATGATAATTATGAAGTAGGAAGAGCCTACATTTATTATGGAGGTACGTCTATGGATAATATTCCGGATGTCACGTTAAAAGGTGATGAGACAAGTGTTTACTTTGGCTTTTCTGTTTCGACAGCAGGTGATGTCAATAACGACGGCTATGACGATGTAGTAGTTGGCTCTCCAGCATCTAATAACGGAAAAGGTAAAGTGTATGTTTATTTTGGGGGCTTATCAGTGGATAATAACCCTGATTTAATCCTTACAGGTGAGAAAGCTCATGACTTTTTCGGCTCCTCTGTTTCTACCGCAGGAGACATAAATAAAGACGGTTATGACGATATTATTGTGGGCGCCAAAGCATTTAATTCCGAAACAGGTAAAACGTACATTTATTACGGAGGTCCTGAAATGGATTATGTTGCAGACTTTACCATAACGGGAAAAAATATTCATGACAATTTCGGGTTCTCCGTTTCCACTGCAGGAGATGTTAACGGTGACGGTTATGACGACATTATTATCGGAGCGTTCGGATATCAAAATTCTTTGGGTGGCGCTTTCATCTACTATGGCGGTAGCTCAATGGATAGTACTGCAAATCTTATTATTACGGGCGAAAGTTCACAAACATTTGGCTGGTCGGTTTCTACCGCGGGGGATATTGATAACGATGGCTACGACGATGTTATAGTCGGAGGTTATTCCCATTACAACGGTACGGGCATAGCGCATATTTACAAAGGCGGTCCCACAATGGATAATATTGCAGATATTACCATAACGGGAGAAAGGATTGATAATTTTTTCGGCTTTTCCGTTTCAAACGGTGGCGATATTAATGGCGATGGTTATGATGATATTTTAGTCGGCGCTAATAAATATAATGTCAGGACAGGAAAAGTATATATCTATTACGGAGCTTCCCAAATGGATAATACGGCAGACTTCACTTTAACGGGAGAAGGAGCCGGTAATAATTTCGGCTATTCAGTCTCAACTGCAGGGGATGTTAATAACGACGGCTATGATGATATCATAGTTGGAGCCTATGGATATAATTTTGGAACGGGAAGAGCTTATATCTATTTCGGAGGCAGAACAACGGATAGAATTGCCGACGTAATAATGACAGGAAAAGTCACAGACGGATTTTTCGGTTATTCTGTTTCAACTGCAGGAGATGTTAACGGCGACGGATACGATGATGTTATTGTTGGCAATTACAAAAGCGGACTCGGCAATGCCTATATCTTTTTTGGCGGGGAATCCATGGATAATATAGCGGATGTAACTTTAAGCGGTGAAATGCCTAACGTAACTCCTTCCGATTTTGGTTATTCAGTCTCAACAGCAGGAGACATTAATGGCGATGGTTATGATGACGTAATAGTGGGGGCTTGGAGTTATTATTACGGTACGGGAAGAGTGTATATCTATTTAGGCGGTTCGCCAATGGATAGCATTGCGGATGTTGTTCTAACCGGAGAAAATACTAATAACAATTTCGGTTATTCCGTATCAAACGCCGGGGACGTTAACAATGATGGTTATGATGATTTTATCATCGGAGCCTACGGATACAATTATGGAGACGGCAAGGTGTATGTTTATTTTGGCGGCTCTTCAATCGATACCGTTGCGGATGTTATCATAACGGAAAACGATTATCAAAAATACTGCTATTTTGGTTATTCCGTCTCGACGGCGGGGGACGTTAACGGAGACGGCTATGACGATGTAATTGTAGGAGCAATTAAATATAATTACTCTACCGGTAGAGCATATGTTTATTACGGCGGTTCGTCAATGGATAATGACGCCGATCTAACTTTAGAAGGCGAAGAAAGAAATGATTATTTTGGTTATTCGGTTTCCACCGCAGGAGATATTAATAACGACGGTTATGACGATATGATTGTTGGAGCACTGAGAAAAAACCATAATGATACGGGAAAGGTTTACGTTTATTACGGAGGCGGGAATACGTCAGCAGGTATGGTTCTTACAGGCGAAGGATATGAAAACTATTTTGGTCGCTCGGTATCCGCGGCAGGGGATATTAATAAAGATGGTTATGATGATTTCATCGTAGGAGCCGATGGTTATTGGGCAAACGGAAAGTGTTATGTTTATACCGACCCGAGCGCGCCGGTATCAGTTGATAATAAGCTCCCCGAAATTCCGTTAAGATTCGAATTGTTCCAAAATTACCCGAATCCGTTTGGCGAAGCCATCCCTTCGGAAAATCCGACGACCACAATTTCTTACGTTGTGCCGTCCGTAGAGACAAGGCATGCCTTGTCTCTACAATTAATTGTTTACGACGTACTCGGTCGTGAGGTAGCAACGCTTGTAAACAAAAAACAAGCCCCGGGAAATTATTCCGTACAATTTAATGCGGAAAATCTTCCGAGCGGAATTTATTTCTACACATTAAGCGCAGGTGGTTTTACAGTTACGAAGAAAATGATTTTACTAAAGTAAGTTGATTTTCGTAATCCAATGTGGCGGCTTCCGAGCCGCCATTTTTTTATTCATTTTTCTTCTAAGCTTTTTACAAATTAAAATACTCGGCAAAACAGCATACCGATTAAGCCCTTTATTCATAGGCTGAAACACATCACCGTGCTTATCCCCTTTGCTTGCCTATGTTTCCGGCAACGGCTGTTATTTTATTAAATACTAACAAGGCGTAACGCTACTCTAATTTTTAAATTATTGTTTCGGCTTTTGTTAGCAAAGAACAATTAACGGCGTGTTGTTTTTCCCTTGTTATTATTGAATGAATTGGAGATGATAAATTCAAAAAATTTTAAAAAACTATTTGATTTAAATGAAAAAAAAATTATTTTTTCGATGTTCTTACTGAATTTCTATTAACAAA
>JALWGH010000037.1 GCA_027013735.1 Melioribacteraceae bacterium
GCCATGATGAATCCGAAAACTCCGGGCGAGGCAACAATGTTTGCAACCACTACAAAAATCTGGTCGGGGGAAGTGTTCGGAGGAACAATATCCGGCTTGATGAGGGAAATTGCCTTACCGATCCAACCTGCGTTGCCAACCACAATGGCGGAAATAGGAAGCATGAAAAGAACGTTAAATGCCGCCGCTTTCCTTCCTTCGTCAACGCTCTTGGTTGCCATAAAGCGCATTATTAAACCCATGTTCATGAACAGGAATCCTACCGAGCCGGCAACGCCGTCCTGCCAGAAAATTCCCACAAAGTTAAAATCCGACGGCTTATTGAAATCCGCAAGCGGGAGCTTCCACGATGTAGGGAGAATTTTCCAGAACATATCGAATCCGCCAAGGTAGGAAGCACCGAGGAAAAACAATAGCAAGCCCGCAAAAAGCAGGATTCCGCCCTGCAGCAAGTCGGTAAAAATTACCGCCGTTTGCCCGCCGAATGTAATGTAAACGCCCGTCACGAAAGCAATGAACGCCACAACGCCCATTAAAGTAACGTCGAAATGAATTCCTAAAAGCGTGAACTCGTGGGGTAGCATCGGCATTGCGGCTTTCCCAAGCGTCAAAAAGCCGATTCCGATGTAACCAATCATGTAAAGCAGGAGCAGAATTGTGGCAAGGAACCTCGCCGAGGGACTGAATCTCCTTTCAAAATATTCGGGAATTGAGCGGATTTTTGTGTAAACCACAATCGGTAACCACCCGAACATAAAGAGCGGCATAAAGAACCAGTCGTTGATGTACGTCATTGTGGAAGAAAACCCGTACTGAAATCCTTTAGCCGAATATTTAATAAAACTGTGGCTGCCCACGCCTGTGGCAACGATTGAGAAGGCAATCAGCCACCAAGCAAATCTTCTTCCGCCGAAGAAAAAATCCTGCGTGCTTCTGTTGTACTTTCCGAAGTAACTTCCGAAAAGCATAATCAGAATGAAGTAAACAATCATTACCACCCAATCGGTGGATGTACCAATGCTGTGAAATGTTGTGTGTACTACGTGTTCCATATTTTTACCAGTATAATGCTGCTAATGTGAAAAAAGTGTGGAGGGCTACAAAATAAAAGAATCCGAAAATTAAAGCTTTAAACCAGAAACGGTGCCTTTTTTTTGTAAGGTCAATGGCTTTGCTTTTCTTAATGATTATCATCCCGATTAAGAAAAAAAGTCCGCCGACTCCGTACAAATAAATTAAAGGCAACCAAACTCTTGAGAAAGGCAACATAGCTGTACCTATTGAATTATTTCAAATCAATGGCTCAAAATTAAGTAAGGCTTGTGTGAGTTGCAAATTATTTTTGTTTAAAGATTTACGTAATGGAACAGGATTAAAATCGGCTGGGAAATAAGAAAGAAGAAACAAGAAATCCGTCTTCGCCCTCGCTTTGCTCGGGCTACGCCGCGACAGGTGCTTTTCGCGAGAAGCGAGAAGTTAGACGTCCGCCTTCGTCTGCGCTACGCTTGCTTGTCCCGTATTTGCGGGAAATACGGCGCGACAGGTCCGCCTTCGCCCTCGCTATGCTCGGGCTACGGCGCGACAGGTGCTTTTCGAGAGAAGCGAGAAGTTAGACGCCCGCCTTCGTTTTCGCTTCGCTTAACTTCGGCGCGACAAGCAAGACGCCTTATTTAGAGAACAGATAACAGTGAACAGAGAAAATTAAATCCTGGAAATTGCAAAAAGTGATTTGTATTTGTCCCGCCACTGTCCCCGCCATCGGCAACAGGCGGGATAAGTGTGAGTCCTCGGCAGAATAAAAAATAGTGATGAAATGTTTAACAAGAAAAGGGAGTAAAATTCTTTTGCCACCGATTTTAAACCTGTGCCAAATTATTATTGAGCAATTCTCCCCTTCTTTGAAAAAAAGCAACAATTGCGTATCTTTGTTGTAGAAACATTTTAGGAGTATTATTATGCGTGTAAAAGTCCAAAAATGGGGAAATAGTTTAGCCTTAAGGATTCCGAAAGCTTTTGCTTCTCAAACAAAAATTCAAGAAAATGAATTCGTAAATCTTACTTTGGAGGGTGAGAGAATTTTTATCGAACCAGCGAAAAAAGAATTTACTCTAAAAGATTTGGTTGATGGGATCGATGAATCAAATTTGCACGGAGAAATTGATTTCGGTAAACCGGTTGGGAATGAACAATGGTAAAATTCAAGGATTATATTCCCGATACCGGTGATATAGTGTGGCTAAATTTTAATCCGCAAACAGGGCACGAACAATCGGGAAGAAGACCGGCAGTTGTAATATCGCCGAAAATTTACAATGAAAAATCGAAATTAGCACTGTTTTTACCGATAACCAATCAAGAAAAAGGCTATCCTTTCGAAGTAAAAATTCCATCCGGATTAAAAGTGCAAGGTGTAATTTTGTCCGACCAAATAAAAAGTCTTGACTGGAAACGACGAGAGGTTCAATTTGCTTGTAAATCACCAAAAGATGTATTAAAAAAAGCTCTGGATAAAATCACGGTATTACTTAATTTGTAAGTTGGCAATTAGCCTGCTTTTCTACCACAACGAATGACGCGCCGCCGAAGGCGGAGTAAATGACAAATTTCCTTGTTGCAAATTCTCAATCTTAATTTCCTCTGTTCACTGTTATCTGTTCATTGAATTTTCAATTTTCAATTTTCCATTTTCAACTTTCAATTGAATAAGTCTTGTATCCAATAATGCATTAATCCAATTATCCAAGAGTCCCGTTTTAGCGATTACTGCGAGTGCTTTTGGATGATCCGCCTTCTCCCGCATTCTGCGGGATTCGGCGCGACAGGTTGGATGATTGGATGAATGGATGGAGTTACACAATTATTGAGCAACAATCATTTTTCTCTGTTCACTGGTAAACTGCACCTCGCGTTTAACAATCTTTTATTTCACTACCGATTTTAAGCTGGCTCAGCACTAATCGGAATCTTTGAGTTTTTCTTCCCGCAGTAAAAACTCTGCGTTTCTTTTCAAACCTTTTGCACGTGCTCTTTTAATGGGGCTGTCGGCAAATCTTTTGTTGAATTTTGAATTTGTAAGTGTTAAAATTTCTTTGAAATTTAATTCTTTGTTCGGCGCGTCCCTGAAATCCCGCACTCGTGTGGTCTGTGCAAATTTTTTATTCCACGGACAGACTTCCTGACAAATATCGCAGCCGAAAAGCCAACCTTCGAATTTGCCAAGAAACTCCTTCGGTATTTCCCCTTTGTTTTCAATTGTTAAATAAGAAATGCACTTGTTCGAGTCAATTGTGCGCTCGCTTGTGATTGCATTTGTAGGACACGCATCAATGCAAGCGCTGCAAGTTCCGCACATGTCGGCAACAACTTCCGAATATTCAAAATCGTAATTCGTAATTATGTTGGCAATAAAGAACCAGCTTCCGAATTCCCGGTTGATTACGTTTGAATTTTTACCCTGCCAACCGAGTCCGGCGCGCACCGCCCAAGCGCGGTCGAGTACGGGACCGGTGTCCACGTAAGCTTTTGCCTCAAATTTCGGGTCAATTTCTTTCAGGCTTTCGATGAACTCCTCCGCCTTTTCCCAGATGATTAAATGGTAATCTTTTCCCCATGCATACCTCGAAACTTTGCCCGTGCCTTTTTCTTCCTTGAATTTGTCCGGCAGGAAATAATTCATTCCGAGTGAAATAACGCTCTTTGCACCTGGAAGAATGTTGCGAACGTCCAACCGTTTTTCAACGTTCCTTTCCATGTAACTCATGCCCGCTTGGAAATTTTTATCGAGCCATTTCTTTAACGCTTTGGTTTCTTTGACGAGCGGTTCGGCTTTTGCAAAGCCCACCAAATCGAAACCGAGCGCCTTTGCCAACTCGCTTACTTTCTGATTTGTAATTTCCGGGTTGCGTTTCATTTCCTTGGGGTTCTTTTAACAGCTAAATTTATTTTTCGCGGTCACAGATTGTCACGTCGCTTCGCTCCTCGCAATGATAGTTCAATTGCTATTTAGAGAGACGTCGGAATATTTACTCCGGCAGTTTGGTAAATTTCTCCCCTGCGGCAAAACCTTTTTCCGTCGTCTTCACCGTTGAGGCAAGGCAGTAAGGGTCGTGTTCGTAAAAGAGCAGCCAGTTTTCTTCGACGGCTTTAGGCAAAAATTCTTTTTTCTCCTTCAATGTTTGCAGAGGGAAAAGATCGTAAGCCATAATGTAAGGCAAAGGAATGTGCGAAGACGTGGGGAACAAATCACCGCAGTAAAAAAGCGTCTTTTCGCCGTCGGAAATTTTCAACGCCTGCTGTGCAACGGTGTGCCCTTCCACAGGAATTATTTCAATCTCGTCGTTAAAGTTTGTTCTGCCGTCGAGCAATTGCAAAACGCCTTCCCGCATCAGGGGTTCGAATCTTTCCCTGAGAAAACTTCCCCTGTCTTTTTCCGTCGGGTTCATTGCCCATTCGAAATGTTTTTTCTGCACAAAATATTTTGCGTTGGGGAAAGCCGGAATCCATTTTTCTCCTTCGGGGATTGTGGAACCGCCCGTGTGGTCGAAATGCAAATGAGTGAAAATTACGCTTGTAATGTCTCCGGGTTTAAGCCCGAGTTTTTCAAGCGAGTTTTCCAATGCAGTTTCTTCACGGTGCAAGTCGTAAATTTTCTCGAATTTCGCATCCCAGTAGCTGCCTATTCCTGTGTCGAGTAAAATGTTTTCTTTACCGTCCGTAAGCAATAAAGAGCGCGCTTCCATTAGGATTCTGTTCTTCCCGTCGGCAGGGTTTGTCCTTTCCCAGAGTGGTTTTGGAATTATTCCGAACATCGCTCCGCCGTCAAGAGCGAACGTCCCCGTCGAAATGGGGTGCAATGTGTATTTGCCTATTTTCATTTTGCCTCCGAAAAATTTTTGCCGGGTACAAATTACATTGTGAATTTACGACGTGCAATTTACAAATAATTATTTTTAATCGGTTAATGTGTTGCTTCGGAAAACATTGAAAATAATCCGGTAAATGGAAAAGATAAACATCGTTTTTCGGAAATAGTTGAATGACAAGGTAAAATGGCACGGGTTTAAAATCGGTGGCAAAATATTATCATTGTATTTTTATTTCGAATATTTTGCTCTTAAAACTTGAACCCTTTCAGGGTTCTTTTTCAATTTTGATTCTTTTTGCTATCTACATTGAATCCCTTCGGGATTCTTTCGGAAACAGTATTAAAAAGCATCCTGCTCTTTCCCGTAAGAAAAAGAAAGTTGTCTATCTGCGAAATGGTTTTTGTAACATAGATTATTGGCAATCCGCGTTATAGCTTATTGGCAACTATACGAC
>JALWGH010000038.1 GCA_027013735.1 Melioribacteraceae bacterium
CAAAAGATAGTTACGCAGCAAACACAAGCTGAATTTCATTTCGATAATCAGTTGGTTTTCCGTTTTGGGAATAACCATCGGCGTAGCAGCGCTTGTAATTGTGCTCTCGGTTTTTAACGGTTTCGGCTCGTTAGTGCAATCAATTCTAATCAACTTTGACCCTCACGTGAGAATCACGTTCACAAGTGAAAAAGCTTTCAATCACAAAAACGAAATAGAAAATTTTCTTCAAAACAAGAAGGAAGTTCTTTCCTTTGCTCCCTTTGCCGAAGGCAGGGTAATTGTTCTTAACCGTAACCATTTTGAAATACTTACGCTCAAAGGCGTGTCCCAAAAATTTTCCAATGCGGATTGGGGACTTTCCACACGAATAATTTCCGGCAGGGCAAAATTAACTCCGCACGAAAGCATTCCTTCAATAATATTGGGCTTGCCCGTTGCCTTAAAACTTTCGGTCAGAGTCGGCGACACGGTTTCAGTTCTTTCGGCGGCAAGAATCCAGCAAAGCGCTTTTGCCTATTCCCTGCCGCAACAGAGCAAATTTTACGTTGCAGGAATTTTCGACATCAACAACAAGCAATACGCATCGGGGTATTCCTACACTTTGCTTTCGAGCGCGCAAAAGGTTCTGGACATCGGGCAAATGTTTAACGGTTACGAAATCCGCCTAACCGACATCTCCCTTTCGGAAGAATTGAAAAAGGAGCTGGAGAAATTCCCCGTGGCAAAATTCTACAAGGTGAACACTTGGTACGACCTCCACAAAAATCTTTACAACGTAATGTTAATGGAGCGCTGGGCAGCTTATTTGATTTTGTCTTTAATAATTGCGGTCGCAACATTTAATATTCTTTCTTCGCTTACGATGTCCGTTCTGGAAAAACAAAAGGACATTGCCGTTCTGCGCTCAATGGGATTGAAAAATTCGGGCATTAAAAAAATCTTTATGTACCAAGGAATTTTAATCGGCTTCCTCGGCACAATTGTGGGAATTCTAATCGGCTTAATTGTTTGCTATATTCAAATTCATTACAACATTTACCCGCTTGACCCGACAAAATACATTATCGATTCCCTGCCGGTTCAAATCAGATGGACGGACGTTGCGGTAATTTCGCTAATGTCGTTTTTCCTAACTTGGCTGGCATCGTTGTATCCCGCACGGCGGGCTCTTAAATTAAACATTATTCAGGCAATCAAATGGGAATAGAATTGGAAGAGAAAACAATTACCGGAGAAAACATTCACAAAAGTTACTTCAAGAAAAACGGTGAGGACGTTGAAGTACTAAAAGGAATTGACATTGAAATCTCAAAAGGCTTGATTACCTTAATCCTCGGCGCTTCCGGCGCAGGCAAAAGTACGCTGCTCCACGTTTTAAGCGGACTCGACAAACCGGACAAAGGCGAAGTTTTAATCAACGGCACAAAGTTAAATTCACTCAACGACGAAAAGATTTCCGAGTTGAGAAACAAGAACATCGGCTTTATTTTTCAATTTCACCATTTACTGCCGGAATTCACCGCGCTCGAAAATGTTTCCATTCCCCAAATGATTAGCGGAAAAAGTTTAAGCGAGGCAAACAAAAGGAGCAAGGAACTTTTGGAACTCGTCGGACTGGAAGAACGAATCACGCACAAACCAGCTGAGCTTTCCGGCGGCGAGCAGCAACGGGTGGCGGATGCGCGTGCACTTGCCAACAATCCCGCAATTCTCTTTGCCGACGAA
>JALWGH010000039.1 GCA_027013735.1 Melioribacteraceae bacterium
CTTTAATTCACCTCATTATTTTATGTGGCATTTCCTAACCTCAAACTTTTGCCACCGATTTTAAACCTGTACCGACACAAGTTTAAAAACGGGGATAAAATAAGAAAGAAGAAACGAGAAATAAGAAATGGTTAAACGCGAGACGCGAGAAGTAAGACGTCAGACGAAAGTAGAGAACAGATAACAGATAACAGAGAATAGTGAACAGATCTAACGTCTATCTTCTTGCCTCTTGCGTCTGGCGAAAAACACTTGTTGCAGCATAGCCCGAGCATAGCAATGGACAAGACACTTGTTAAATTTGTTCTGCCGTTAAACACAATTTTCGTCTTATGGGCAGTGCTTTTTAATTATTCCCGTTCAAGTATTCAAGAGATTGTTGAAAAATATTATTTAATAAAAATCATCTTTCTTGTCAAAGTAAAGCTTCCGGTTCGTAAAGTGTAAAAATAAATTCCGCTTGGCAGATTATTTGCATTGAATTTAACGGAATATTTTCCGGGTGCTTGCGCTTTGTTTATAAGGGTTGTCACTTCGCGTCCAAGTACATCGTAAACAACTAAATGTAGGGACAGCTCGTGAGCTGTCCCTACAAGGGGGACAGAATACTTGATTGTAGTTGTGGAATTTCCCGCAGGGACGACTTCGCCAAAGGGATTCGGGTAGTTCTGAAACAATTCGAATTTAACCGGTTTGCTAATATTAACTTCAACTGTTTTGGAATATGTGAAAGATCCGTCCGTGTCAATCTGTTTTAATTTGTAGAAATACTTGCCCGAGGTAACATCTCTGTCGCTAAAAGAATATTCATTCGGTGAGTTACTGTTGCCCGCACCCTCAACAAAACCAAGTAATTTCCAATTACTTTTGCCTTTTGCCTTTTGCCTTTGAACTTGGAATCCGTAATTATTAACCTCAGTAGCGGTTTGCCAATTTAAGATTACTTGATTTTCTGCTACTTTTGCCGTGAAGGAGGTTAGTTCTACGGGAAGGGGAGTATCCAGATTTCCAACTGTTACATTAGAAAATCCTGCGTAATAATTTGTTGTTTCGACATAATAAGCAGCGTTAACTGCTACTTCCGCTTCGGTTGGGAGTTCTTCCCAGCTTGTGGTTGTACTGTTGTAATGGTAAATTTTTCTTGTATCTGTAAATTTAGATTTCGCTTCGGCATTGTAGTACAGTCGTATTTTAACATTGTCTCCCACAACAGAACTGATATTCCAATATTTGCCAATATGTGCATAATTTGCCGGGAAATTCGGGGGATCGTCCAAGTGCGGTTGAACCGTTACCGTAGAGCCGTTTCCTGCTTGTGCCAGAGCTGCAAAAGCATAGCCGGTATTAAAATTACCCGCCCAACTGTTATCGCAAGATGGATTAATTTGGTTGGTATTAACATATTCATAAGCGCCGACATCAACAATTGTTTCTCCGCCTTCGGGGATATCTGTCGTAGTTAAACTTCCTGCGTCAATACAAGGCGAGGTGGACAGAAGGTGGTAATCGTTTGCAGCGGGATTTATGAATTTCGGGTCTTTCGCAGTAATGCAATTTGTAAGCGTAACGTAATCGCTGCCGTTTCCCGAATTGTTAAAAAACAGACAATTTAACACTTCCACTTTCGGATTTGCTTGTGCTTTGTCAATAGCGTAGTCCCCGCCGCCTGTTTTATTATGATTAATAAAAACGTTATTTTTAATTGTAACCGTTTCATCATAGGCATAAATCGCTTCGCCGTAGTCCAAGGGGTTTCCCGTTCCATAACCTTGCCCACACGTGTAATTGCCATCAAAAACGTTATTGGTAATCGTACAATTTGCAGCGGCAAAAATTGCTCCGCCGTGACTGCCTGTTAATGATGTGGACTGATTTTCCGAACAAACATTTTGTTTGAAGATATTTCGTGTTATTACGCTGGATTCTCCTCCTTTAATAGCTCCGCCGTCACCGGTGTAACTTGTAGTGCTTGTATTGGTTGCAATATTATCATAGAAAAAATTATTTGTAATGACACATCCGGTTCCACCGTGAGCAATAGCCCCCCCAATACTGGGCCCGCTTTTTGACCCGCAATTGGAAATAAACCTGTTATTTGTAATAGTTAAAGCACCCGTACAACGAATAGCTCCGCCTCCATACGAATCTCCTACTCCGTTTGTCATTTTAAACCCTCTGATGATTCTGTTATTCGTAGTTCCTATTGTACCTGTAATATTAAAAATCCTTACAGAATTGTTGCCATCAAGAATGCACCTAACGGAATTGTAAACTGCGGCAGCGTACGTGTTGTCTGTGCCGTCCCTTGCGGAAGTAATTCGAAGTGCTTTATTACTAATGGATATTTCGGATGCCAACGTGTAAGTTGTAGTCCCTGCAGGGTTGTAGCCCACAAGAATATCGTCACCCGTACTTGCCGCATCAACCGCTTTTTGTATGGTTTTAAAAGCGTTTGTCCAATTATTTCCAGTGTTAAGGTCGCTCCCATTTGCTTGGGAAACGAACCATGTAGATTGAGCAAAGACCAAACTTTGTAAAAAAAGAAGAAAGAGCACCAACATGCTTTTTACTTTGTTACCCTTATTTTGTTTAAGCGATAGCATAATTTTTCCTCCCTGAATTGTTAAAATGTTGAAACAATTAATTGCTAAATACGGAAGGGAAAAGATTAATACAACAACATTAGTATGTAGGTTTTTGAATTTTGAATTATGAATGTTAAATGTTGAATTAAAAAGTCGGGAGTTAATTTTCTGCGTTCTATGCGAAAAACCTTTGCGTTCTCTGCGTGGAAAAAGGTTGGTTTAGAGAATTTAGGACAGTAATACTTTCAAAGGTAAGTCTCACTCTCCATAGTGAGTCCTTGTCCTTTTAATGAAAACCGTCTTTGTCTTCTCATCAATACTGTAAATTATTCGGTCTTTAATAGTAAGTCTGTAGGCATAATTTCCTTTTAATTCTCCCACAAGTTTTTTACCTTGGTAAGGATTCGAGGCAATAATTTCGGTAAGAATTGCTTTTAATTTTTTCTTTTCATTATCTGTTAGAAGTTTTACGTCTTTTACGGCTTGCTTTGTAAAAAGAATTTTGTATCCCACTGTTTAGCCGAAAATTTCTTCAAAAGAATAGAGCTTACCTTTTTCAATCTCTTTATCGGCTTTTTTAATAGACTCCTTTAATCCGGGAATGGATAAAAGTTCCGCTGTTTCCAAAAGATTTAAATAGTCATCTTCGGAAAGTAAAATAGCCGAACCGTCTTTGGTTGTAATTCTTGTCTGCAAATGACCATTAACCGTCTTTTTTAATAACTTAAAAAAATTATATCTGGCTTCCGTTGCAGTTGTGGTATTCATTTTTTGCTCACCAAAATTATTTTTAATGTACAAAATAATGTACGTACGTTTTAATGTCAAGCATAAAAAATTCTTATTTTTATTATTTGTTAAACTCTTTGCTCATCAATTCCGCCCTCGAGCTAATGTGAAGCTTGTTGTAAATGTTTTTAATGTGGAAACGTACGGTGTTCACTGACATTCCTAGCGAGGAAGCAATTTTGTTGTAAGTAAAACCGTCCAATAAATAAGTAACTACCTGTTGTTCTCTTTCGGTCAAAACGGATTTTTCCCTCCTCGGCTTGTTCTTATTAAAATGTTCGATTATGTGCCTTGCAATAATTGGAGACATCATTGCCCCGCCTTTGTAAGTTTCTTCTATTGCATATTTTATTTTTTCGAACGTTGCCGTCTTTAGCAAATAGCCCGAAGCACCCGCCTTTAATGCGCTGAATATTTTGTCAAAGTCTTCGTAAATAGTGAGCATAATGATTTCAATGTCCGGAAATTTTTCCTTAATGAATTTAATTCCGTTTATTCCCGAAATTCCCGGGAGTTCAATATCGAGCAAGAGAATGTCGAGATTTAATTCGGTTTCTTTTAGCTTAAGGAATTCCTCCACCGATTCCGCTTCCGCTTCGAAGAGGATGTTCGGTTGAATTCTAAGAAACTCGACGAGAGAACTTCGAATTTCTTTATTGTCTTCTATTATTCCTACGGAAATCATATTTGCTAAATACGAAATTGAATGACTCAAAACAACTACATTAGAATGTGATTAATTAACCTCTGCCAAAAGCCGAACCGTAAGTCCCTTGGAGTTAATAAATTGCAAGTCGGCGTTTATTCTCTCGGCTCTCATTTTCATATTGCGCAAACCGTTGCCGCGAAATTCGCTATCTACGGGCAAGCCCCTTCCGTTGTCGCTTAGTGTCAATTCGAATTTTTTACCTTCGAAAAGGACTTCGAAATCAAATTTTGAAGAGCCGGAATATTTAACTGCGTTGTTGAACGCTTCTTTAAAAATCAAATAAACATTTTGTCTGAACTCAATCCCGATTTTTTTGTTCGGGAAAGAACAACTTATTTTAATATTCAACTCAATTTGTTTTTCCTCGGCAAAACCAAGGGCAAAGTTTTTCATTCTGTCAATCAAATTAACGCTCTTATCGTTCCTTGCATCAATTGACCAGACAATATCGCTCATAGTGGAAATAACTTCTTGGGAAAGGGATATTAATTTTTCGCCGCGACTTTTTACCGCTGCAGGTTTTGTTTCGTAAGGAAGCATGCCGGCGTTTAAAGAAATTTTCGAAAGCGAGGCTCCCACTTCGTCGTGCAAATCGCTTGCAATTTTAACCCGTAAGCGCTCCATTGCAATCATACTTCTTATTTTAATAAAAATGAAGAATCCGATAATTAACGCAAGTAACAGGGGAGGAATAATTTTAAATTGCCAGGTTTGCCAAAAGAGAGGCTCAATATTTATTATTAGTGAAGAATAACTCGCTTCGGAGATGATATCGTTATCGAATGCTTTTACTTTAAAAACATATCTCCCCGGCTCAAGATTTGTATAAGAGGCATATCTTCTACTTCCGGAATAAATCCAATTGTTATCGACCCCCTCGAGTTTGTAGGTGTATTGATTTAAATAAGGCTCCGAAAAATCAAGTGCTGAAAAAGTAAGAGAAATGAAATTTTGTGAATAGCTTAAAGTAATTTCCTCTCCGTCAGTGTAAACCTTGTACTTTTTCAAGGGTTTGTCAAATACTCTGAAATCGGAGATAGCAACTTTGGGAATTTTCCTCTTTGGTTTAATGCTATCGGGATTAAAATAAGTAACCCCGTTAACGCTGCCAAGATAAATGGTTCCGCTTTTGCTTTTGAAAAAAGCGCTAACATTAAACTCCCTGCAGGCAATTCCGTCCTTTGTGCCGTAATTAACGAACTTCTCATTTTTTTTGTCGAATTTGGTTATTCCCTGTAAAGAGTTCATCCACAAATTATTTTTGGAATCGGGGAAAACCGAATAGATTTCGCGACCTAACAGTCCGTCCCTCTCCGTGTAAATCCGATATTGACCGTTGCCCGGATTATATTTAATCAGTCCGTCTTCGGCGCCAATCCAAACAATGCCTTCGTTATCTTCGAAAGAGCATAAAAAGTTAGCTAATACTTTTTCACCTCTTTTAAAATTAATGTTCTCGAACATTTCCCTATCGGGGTAAAATTTGCTAATCGACGAGCGTGTGCAAATCCACAAAATACCTTGCCTGTCCTGCCTAATATGAGTTAACATATTATCATTGATGGAGGCACGATTGGAGGGATTAACTTTGTATTGAGTGAACAATTTTTTCCCGGGAATAAATTTTATTAATCCGCCGCCGGAGGTAGCCAACCAGAGCTTTCCGTTGTCGTCGCAATAAATGTAGCGAATAGAATAAAAAGGAAGATTTCCGGGAGCAGAAGTACTGTGAACAAATCTGAAAAATTTATTTTCGGAGGGTTCGAATTTATTCAAACCGAACTGAGTTCCGACCCAGATATTTCCGAATTTATCTTCCGCAAGAGCGGTAATTTTATTATTGCTCAAAGAATATTCATCATTCCGGGAATGAAAAAATTGTGTAATTTCCTTTGTAACAGCATCAATTTTATTCAGCCCCCTATCCGTTCCTATCCACAGATTACCTCTGCTATCTTCCAAGACGGCACCAATGCTGTTGTTGGAAATGCCGTGAGTTAATTGATTAATATTAGCAAAATATTTTTTCCTCCTGTCTAATTTGTTTATTCCGCCTTTGCCGGTACCTATCCACAATATTCCGCCACTTTCGTAAAAATCGAAAATGTTATTGTTGCTGATGCTGAATGGATTAGCCGGGTCGTTTTTGTAATTGACAAAACTGGTTTTACCCTTTTTAAGGAAGAACAATCCTTCTAACAATGTGCCTACCCAAAGATTGCCGTTCTTATCTTTGAAAAGAGAGCGCACGTGTACACCGGTAAGAATATCGCTCCCTATTTTGAGGAAGCGGTTATTGTTTTTAAATACAAAATAATTTTGGAAATTACCGCGATTCGGATTGTAAACCACAAGTCCCTTGAACGAGCCGATGATTATATTTCCTTTGGAATCTTCCGTAAGGGCAAAGAGCACATCGTAGTATGATTTTCCGGTTTTACTTTTGTGGCGAAAATTTTCCCATTTGCCGTTAACTTTGTTAAAAGCAAACAGTCCTCTACCAGATGTGGCAAACCATAAGATTCCATGCGAATCTTCATAAATAGAATTAATACCGCTCCGGCTGAATCCGAATATATTTTCTTTTTTTGTCCAAAAATTATTGAGACTGTCTTTGTTCTTATCGAACTTTATTACCTTACCGTTTTCAAAACCAACCCATATGATCGAATCACTGTCCTGATAAATAGCACTTATTCCACCTCCTGTTTCATTCACACTTTTATTCCTTGCACAGAAATAATTTTCAAACTCTCCTTTAGCGGGATAAAAAACGGAAAGCCCTTTCCTCGTGCCTATCCACAGTCTGCCCGAATCGTCTTTTAACAAAGCGGAAATAAAATTATCTGCGATTGAACATGAGTCGTTTTCATTATGACGAAAGACCGTAAACTCGTAACCGTCGTATCTGTTAAGTCCGTCCTGTGTGCCTATCCACAAAAATCCGTATTCATCACGAACAATGCAACGAGCGTTTACCTCCGAAAGTCCTTCCTCTATTGAGTAATGTTTGAATCGGAAGGGGGCTTCTTGCGCAGGAGTAAATCCGGCTAAATAAAGAAGCAAAATAAAAGCGTTTAGAAATACTTTGCTTCTAATTTTCATTTTTTCTCCGAGAGCAATTTTATTTACAAATCTTATGTTTTCAGCCTGAGGAAAAACGGAATATTTCGGGAGAATGGTGAATCGTACATTTGCCGTTTGAACTTAAGCAAGTTAACACATTAAACTTTAATTTGCAACAAAAGGAAAGAGAATTCCTTATTTCCGAAAGCGAATATTTTTTGGAAACGGTTTCAAAATAGGAGGTAAAATTTCAAACGTACAAAATAATTTTTTCTTATAGCCTCAATTTGAAAATATGTTTTACTTGTAATATATTGTATTACTAAAATAAATTTAGGTATTAAAAAATGAGTACAATGATAACAGTTAGGTTACCCGATAAATTGGCAAAAGAGCTTTCCAATATTTCAAGGATAACAGAAAGACCAAAGTCTTACTTCATTCAAAAGGCATTGGAGAATTATTTAAACGAACAAGCCGAGTTGCAAATCGCACTCGATCGTTTAAGAGATATTAGTGACCCAATAATTTCTCTCGAAGAAATGAGAAAAGAAATTGGATTATAAAGTTACATTCAAAAAATCGGTCTCTAAGGATTTAAAAAAGATTGCGAAAACAGATGTAATAAAAATTTTGGAAAAGATAGAGTCCGATCTTCCTTCTAAGGCTGATAACCTTCCTTCTCTACAAGGACAATTTGCCGGATTAAAAAAATATCGAGTTGGTAATTATAGAATCATATTCACAATTATTAATAATACAATACTCATATTACGCATACAACATCGAAAAGATGTTTATAAAAAGTAACCGTTAAAGTATTGCAGTAAGGATTTTTTGAAATTCATTGTAGATAAAAAGCCCTCAGGACCCGCCGTTGAGACGGGTCCGTTGGGAAATTTATTTAAGCCTCTACTTTTTTGGCAAAATAAGTTTTCTGAACCAAATCGTAGAGAATAATCAATCCGCCCAAAAGCATTAAGCCATCGGGCAATAATCTGCTCCACATCCAGCCTTTCATCGGTTCAACAGCACTTCTCAAGCGTGCGTAGAAATAACCCAAATCGTGGGAAATTGCCGTTTGATGAATTCCAATGATGTAAGTAGGAACGGCGAACAGAAGTACTCCAATCGTCAGTGCCCAAAAGCCGTATTTGCTCAAGCGGTCGTCCCAAGCCAAACCGTTTGCAAGGGAGTTTGTTCTTGCCGTCATGTAAATAAACGCAATTGAGATGTAGCCGAATGCGCCAAGCAATGCAATATGTCCGTGAGGCATAATCAAATAAGTGCCGTGAGCGAAATAGTCTATTGTCGGAGTATTAATAACCATTCCGAAGAATCCGGCGCCAATCCAGTTTAAGATTGCCGAGCCTGCAATCCACATAAACGGAACGGCGAAATCGTTCTTCTCGCCACTCAGGCGTTTTTCTCTTTGATTCTTCATTGCTTCAACAATCATTAATGCAAGCGGGAGCGGTTCGAGCGAGGAGAAAATACCGCCGATGGCAATCCAGTATTCATCCAATCCCTGCCACCAGTAATGGTGACCTACGCCTAAAGTACCGCTCATCATTATTAGGAACAATTCGAAGAACATTGTCTTTACCGCAACTTTCTGGGAAATCAATCCGAGGGAAACGGTAAAGAACGCAATCACGCCTGCTGCAAAAAGTTCGAAAGTTAGTTCCACCCACAAGTGAATTACCCACCAACGGTAGTAATCGTCAACAGTGTAGTTGGGCATAATTTTGTGTAGAGGCATCATTCCTGCAATGTAAAGCGTGGCAATTGCAAAAGCTGCCCAAATGATTGTGCTGACAATCGGGTTGCTTGTAGCCGCTTTACGAATAAGGGAGATAATAATCAGGAACCAGAAAACGAGTCCGAGGACAAGTCCGATGTCCCAAATCCTTCCCAAGTTAAGCAGTTCACGACCCTCGTTACCGAGCCAGAACCAAGTTTCTCTTAATTGTCCCGTTGCGCCCATGTACAAGCCAATTAAACTTCCGACGGCAACAATTAATAATGCCCACCAAAGAATGTCAACCAGCCAAGGGAATTTGTGATCTTTGTTGGCAATCCACGGTGCAATTAACAAACCGCCTACAAGCCAACCGACCGCAACCCAGAGAATTGCAATTTGCGTGTGCATGGAACGCAAAACGTTAAAAGGTAGAATTTTTTGCGAAATAATAAAGTCTGCAGAGGGCTCCGTGTAAAGGTGCGCAAGATAACCGCCGATAAACAACTGTACAACAAACAATGCCGCAACAATGGGAATGTATTTGAGAAGTTTTTTCTGCGATTTAAATAAATGCGTTATTTTCATTGCGGGTTCAAGTTTTTCGTCAGGGTCATGCTTGAACAAATATTCGTAGGACAAAAAGATTACGATAATTGTCAAAGTCCAAAGGAGCAAGAACTCCCAGAGGGAAACTTCGTGCGCATAGAAAGCAACACTTTGATCAAGCAAAGGTTCGTTCGGCCAATCGTTCGACCAAGTTCTGTTTGTCCCGGGTCTAATGGTTGAAGCAACCAACTGACCCCAATCGACAAATGCTGCAATTTTCTTAGCTTCGTTTTTACGAATAAAACCGCCGGTAAAAGCACGTTCGGGGTCTCCGTTAACCAGTAAGTCAACCAAGTAATCAACATTTTTGTGAAAAGCTTCCGCCGAAGCATCCGTGTAAACAACTTCTTTTTCCTGCAAATGTGTCTGTTTTTTCACATCCTGTTTTACCCTTTCCTTAACCGCCCCGCGCTCAACGTCAGTCAGTTCTTTATTAGACTTTCCGAAAAGCTGTTTGGCGTAATAATCGTAAAGGTATTCCGTACGCAGATGAAGGAAATCCGTAGAAAAATCAGGCCCCATATATGCTCCCATTCCGAGCATTGTTCCCCAGTCAGTCAGGTCGAATTCCTGAAAATAGCCTTTCCCTTCAATTACGTCGTCGCGGGTGTAAAGCACTTCTCCGCTTTGCGATTTTACTACTTCCGGAATCGGCGGAACTTCTTTTTGAAGCGTTGCCGTGTAGTAAATCAGAATTGTTACCATGAACAATGCGATAATCCAAAAGCCGACATACAATCCCTTCCGGCTCATGAATTTGTCCAGTAGCGTTTGTTTCTCCATAAAGTACTCCTATTTTAGTTAGTGAATATATTATTCAAAGAAATAATTACTACAAGCAGATAAAATTAAAATTTCATTATTTTGGGATTTTTCACCACGTCAGCAATGGAAGTATTTTTAAGCAGGTTTATTAGCTCGTCTCTAATCGGAGCCCATTTTTCGTGCAACGGGCAGGGATTTTCGTCCGAGCATTCGCTGAAGCCAAGAATGCAGCCGTAATATTTTTCAATGTTTTCAACGGCAGCTACAATATCGTAAATAAAAATGTTTTCGGGCTTTTTGTCCAAAACAAAACCGCCGTAACGTCCTTGAATTGAACGCACTATTCCATGTTTGGAAAGCGTTGTTAAAAGTCTTTTCAAGTATTTATCGGATATTTTTAATTTTTTAACCAACACGGAAGCAGGATAAATTTGCCGGTTGTCGTAAGCCATAAAGCTGATTACGCGAATTGCATATTGTGAAGTCTTGGATAAATTCATATACTACATTATTGTGGTATTTGATTTTTACGAAGTTAGGAAATCTTTTTTAAAAAAACAAACGTATTTCGATTGGCAGAGAACAGTGAACAGAGAAAAATGATTGTTGCTCAATAATTGTGATTTTTCCATCCATTCATCCAACTTGTCGCGCCGAATTACGCAGAATGCGGAAGAAGGCGGATCATCCAAAAGAACTTGAGGCACTCACCCAAACGGGACTCTTGCATAATTGGATAAATGCATTATTGGATAGAAGAATTGTTTAGTGGGAAGTGGTAAATTGATTGCTTCGATACCTTTGGCATCGGTTTGTTCCTTCCAAGATATTCTTCATCTAACATGCGAGCCAAGATTCTCGTTTTAATGAACTTTTTACTCTTTTTCTTTTTCGCCAAGTTTTGAAACCATTTCACGCATTTCTTTTACGCCGAAAACCAAAGCTTTGATTGACATGTAAGTAAAAGAAATTACGGCAAAAGCAATCATTACGAGCCAGATTATTTCCCAAGCTTTCATTTTATTTTTGCCTCCTTAACGGAGTTAATTAAATTTTTAAATAATGACCCGGCAATCATTCCGATTAGTGAAATTAAAAATCCTCCCCAACCGAGAGCCGAAGCATAATCTTTCGCCTGCTCCGGCAAAATCAAATAGAGGAGTGGGGGAATAGCTCCAAGCGTAATTGCTGCGTAAGCGCCCCAAGAGTTAGCCTTTTTCCAATAGATTCCAAGTGATGTGCAAATTAATATTCCCGGGATGAACAACATTCCCGTCATATTTAAATAAAAATAAAGGTAGCCTTCCAACTTGTGAAACAGCGACCACCAAACGATGAAGATCATTACGGCTGCCATTGTAATGCGCGAGATTAATAGTTGATTTTTTGAGGAAGGTTTGTGCCCCGTGAAAAATCGGTAAACACTTCCAATGATATCCTGCGAAACAACAGAGCTCCACGAAAGCAAATAACTTGCGTATGTTGACATCGAAGCTGCAAGCAGTGCGGCAAAAATAATTCCTAACAATCCGGCAGGAATTATTTTCAGTAAGAATAAAGGCAGAGCGTCAAGAGAGTTGATTCCTTTGCCCAACAAGGCAAATGCAAGCACGCCCCAAAAAATCGGAAGAATTCCCCGCGAGAGAAACATTAGTCCCGACCAGCGGTAAATTTTTTGTCCCGTTTTTGTGTCCTTCGAAGAAAACAAACGCATTGAAATTGCCTGCCAACCGATGAGTAAGGCAATCCAAAGAAATATTTGCCAAATCAAAAACCCGATTCCGAATTGTGAGTAAAAAGCATTCGGGTAAAACGGGTTGAGTCCGGCTTTGCCAAAGTTGGAGGAAACCGCTTCCACCAATTTGTTCCAGCCGACAGCGTAAACGCCGTAAACAGTGATGAAAATCATTCCGAAACTTAACAAAGCGTATTGAATGTAATTCGTAACAATGACGGAAACCATTCCGCCTGCAATTGTGTAAAGCAATACTAACGTCAGCATCACAACCATTGTTAACAGCAAGTAGTTTTCGGGAATGCCCGTGATTGTGTTAATAAATTTCGCTTCAACTCCGGGGAAGACTCCGAAGTTCAAGATGCCCCCTACTGCCATTATTAAACCGATGTAAAATCTTACCCCCCGGTCAAACTTTTTTGAAAAGAACTCCGGTATTGTAGCAATCTTCATTTCCAGCAAAGGTTTAATTACAAAGCCGGTTTTTCCCAAGAACCAATAAGCAACAACGGGAGGCAGAGCAACAATTAAAGCGGCAAGCCCCGCTTTGTAACCGAGTTCGGCGTAATAAATGTAAGTAATCATTCCAATTTCCGTGCACATCAACGAAATCAATCCGAGATGAAATCCCATTGAGCGCCCGGCAACAAGAAAGTTGTCGATGTTCTTGACGTATTTTTTTACTATTGTTCCCGAAAAGAAAATAAGAATTAAGTAAAGAATAATTATTACGTCATCGAAAAGAGTGAGATTCATTTTTCTTTTTTGATTGTTTCGTAAAGATTTTCGGGGTATTCCCCTTTAGCTATTAACTCATTAATATTTCTAACTGCAAGCAGCTTGTCCTCCTTGTAAGTAAGCCCGAACCACTTTGACGTAGTACCGACAACTTTTACTTTTAACTTACCGGCTTTAATAAGCTCATTAACAAGTTCGGGAATTCTAAATTCGGCATCGTTGTTAAATGCGTTTTCCCGGAGAAATTCCCCGAACGATTTTTTTGCTTCGTTGAATATTGACGGGTAAAAACCGAAAATATTCATTGAGATAAAATTCTCGCCGTTTAGTTCCGTTATTTTGCCGTTTTCCAATTCCCGGAATATTTTACTTCCTTGACCGAATATTTTGGTTCCTTCAGAAATTTCCTTAATGAATTGGTTTTCGTCGAGTTTCAAGATGCCTCTGGAAACCGAGCCGAAAGGGGAGAGAGTGTTGATTAACTTAAATCCAATGAGTACGGCTTCGTTTTCATTCCTTTCTTTTTCAAAAAAAATTTTAAGTAATTTGAACGGTTCTCTGCCGTAAAAATCGTCGGCATTTATTATTGCAAACGGGGTGGTGATTTTGGACTCGGCGCAAATCAATGCATGTGCCGTTCCCCAAGGTTTTGCTCTGTCTTTAGAGTACGGTGTGTTCTCAGTAAAATAGTTCAATTTTTGAACTACATATTCGGTGTGTAACAGTTTGCTAATTTCAGGCAAAACTTCTTCGGTGAATTTTTGCTCAAATTCTTCGGAAATGACAACCACCACTTTACCGAAGCCAGCTTGGGCAGCATCGTAAACCGAATAGTCAATTATTCTTTCGCCATTGGGACCGATGCTCTCAAGTTGTTTTAGTCCGCCGTAGCGGCTGCCGCGCCCGGCTGCAAAAATAAGTAATGTGGGTTTCTCGTTTTTCAAAATGTCTCCGTCTTTTTAGAAAAACAGATTGAATCTTAAACCACGAATGCACCTTTGTCAACATTAACAATAAAGGCTTTGCCTCCGGCTTTCTCGATGTTTTCCGCAACACGCTCGGGCTTTTCGGGTGCGTAGGCAAACATTGTGCCTCCTCCGCCGGAACCGTTAATTTTCGCACCGAAAGCTCCTGCGTCCAAAGCGGCGTCAATCATTGTGTCGATTTTCTTTGTGGAGATTTTCAAATCCTCGCTTAAAATTTCGTGGTGTTTTAAAATTAATTCTCCGATTCCCCTGTGGTCAGGATTTTTCTCTTTCAACAAACTAAGAGCGGTTAGAGTAATGTCGTAATTAGTTAATGTCGCTTGTAATAATTTTACCTGACTCGGAGTTAAAAATTTTTCAGCAGGAATTTCTCTTTTGTTTTTTAAATCGAAATCGGGAATTTTCTTTTTAAGGATGTCAATAATTTCAAGCATTGGAAACTTAACGGATTTTAGAACGCCAAGAGTGTCCTTTTGTTCAAGTGAATTTCCCAACACAAAAGTTTTTAAATTGTTTGGTAATCTTTCAACGGAAACACCGTGGGAAAAATCGAGAAAAACCACTCCTCCCAGACTGCTTGTGTAATGGTCCATTTTACCGCCGGGCTCGTTGAACTCAGCGACTTCGGCGCTGTAAGCGAATTCTGCGGTTTCAATAGGGGAAAGAATTTTTTGCGAATCACTTAACGCCGCCAACCCCTTAATCCACGCAACGATCAAAGCCGAGGAGCTTGAAGCGCCCGAATTTATTGGGATTTCGCCTTTAACAATTCCGCTAATTCCATTCGAAAAAGTAAAGTTGTTTTTTAACAGGACATTTACGCTACTTTTAAAATAATCCCGTTCTTCTTCGTAGGGGAGCAGGTTTCCGGTTAAATCAAATTTTTCGTAAGAGTTAATGTCGGGCAAATCGAGTTGAACAACTCTCCGGGGAATTTGCCTTGCCGAAATGTTTATTCGAAGTGAGATTGCCGCAGCGATGACAGGCAAGTTTAAATAATCTTGATGTTCGCCAAAAAGGCAAATTCTTCCAGGAGCGGAGGCAACAATTTTTTCTGCCATAATTGCAAGTAGAGATTAATAGTTCCGGTTCAGGATAGTTCAAAAAATGAACTATCCTGTTTGCTGACCGGTAGCAATATTTTTACTTCTCTCTATTGATTGGAGTGCGAGGTAGTCACCGCCGAATTTTGCCAAATTGTCGAGCTCGGTGTCGTACTGGTCATAATGCCTTTCCTCGTCCATTACAAGGTCTTCGAATATTTTCTTTGAGGCAGAGTCGGCATTGGCAGAGCACTCGTTAGCCCATTTGTTGTAATCCATTGCGCTTTGCTCTTCCATTTTGGCTGCAAGTTTAAGCATCTCTTCGACGTTTGTAATTTTCTTTACATTTGCCGAGGTCTTCATTTCCACTTCGCCTTTTAGAAAGAGAATTCTTTCGGCAAGTTTTTCAACGTGAAGCATCTCTTCAATTGCAGTTCTTTTGAAGAGTCCTGCCAACAGGTCGTAGCCTTGGTCGTCGCAATGAAAGTGGAAGTACATGTATTGATGAACTGCTGTAAGTTCATCTGCAACAGCTTTGTTTAATAGTTCAATACTCTTTTCGTGCATTGTTGTTACTCCTTTCTTCGCGGCGGGAGAGTTTGTTCTCCCGCCTACGATTTATTGTTTACGATTTTTCTTCCCAAATTTGAATAAGTGTTACAATGTTTTGAACGGATGCTTGCATGTCTTGAATAGCTACGTATTCGGTTACAGCGTGGAAGTTGTGTCCGCCTGCAAAAAGATTAGGCGTGGGTAAACCCATGTAGCTTAACCTGCTACCGTCAGTGCCTCCGCGGATTGCGGATTGAATCGGCTTAATCCCAAGTCTTTCGAGCGCTTCAATTGCGTATTGCTCAACTTCGGGATGCTGGTTAAGAATATTTTTCATGTTACGGTATTGTTCGATTACTTCGAATTCGTAGGAAGAGCCGGGGAAATCTGCCACTGCTTTTTCGCAGAGGTCTTTCAGCATGTCTTCGTATTCTTTTAGCTTTTCGTCAATGAAGTCGCGAATGATGAACTTAACAATTGTTTGCTCTTCGTTGCCGTTTAATTGAACGGGGTGAACGTAACCCTCGCGTCCTTCTGTCGTTTCGGGGGAAAGCCTGTCTTTCGGCAGCATTTCAATAAAGTGTGCTGCAATTTTCATTGCGTTAACGAGCTTGCCTTTTGCGTAACCAGGGTGTACGTTCTTGCCGTTGAATTTAATATTAACGGTATCTGCGCTGAATGTCTCGGTCTCAACTTCGCCGCGTGTTCCGCCGTCAATAGTATAAGCATATTTAGCTCCGAATTTTTGAACGTCGAATTTATCGGCGCCTCTTCCGATTTCTTCGTCGGGAGTAAAACCAATTTTGATAGTTCCGTGTTTAATTTCAGGATGTTGCTTCAAGTAATTAAGTGCGTCCATTATTTCGGCAATGCCTGCTTTGTCATCGGCTCCGAGCAATGTTGTGCCGTCCGTGTGAATAATGTCAAACCCGATCATATCTTTTAATTCGGGATTGTTTTCTTCTGCAATTACTTTTCCGTTCGGAAGCACAATGTCTCCGCCTTGGTAGTTCTTGAGAATTTGTGGTTTTACATTAGCACCGGTAACGGCGGGGGCAGTGTCGATGTGTGCAATAAAACCGATTACAGGAACATCCTTGTCGGTATTGCCCGGGAGCGTTGCCATTACGTAACAATTCTCGTCAACGTGCGCATCTTCCAAACCTAATTCTTGAAGCTCATTAACAAGTTCTTTTGCAAGTTCAAATTGTTTTTCGGTACTCGGTGTGGTTTCGGATTCTTCATCCGATTGAGTGTCGTATTTAACGTACTTTAGGAATCTGTCAACAACAGTGTAATTATAATTTTCGTCGAACATCTTTTACCTCTCTGTTAAAGTGAAAAAACATTAAATCATACGATTTAATAATATCGAATTAGGGTAATAATTTCAAACTTGAGAAGAAAATAGTTTTCGTCATTAAACCTGTACCCTATTTGGTACAAGTTTAAATTTAGTGGCAAAAATAGAAGAGATAAGAAACAAGAAATAAGAAATGGTTTCGCAAGAGGCGAGACGCAAGACGCAAGAAGTTAATACCGTCCACAGAACAGATAACCGTTAAC
>JALWGH010000040.1 GCA_027013735.1 Melioribacteraceae bacterium
AACTCGAACAATCCGAAGAGGCGGAATGAAACGGAACTACTTCATCGTCGGACTTATTTTCCTTGTGTTTTTCGTGATTTCGTTCCTTACCAACATCCTCGGTCCGATAATCCCCGACATAATCAATAGCTTTAATCTCAGCCTTACTTTGGCTGCGTTCCTGCCGTTTTCTTTCTTTGTGGCTTACGGTGTGATGTCAATCCCCGCCGGAATGCTGGTTGAAAAATACGGCGAAAAAACCACAATGGTTGCGTCGTTCCTGCTTGCATTTTTAGGAGCGCTTTTGTTTGCTTTGCTGCCGCATTACGAGGTTGCCCTGCCTTCTTTGTTCTTAATCGGAGTAGGGATGGCAATGCTGCAAGTTGCAATCAATCCTTTGCTTAGAACAGCCGGCGGGGAATCGATGTTTGCGTTCAATTCGGTGCTGGCACAATTGATTTTCGGCTCGGCGTCGTTCGTTAGCCCGTTCGTTTATTCCTATTTGGTTAAGAACATAGGTAAGCCCGAAAGCGAAAGCAACATCGTTCTTTCCGTATTGGGCAAACTCGTTCCGCCAAGTTTGAATTGGATTTCCCTCTACTGGATTTTTGCCGTTACCGCCTTAATAATGACGGTTGTGATTGCCGTTTCAAAATTTCCGAAGGTTGAATTAAAAAGCGACGAAAAAGCCGGCACGTGGGGAATTTACAAAAAGCTGTTCAGGCAAAAGACCGTCTGGCTTTATTTTGCAGGCATCTTCGCTTACGTGGGCTCGGAGCAGGGCACGGCAAACTGGATTTCCGAATTCCTGAAGACTTACCACGGCTTCGACCCGAAAACCGTGGGAGCGGAAACGGTTTCTTACTTTTGGGGAGCTTTAACGGCAGGCTGCGTGCTCGGATTGATTTTCCTCAAACTCTTCGACAGCCGGAAAGTTTTAATCGGCTTCACGACCGCTGCAATAGTGAGTCTTGCTTTTGCGCTTTTCGGCTCGGCGGAAATTTCCCGTTTCGCTTTTCCCGCGGTGGGATTTTTCTTTTCGGTAATGTGGTCAATTGTTTTCTCGCTTGCGTTGAATTCCTTTTCGGAACACCACGGCTCTTTCTCGGGAATTCTTGTTACGGCAATTGTGGGCGGCGCGGTTGTACCCGTAATAATTGGCGCACTCGGGGATTTGTTCGGACTCCGTTACGGAATGCTGTTCCTGTTCGTTATGCTCGGTTACATCCTGAGCGTGGGCTTTTGGGCAAAGCCGTTAATCAACAACGAAACAATCTCTTTCGGCAAAAAGAAAGAAGAGTAAAATGCTCCGGCAAATATTTGCTAATATTGAAATCATTGCGCCGATTTTCTTCCTTGTGCTCACGGGAATTTTTTTGCGTTACGTCAAACTTGTGGACGAGCGGTTTGTAAAAACTTCCTCTAAATTCGTTTTTAACGTTTCCCTGCCAGCCCTGATTTTCCTTAAACTCTCCAAAACGGACTTCTCCGAAGTGTTCGATTTTTCCCTGATTTATTTTGCGCTTGGAGTTACATTGCTCGAGTTCCTGTTTGCATGGCTGATTGCGGGTAAACTCACCAAAGCGCCCGAGGACAGGGGAGTTTTTGCACAAGCCTCTTTCCGAAGTAATTTTGCAATCGTTGGATTGGCGGTGTTAAAAGACGTGCTTGGCGACGGGGCGGTAAGCAAGGCATCGATTGTGCTTGCGTTTGTAATGCCGTTGTACAACCTGCTCGGAATAATCTCCTTGATGCTGCCGTTCAGACAAAAGATGAGTTTCGATTTCAAAAAATTTTTGCTTGAAATTATTCTTAATCCGTTAATCCTGAGCGTTGTTTTTGCTTTGCCGTTCAGCTACAACATTATTCCTCTGCCTCTTATGTTCGAAAAACTTTTCAGTTACTTGGGCGCAATTGCATTGCCCTTGGCTTTAATTGACATCGGCGCAACGGTTAATATTCAAACGCTTAGAAATGCTTCGTTAAATTCCTTTACGGCTTCGAGCCTGAAAATAATTTTTTACCCGTTGGTTTTTACATTCGTTGCAGCTCTTTGGGGATTCAAAGACGTGAACATTGTAATACTCCTTGTGTTGTTTGGCTGTCCGACTGCAATAGCGTCCTTCCCAATGGCTCAAGCGCTGCGCGGCAACATCAAGCTTGCGGGGAACATTATTGTAATCACAACTTTGCTTTCCGTGCTTACACTGAGCATTGGACTGGGAGTGTTGAAATTCTACGGGCTTTATTGATTATTACCGGGTTAAAAACGGGGTAAAATAAGAAAGAAGAAACGAGAAATGGTTAAACGCGAGACGCTAGAAGCGAGACGCTAGAATTAGTCATACTTAGAGAACAGATAACAGTGAACAGAGACTTGAGACTCGTCACTCGTCACTTAAGACTTATTTAATTGAAAGTTGAAAATGGAAAGTGGAAAGTTAAATTGAAATTTTTGGATGGTTGGACAATTGGATTATTGGATTGCTCACCGTACTCTGCACTTGCAGGTTTTACTTGGGCTGTCTAAAAAGCACTGAATCGTCATTGCGAGCGGAGTGAAACGAAGCGAAGCAATCTGTAATATACCACTGTTATTGAGAGCGACTCCGACCTGTCTGAGGCGCGAGGCAATCTGTAATACAATACTGTTATTACGAAGTAATTGCGTCGGCAATTTCTGTGGCAATCTGATGAATATTTGCAAAGGAGTACTTAAATGGCAGATTGCTTCCCCCACATTCTGCGGGGTCGCAATGACAAAAACAATAATAAGTCAACAATCTTTTGTCAGGACATTGCTTTCATTTTAATAAAGAATTTTTTATTATTGTAATAATAATATTAACAAGTGGTAAAAAAATGGAAAATCAAATAATTGTAAGAATCGATCCGAAATTAAAAAACAAAGCTTCCCGACTTGCAAAAACAGAAGGAAAAAATCTAAGTAAAATTATCCGGGAGTTGCTGGAATCTTACGTTAAAGAACGTGACATTGAAACTTACATTGATGACTTGTGGACAAGAATAGGCAACAAAATCAGCGAAGCCGGTTACACCAAAAAGGACATCAACAAAGTTATCAGAACCGTCAGAAAAAAATGAAAAAGGTTGTAATCGACACAAATGTTTTTGTTTCTTCTTTCTTCGGGGGCAATCCGTTAAAAATTATTAACCTGTGGAAAAAAGGTGAAATCTTCTTGTGTGTTTCAAATAAAATTTTAGAAGAGTATATTAATGTTCTAAATAGAATGGGGCTTGAAAACGAAAAAGAGTTAGGCGAATTACTAAACCTTTTCAGACATAATCCCAATCTCATTTTTACCGGCAAAACCCCAGAATTGAAAATTGTCAAAGACGACCCCGATGACAACAAATTTATCGAGTGCGCCGTTGAATTAGGGGCACAATACATTATTTCCGGCGACAAACATTTGCTCCGTCTGAAAAAATATTTTGAAATTGAAATTTTAAAACCGAAAGATTTTTTAGACAAAACTTAAACACCCGCGGAAAAACAGGAAAAGCTTGGCTTGGTGCTTCACTTTAATAGTTTTCTCACAAAACTTAAATTGTGCAAATCCACACAGCAATCAAAAAAATCATGGGAACAATCCATTCAACATTTAACATTAAACATTTAACATTAAAAAAGGATTTCCGCTCGTTTGCAAAAAAACAAAAATTTTAATAATTTTATTTTGTTAAACAGAGGCTATTGGTGAGTAAAACAAATTTTAAATATTTTGAAACAATAAACTCTCTAACGGGGGCGAAAAAATTGTTTTATTTTCTGCTTCTCCCTCCAAGCGATTCCACTTTTGGCAATTTTGAATTAGATGATAAAAAATAGAAACATATTGAGTAATATTAAATATTTTAAGTTTTTTAGACTCAACGAAGCAATGGTTTGTTAGGCGGAACGGTAATTCTTGCTAACAAACCGGTAGATAAATTAAAATAAACTGTAATTAATTAAAATAAAACAAGTTATGACGAAAACAATTAAAAAGGAAAGAATGTTAGAAAGACGAGAATGTCGAGCTAATATGCCTGTAGCCATTGGTTTTCGTCGGGTTAAATAATAGATATTCCGACCGCAGGCGGTCGGAATATCGGAGCGGCGGATTTTCAATCCGCAGATAGACCGCCTGCGGCGGTCTATCTAGCGGATCGAACCGACAAGACTTCGAAGCAAGCTTCTCGTCTTGCGGCTCATCCGCCGCTCCGTTAGCCGTAGAAGGAGAGACAGGTGCAAAAAGAAACTATCTTAGCAAAAGTCAATGTCCATATGGACTTTACAGAAGAAATTCAATATTGGTTCGAAAAGTTGACTAATTACGATGTATGGTTCGTCAAGAAAAAAGGTGTGGCATATCTATCAGAAATGCGTGGACAATGGGTTAAGGCTTTAAAGACAGCAGTAGAACCTCAAGTTCGTTCATTTTTTCATGAGTTAGGGGTACCACAGGATAAATTGCCATATTTAAAGGTATATGAATCTTATCCTGGTTCATGGATAATTGATGCAGCTATCGTTATGGCTGCATCAATGGGCACCGCATATACAATATTAAAAAGTGCATCTGAGCTCCCAAGGATAGCAGATGGGCTCACTGAACTTAAAGATAGATTAAAAGAAGAATTTAAAGAAATTACAAATAAATTTATTAGAGAAGATTTTTTTAGAATAGTTGACCGACAACATCTTCCCCCACCTCCTTCGGATAATTTTATTGACTGTGATTTTACGATTGATGCTCGCCCTTTGCTTTCTCTAACCCCATCTGAAATGAAATCCCATAAAATTCATTTGAATGTTGCGATTTCAAGAGATGCATTAACAATAGAAAATCTTGGGAATGAACCAATGAAAAATATTAGAATAGGTATCTTTAAAAGTACTACGCAACGGAATCAATGGGCATATGCTGATTCATATACTGGCATAATAAATATATTATCTCCTGGACAAACGATTACAAAAGATACGAGTGAATTTAGAAGATTATCTGGACAAGAGTTGGATCTTTCTGATCCTAATCCCCTCCATGTAGATTGTTGGATCCAAGACGAACATGGAATATATTTATTTTTATTCTATTTAGAGGATTAAAATAATATGATGGCTAACAAGCGGGTGCACTTGACCGCTATTCCGCTGCGGCCTTCGGCCTTGCTTCATAGCGGCAAGTGACCCTGGACGATATTCCGACCGCAGGCGGTCGGAATATCGGAGCGGCGGATTTTCAATCCGCAGATAGACCGCCTGCGGCGGTCTATCTAGCGGATCGAACCGACAAGACTTCGAAGCAAGCTTCTCGTCTTGCGG
>JALWGH010000041.1 GCA_027013735.1 Melioribacteraceae bacterium
GTCTGATTTGGAACTGTTAAATTCAGAGCTTAATTTTTTGACGTAACTTTTTCGTTTCGCTCTTTTCTTTTTTCTTTTTCAATCTTTTCTCTTGGCTTTGAAGTGTAGGACGACTTTTAACCCTTTTCTTTTTCTTCTTCGAGGCGTTCTCAATTATTTTAATCAATCTTTGCACGGCGTCTGTTCTGTTCTTTCCTTGCGTGCGGTAACGTTTTGCTTCTATTATTAAAACCCCGTCTTTTGAAATTTTCCTTTTCTCTTTTTGTAAAATTTTTTTCTTTACTTCTTCGCTGAGAACTTTTGATTTTGGAACGTCAAAACGCAATTGTACTGCTGTAGAAACTTTATTAACATTCTGCCCTCCCGGTCCCGAAGAACGCACGAATGTAAAATTTATTTCCTCCATCAATTTCTTCTTGTTCATTCCCAAACAGCTTTTTGTTGTAAAAGTAAATTTATTCCAATCGAAATTTAAAAAGAAAAAGTTCAAAAGTTTTAAGGAGACAAATCTTTTCAGAGGGGTTCCAAAAGGAGCAAGCCTAAGCTTGCCCCTTTGGAAAAGTTCTATTTAATAAGAATTGCTTTTTTGGTGAAAGTGTGAACACGGTGGGTTTTGGCGGATTCGAATGAACAATAAATGAGATAAATTCCGCTGGGTAAACCTAAAGCATTCCAAGTAACTCGATGCGAACCGGCTTCCAAAACACCCGATTTGAGATTACGAACTTCTTTGCCAAGCAAATTGTAAATCTTAATTTTCACGTTACTTTGCTCCGGTAAATTAAAACTAATACGTGTTGTGGGAGTGTTGTTACCGCTTTTTGAGAAAGGATTGGGATAATTTTGGAACACTTCGTAACGTGTGGGGATCTTACCGTTTTCTTCATTTCCCGAAAGTGTAACCTGCGCTTCATTTGAGTAAGCCGACTCCGTGTATTGATTGAAGCCTTTTATCTGGTAAACATAGGAAACCGATGAAGTTAAATTCGAATCGGTGTAAGTAGTTTGGTCTGTTCCTACAGTGTCTATTACCGTAAATAAAAGACTCGAACCAATTGTGCCTTCGGCGCGCTCGATAATAAAACCATTTTCGGTTTGCGATGTTTCCGTCCAAGTTAGCACAACTTTCCCGGGCTCGGGATTCGAAGCGCTCAAATTTCTCGGGGGAATCATCACGGTAACTGCCGAATCAATGTTAGAGTAAGGCGAGCTCCCGTTGGTGTTGAATGCGTTAACCCTGTAATAGTAAAGCATTCCGTCAAGCAAACCGTTGTCGGTGTAGTCGGTCGAGTTTGCTGCCAGTGAGTCTATTAGGTTCCAACTTCCGCCGTAGCTGTCTTTTCTTTCAATTGCAAAGCCGTCTTCGTTAGCTGAATTATCGTTCCACAGCAATCCGATTGCGGCAGTGTCCTTAGCCGTGGCAACCAAACCTGAAGGCGGATTCGGTGCAGGATTAGAAACAAAATACAAAAATGTATTTGAATATTCCGAGTTTGTCAAAGCATTAAACGCTTTGACTCTGTAGGTGTATTCTTCTCCAACGGTAAGATTGCTATCGGTGTAACTTGTTACGTTAGCTCCTAACGTAGCCAATACGGAAAAACTCGATGTGTAAGTTTTTCTCTCGAGAACGTAACCGGATTCCGCTTGGGAATTGTCCGTCCAAGTAAGGTTTAACGTCGTTGAAACAACTCCTGCCGTACCCGTTAAGTTCGTGGGAGCGGAAAGAAATGTAAAAGCTCCGGCAATGTTCGAGTAAAAAGAATTTCCGTTGGAGTTGTAAGCGTACACTCTGTAATAATATTGTGTCCCGTCAATAAGTCCGGTATCCGTGAAATCGGTCGTATTTGCCGATACTGTTCCCACCGGTGACCAACTTGACGTTGTGTCTTGCGTGCGTTCAATCTTAAAGCCTGTTTCGTTCCCGGAATTGTCACTCCAACTCAACAATATTTCGTGGTCGGTCTGAGCAGTAGCCGAAAGTCCCGTGGGCGCTCCGGGAGGAGCCGTGTCGGAAATAGTGATTTTCCCGTTTGTTGTTAAAGCATTCGGAGAACCTTCGTTAAACATGAAATTGTTCAGAGTTAGAGTCGAATAGTTCCCGTTAACTGCGGTAGGAGTGGAAATAAATCTGAACTTAACTATTGTGCCGGAAGCATTAAAGCCCGTTACTCCTGCGCCGGCAAAAACCACTTTATTACCGGTGTTATTGGTCGAAAAGCTCCAACCGTTAGTTGAAGTGCCGGATGTTTCAATTCCAACAAACCGAACTTTCGAAGAATCGAAACCAATTTCCCCTTGAACCGAAACTACCGAATAAGAAGAATTTAAGTTCCCCATTTGGAGAGGAACGTCAACGGTGTCGCCTTTAGCCATTGTAGTTTGCGGGAGGGAGACTTGTGTGTCGTAGAGGTAAATATTATCGGTAGAGCCGGAACCGCCGTGAACATCCGTAATATGAACTGTAACCACGCCGCCTTTTATTGCAAGTAGTGTGCCGGAGGTGTCTATGCTTGCCAGCGTGGAATTGCTTACGCTCCAAGTGTAAGGGGGTGTTCCGCCCGAGGGAGTAAAAGTTTGAGTTTGCCCCGCAACCAACTTAGCTGTGTTCGGGGAAATGGTAATTGTCGGGAGCGGAATAATATCGAAGTAGGAATTAACTCCCAAGCCCAAGTCGGTTTCGTTGAACAAAATATTTTGAAATGTTAAATGAGTTCCGCCTGTGTTTACGGCTGAAATTTGGAATCGGATGTAAAACAAAATTCCGCTTCCCGCAAGGGGAGTGTCTCCGGCAAAAGCAATAGTAAGTTTATTGTTAGCGAACGAAAATTGCGGCGACGGGTAACTTTGAAGTAACGTGCCTGTGGTTTCTATTGAAAGGGGAGTTAAATCGTTAGCATCAACGGAAATTACAATTTGCCCCGCCGTGTAATTAAATCCTGTTAAATCGCTTGTGTAAACCGGAATGTCCACAATGTTGCCTTGGTAAAAAGCGGTGTCTCGGGTGGTTAATTTGAACGCTCTCACTTCAACCACGCCGGTAATTGTATCTACAATTCCCGTGTTATCTTCGCAGATAACTTTTGTTGTCCCTTTGCTCAATGCGGTAACAGTTCCGTTTATGTCAATCGAGGCAACGGCAGGATTGGAAACGCTCCAAGAGTAAGGCGAAGTTCCGCCGGAAACGTTAAAATCTTTTGTGTCTCCGACAGCAATTACTCCATAGTCGGGGTAAATGTCTATTGAAGGAGGATTCGAAATTCCAATGTAGCCGTCATTTAAAACCACTCCCGGAGTTCCTTCGTTAAAGTAATTGTTTGAGGCAAATCTCAACCGGAAACTGCCTCCTCTGTTGGTTTGTAGCCGTAAGTAAAAGAGAACTCCCGTCCCTGCCAAGGCACTTGTGGAAGCCCCGGCAACAGAGAATCTTCCCTTTACATTTGCATTGTAAACAACCGTGCCCCAACCGTCAGTCATTGTTCCCGCCGTTACTACCGAGTCGATTGTGCCGTAATAGTCGTCGAAGCTAAATTCAAAATTAAAGGATGTAACATTTTGACCTGTTAACGAACTATCGACATAAACGGGAATTAAAGCTGTCTTTCCAGCAACAACGGTAGTATCGTGTATTGATACTCCTATTTGAGTTTGAGCAATCATCAAATAGAATGGGAACAACAGCAAAAATATTATTATTTTTTTCATTTTCTACCCATTTTAATTGGACGGCGGAAAACCGCCGTCCTTGTTAATGAATTACTTAATTAGCATCATTTTTTTAGTTGCTGAAAAGCTGTTTGTAATTATTCTGTAAAAATAAATTCCGCTACTTACTTTACGTCCGTAATTGTTAGTACCGTCCCAAGTAACGGAATAACTTCCGCTGGATTGTTTCTTGTTAACTAACGTACGGACTTCTTTTCCGTTAATGTTGTAAATTACCAATCGCACGCTCACATTGTTCTTCGGAATGTCGTAAACAATCGTCGTGCTCGGGTTAAACGGATTCGGGTAATTTTGCTTCAAGCTGAATTTAGTAGGTTTGCCGATTAACTCAACCGTCTGCGAACTAACGTTCTTAGTTAAGTTGGTTTCGTTTGCAAGAAACTCGCTAACCTTAAATTCGGTCTTGTAATTACCACGTAATTCGTCTGCTGCGTGGAAATTAATATTCAACAAATTACCGTCCGTTTTCATTATGTCCGTTCCGGCAATTACTATTATTAGCTTGTTACCTTCTTTGTTAAGTGAATAGTCCATTATGTAAGATGAAAAATCTTTGGAAAGTTCAACGTCGTTAAGTGAATACAGATCGGAATCGAAATCGATTTTAATCTGCAGCGCCGTTGCTCCTTCCACGTTGGAAATATTAACGGGTATTACAAAGTCCTCGCCGTATTTAGCCTTTGCTCCTCCAATCACCAAACCGGTGGAGCTGACTTTTTGAAGAGCGAGGTATTTCTTTGTCGCCGGGTCAATCTTAATCGGAGCGGCTCCGACCTCAGCCGGGAAGGAAGAAATCAAGCCGACCGAATATTGAAGAATAAGGGATGCGTCGTAAGCGGTTATTCCTGCCGCACCGGAAACGTCCGCTACGCTTTGCTGGATTGTGTTCAATGTTTCGGTGCCCGACAAGTATTTTAATATCAACGAAGCATCGTAAGCTTGAACACTGCCGTTTAAGCTGACGTCTCCCATTATCGGGTTGGTAGCTCCAGAGCCGAGCCAAGGAGTGAAGTCAACATTGTCGGAAACTGCTTGTCCTGTTCCACCGGGGTTTGTCGAATGTGTCGGTCCGCTGTTGCTTCCCCACCAGTTGTTTTCGGCATTGATTACAAATGAGCCGTCAACGTTGTTAATTCCAAGTCCTTCGTTTTGGTAAATGTCGCAGTAATGAACCACGGGATTCGAAGAACCTTTTGCAACAATACCATGGTAATTGTTTTTCAAGGTTGAGTTCAAGATGGTCGGGCTTGCGTTAATGGTAACAATCGCGCCGCGGTCGCCCCAATAATATTTGCCGGCGTATTGAATAATTACGTGGTCTAATTTACAAAGCGGGTCAAGGGATTCATCCTCAAAGCGAATACCGCGCCAGCTTTCGTTGCCGGGACTTGAATCCGTACTATCGGCATTTGTGTCGCCGCCGTAGAAGTCGTCTTTGTAGTAAGTGAACACAATTGTGTTGTCTGCCGAAGCTCCGCCAATTGCCTGAAGTCCTTTTTTAATAGTTAGTGTAACATCTTTGAAAAATTTAAGCACAACGCCTGGTGCAATGGTTAGAACCGCATTGCTTGCAACCGTGTAATTTCCAAACAAATAAGGAATGTTAGTAATGCCTGCAAAATTCCTCTTCGTCAAAGTAACGTCTTGTACTAACGTTTCATTTTCCAAAACGCCGATTGCCCTGAAAGTTGTACCCGAAATAGTGTTACCCGAAGTTACACTCGGGTAGGACACAAGAGAGGTACGCAACGGTGTGTAAACCAAGTCGTCAAAACTACAGTTTGTAACTTGAGGCTGGGAAACGCCAGTCAGGTAGATGCCCCAATTATCATGGGAGAAAACGGTGCTTGTGATTACAGGTGAAGCCTGATCTAAATGGATTGCCACATCGGAATATCTGAAAATGCCATGGTTTATTGTGCTGGCGTCGTCACTAACGTCGTAGAATTTTATTCTTGTTCCGCCAATATTGGGGGAGGAAGCGGAACCGTCCATTTGCGTATCCTGTGGGTTGCCGTATTGGTCATCTTTCAAATTAGTAAAGACTACGGGGTCGGTGGCTGTTCCGTTAATTATTAATTTCCCCTTGACGTCTATCCTTCCGTCTTTAAATGTTAATCCTGCTGGAATGGTTATTTCCGTGCCCGAATTTACCGTTGAGGTGCCGAACAAATAATATGTTATCGGATTGTATCCGGCAAAGGAGCGAATCGGGATTGAGCCGTTAACGGAATAGTTTTCGGGTTTAACTCCAATTGCCATAATCCCCACATTTAACGATTGATTATTGTTGAACGTCGGCGTTGAAAACATACTCATAATTACCGGCGTTTGTGAAATGTTGTTTATCTGCGTGTTAGAAATTACGGGATGTGCGCTTCCGTAAATTCCGATGCCGGTCGAGGAGGATTGTTCAATAATGCAGCTGTCAATGTTAACTTCAGAGCTGTTTACAATAATAGCGCCGCCATCGTAGTAATGCTGATACCACGTGTTTCCCGAGTATCGAATATCGCAATATTTTAGAGAGTTATTTCCTTCCAATGTTGAGGATTCAAATCTGATGCCTCTCCAATCGCCTTTTTGAGGAGTGCTGTTGTTGCCATCGTTATTGGTTTCACCACCGTTGGAATCATCTTTAAGCGAAGTAAAAATAATTCTTTCCGAAGGCGTGCCGTTGGCAATCAACGCGCCTTGAACCAAAAGCGTATTGTAATATTTTGTTGTAAATTTCATTACAACGCCCGGTTCAATTGTTAATGTTGCAGTGGGACTAATGGTTAAATTTTCCACAATGTAAGCGATGTTATTAATCCCCGCAATATTTCTTTTGGCTAAATTGGCGTCTGAAGAAAGCGTTCCTTCCAAAATTCTTAGACCGCTGCTGCCGTTTGCCTTAAATTCAATGTTTGTAAAAACAGGGTCGGATTTAAGGGACATTGCAATCGGGTCGGCGTCGCAATTTTGAATTGTTACATTATTGATTGTAGGAGTAGAACTCCCTTCGCAGCGCAGCCCGTAATACGAATCCGAAATAGTAACATTATTCATTGTAGGTGCGGCATCCGTAAAAGTAATTGCTCCTTTGTAACCCCAGCCACTGAATTTGAACAGGCAGTTGTTAATAACGGAGAAAGCATCATCGCTTGTGGCTTGGTAATTAATAGTTCCCCAGTCATTGGAAGAAGAAGCGGTAGCATCGCCGTCGCCGTTTGTGTCTCCGGGATTACCCGAATTATCGTCTTTAACCGAAGTAAAGATTATCGGATCGCCGGAAGAAGCATCTAACTTAAATCCGCCCTGAACCCAAATGTTCTTATGGTCGTAAAGTTTAATTACTACGCCGGGGTTAACTGTTACTTCGGTTCCCGAGTTTATTGTTAAGTCGTTGAGTAAAACGTAAGTGATGTTTGTAAATCCGGCAACATTCCTTTGCGGAATTGTTGCGGACGTGGGGAGATGTTCCCCAATAATACCAAGTGCATTAAAATTTGCATTAACAAATTTGTTTCCTGAAAAGGTAGGATTTGCATTTACCGACATTGCAATCGGAGTCCAACCCGCATTTTCAAATGTGCAATTTTGAATTGTCGGATTGGAATTCCCAAACGCCCAAATACCGTAATCAACATTACTGATTGTTGAGTTCGAAATTGTGGGGCTTGAATTTATTAATGTAATTGCACCTTGGTAAATGTAAGTATCGTTGATTTTGTCTTCGTACCAATTTAATGAAGCAAATTTAACGACCGTGTAATTCATAATTGAAGTGGAGTCACTGCCGTTTCTGAAAACAATACCTGCCCAGTCTCTATTTGCCGGAACGGTATTGGTGCCATCCTTATTGGTGTCTCCGGGGTTACCGTAAGTGTCATCTTTTGCCGAAGTAAATACAATCGGGCTGGCAGCCGTTCCGTCAGCAACAAATTTGCCTTCTATTCTTATTTTATGTGAATAATAGTAACCTTTAATTACGATGCCCGGGTCAATTGTCAATGTTTTTCCCGCCGGTACTGTTACCGTGCCTAATAATAAATAAGTAACATTTGAAACCGAGGTAAAATCTCTTTGAATTAAATGTGCATCTCCAACAAGCGTTCCGCCCAAAATTCCTATCGCATCGTATTGATTGTCTGATGCGGAGAATGAGTTATTTGTAAACGTCGGATTAGCTTCGAAGGACATTGCAACAGGCACCATTTGGCTTGAACCTATTGTGTTGTTTTCAAATGTCGGATTCGAAACTCCCTCGAACTTTGCACCGTAGTAGCTGTTTTCCAAAGTACAATTTCTGATTGTAGGACTGGCGTTTTTAGTAGTAATAGCTCCGTAATAGTCTCTTCCCGCAAAGCTCACAATGCAATATTCCATAATAGAAGTGTTGTCGCTTGTAGCGTCGAAGAAAACACCTCTCCAATCTCCGGCTGCGGGAGTGGTTGAGCCGTCGTTGTTAGAGTCGCCGAATAAGTTGTCATTTTTGTAAGAAGTAAAATAAATAGGATCGGTAGCAGTTCCTTGGGCAATTAACTTTCCTTGAATTTTAAGTGCGCCACCGTTGGATTTAATTACATTTCCCGGTGCAATTGTCAGTGTCTCACCTTCACGAATTGTAATTTCGCGATTCAAATAGTAAGGAACATTAATAGTGTCCCAAACCATTGTGCCGTAATTTGAGGCGTAAATCAGAATAGCGTCGTGTGTGTTCCCTGAAATTGTGTTAACTCCGTTAAACACAACAGATGCCGTTCCGTCATACCTGATTGCCCAATCACAACTTTGAATGGTTGAATTGGTCAGGGTTACGGTGTTGTTGTCGGTTACAAATAAACCAAGCGAGTTACAGTTAGACAATGTTGAGCCTGTTAAATTTACGGTGTTGGCATTAGTTGTTAATTTTACCGCATCGTATTTTGAGTATGCGACAAGGGTGTTGTTAAGATTAAGCGTACCCCTGTAAACGTAAATGTTTGAATAGTTGCTTCTGCCTGCGTATTTAATTTCGCAATCGGTAAACGTAGCCGAGCCGGTGCTGTAGTAATCTCCTATTTGGATATTACCCCAATCTCCTGGCGCAGGCGTTGCTTGATTCGAGGTAAAAACAGCAGATTGTGCATTCAACGTTCCCTTAACGTACATTCGGACTCCAGTGTTGAACTTTAGCGTAACACCGGATTCAACAGTGAGGGTGGCTCCATTTGCCACGGTAAGATTCGCGGTAACAATATAGGGACTTCCACTTGCTGTAAGTGTGGAATCAGTTGATATTGTACCGGAAATATTTGTGTCTGCGAAGATTGAAAAGGATAAAAACAGAAGTGCAAAGATAGTTAGTTTAAATTTCATTACTCCTCCAGTATGTTTAATTTCTTAGTCGGGACAAACCTTAAAGCAAAATCCTGGCTCCCCGAAGAAAAGTCTGAATTAAACCACACTGCAAAGAAGCTCACAACAAAATTTAAGATTTTCCCATTTTTTCAAAGATAGACATTAAAGTCTTAGTTTCCAAATTAAAGGAAATAATATCTGAAAACCATTGATTTAAATCACAGTTGGATGCCGTTTAAATCGGCGAAAAATTAGAAAGAAGAAACGAGAAATAAGAAATTTCTTTTTGCTAGATGTCCGTCCCCGACCTCGCTTAGTTCGGGCTACGCCGTGATAGGTGCTTTTCGCTAGACGCGAGAGGCTAGACGTCCGTCTCCGCCCTCGCTTAGCTCGGGCTGCGACGCGACAAGCAAGACGCACTTTTCAGAGAACAGTTAACAGTGAACAGAGAAAAATGATTGGCACTCAAAATTGTGTCAATTCCATCCATCCAATCATCCAGTCATCCAATTGTCCAAAAGCACTAGCGCACTTGTCCAAACGCGACTCTTGGATAATTGGAGGAATGCATTATTGGATACAAGGCTTATTTAGTGGAAAGTGGAAAATCTGTTAACAGTGAACAGAGTTGCAAGGGAGTGATTCGTAATTTGGGGTTGTCCAAAACCGTCATTGCGAGCGACTCCGACTTGTCGGAGGAGCGTGGCAATCTGTGAGACTCCACTGTCATTGCGACCACGCAGAATGCGGGGGACGCAATCTGTCATTTGAAAAAGCAAATGTTGAATAAACGACATCCCGACAAGTCAGGATTCGCAATGACGTTCGTTTTTTGCACCGTCACTTCGAGGGCAGAGAGGCAACATAATATCTTAGCTTTCCCCATGTTGCGAGACTCACAATCTGCGGGTAAACTTTTGCACTGCTTTTAAAATCATTCTAATGTTTATTCAATTTGGATTAAATTTAAAAATACGATTATTATTTTTAGGTAAGGAATGAAAGAGAAAGAAAATAAGATATTAAAACTTTTTGAAAAATGGGCAGGTGAAAAACACACGGAGTTTTACCCGCTTCCGCCTTCAGGTTCGGAAAGGGAATATTACAGAATAAGAAGCAAAACAAAAAATGCAATCGGGGTTTACAATCCCGACAAAAAAGAGAACAAAGCCTTTCTCACGTTTTCCAAACATTTTAAATCGAAAAATCTCAACGTGCCGGAAATTTACGCTGTTGATTCGCGGAACGATATTTATTTGGAAGAAGACCTTGGAGACACTACGCTGTTTGCATTTTTGAGAGCTTTAAGAAAAAACGGCGAGTTTCCCGCAGAGGCATTTGAGATGTACAAACGTGTGCTCGAAGAACTGCCGAAGTTCCAAATAGTTGCAGGCAAAGATTTAAATTATTCCGTTTGCTACCCGAGGAAAAAGTTTGACAGACGTTCGATGTTGTGGGATTTGAATTATTTCAAATATTATTTTCTGAAACTTGCCAAAATTCCTTTCGAAGAGCAGGCTCTTGAGCGTGACTTCAACAGATTCATTGATTTTCTTTTAAGTACCGATACGAAATATTTTCTTTACAGGGATTTTCAATCCCGCAATGTAATGTTAATCAACAACCGTCCTTATTTTATTGATTACCAGGGCGGACGGAAGGGAGCGCTGCAATACGATGTGGCTTCCCTGCTTTACGACGCCAAGGCGGATATCCCGCAACCTGTTCGTAATGAGCTTTTGAGGCATTACCTCGACGTGCTTGGCAATTACATTGATTTTAACCGTCGTGAGTTTGTGGAATATTACTACGGTTACGTACTGATTAGAATATTGCAAGCCCTTGGTGCGTACGGCTACCGCGGATTTTACGAAAGGAAAGAACACTTTCTTAAAAGCATTCCTTACGCATTGGAAAACCTGAACTGGCTGTTGGAAAACATTGAGTTTCCTGTCAAACTTCCGGCGCTTTTCGGCGCATTAAGAAAAATGGTGAAGTCAAGAGCATTGAAAAAATTTTCAAAACCGCGGGAATACAAGCTGAAAGTTACCGTTACGAGTTTTTCCTACAAACGCGGAATTCCGGCGGACAAGTACGGCAACGGCGGAGGCTTTGTTTTTGATTGCCGCGGACTGCTGAACCCCGGAAGGTACGAAGCCTTTAAATTACTTAACGGAAAAGATGAGGAAATAATTAAATTTCTTGAAGAAAAAAGCAACGTTAAGAAATTTCTCCGGCACGTTTACTCCCTGGTTGATTTTACCGTAGATAATTACATTAAAAGGAAATTTACAAACTTAATGGTAAACTTCGGTTGCACTGGCGGGCAGCACCGCTCGGTTTACTGTGCCGAGGCAATGGCGGAACACTTGAGAAATAAATTCGATGTGATTGTGGATTTGATTCACACGGAATTGGAAGGCGAAAGCGAATGAAGGCAATGATTTTTGCTGCCGGGCTCGGTACGCGCCTTAAACCGCTTACACTTAGCAAACCCAAAGCTCTTGTGGAAATTAACGGGCAAACCTTGCTTGCCATTCAAATCTTGAAGTTGAAAGCAGCAGGTTTCGACGAGATTATTATTAACGTTCACCACTTTGCAGATGAAATTATTCAATACGTGAAAGAAAATAATTATTTCGGGACGAAGATTGAATTCTCAATTGAAAAAGAAAAACCGCTGGATACCGGCGGGGGTTTGAAGAAAGCCTCTTGGTTTTTCGACGACGGAAAACCTTTTTTGCTTCACAATGTAGATGTTCTTACCAATCTTGACCTGAACAAATTTTACAATTTTCATCTGGAGAAAAAAGCAACTGCAACCCTTGCTGTGCGAAACAGGCAAACCAGCCGGTACCTTTTGTTTGATGAGGACAATCTCCTTGCCGGTTGGGAAGACGTTAATAAAAACGAAAAGATTTTGACGAAAGAGAAATCAACAGAACTGAAATGTCTTGCTTTCAGCGGAATCAGTGTTTTAAGTCCGGAAGTTTTTGAGCAATTCCCGGACAAAGAAATATTTTCATTAATCGAACTCTTTTTAAATCTGTCAAAAAATAAAAACATTATTGCTTTCGAAGACAACCGTTCTTATTGGTTTGACGTCGGGACGGTAGAAAAATTAAAAGCGGCAGAAAAGCATTTGAGTTTATTTAAAGAAAAATTCTTTTAAAAAAACTAATTTAGTAACAGAAAAAATTCAAACATTTTTGAAAGCGAAAGCATACAAAATTGGAGAGTTAAAAATGACTAACTTACTCAGCAAAGCTTTTGAAGAAGCGTCGAAATTACCCGAGTTGGAACAGAATGTTTTAGCCCGTTGGTTGATTGAGGAAATTAATTCTGAAAAAGAGTGGAAGAAAGCATTTTCCGAATCCGAGAGTATTCTTGATGAACTTGCTAATGAAGCCATAAAAGAGTACGAAGAAGGAAAAACAAAACTCTTGGACGCAACCCAGCTATGATATCCCATACTACGGAACAATTTCGGAAACTTTTTTCCAAGCTACCTGATGAAATTAAAAAAAGAGCAAAGGAGGCTTTTGTTCGCTTTGAGAAAGACCCGTATTATCCCGGTTTACATTTTAAGCGTGTTCATTCAGTACGACCAATCTATGCTGTTCGCATCTCTAAAAATTACCGAGCTTTGGGCATACGTAAAAATAATGTAATAATCTGGTTTTGGATTGGTTCACATGCAGAATATGATCAAATGTTAAAAGAGAGAAAAAAATACTAACTAAAAAATCTACCTCAATTCAAATCAAATTTGATGCTCCTTATTTCATGTTTCTCCTTTCTTCTCCCCTTTACAATAATTCAATAAAATTAAACTCCTCATCTGTGTTTTTGCCTCAAAAAAAAGAGAAGCATTTTTATTTTAAATTATTAAAAAATTTGCAATAATAATTTCTAATTCTTATTTTATGGTATTACAATAATTTTTTGGGAATAGAAAGGTGCAAAAAAGGAAATTTTATCTGTTCTTAATCATTATTTTCGGAGCTTTAACAATTAAGGCTCAGGTGCCCGGTAAGATTACGGGAAAGGTTACGGACATTGACAACAACCCGTTGCCTTCTGCAAACGTTGTAGTTATCGGCGAATCCGTGGGGGCAAGCACGGATTTAAACGGTAATTTCATTATTCTTAACGTTACTCCCGGAACCTACGCAGTTAAAGCATCCTACATCGGTTACCAATCCGTTACGCAGTTAAACATTGTAGTTAAACCCGGATTGACCACCAGAATAGATTTTAAACTTCCCGAAAAAAGTGTTCAACTCAAGCAAACCGTTGTTGTAACTTCCGAAGAACCGCTTGTGCAGGCTGACGCAACCACGAAGGTTACAACCATTACCGCACAGCAATTGCAAACAATGCCGACGGAAAACCTTCAGGAAATTCTTTCGACTCAATCCAACATTGCAGTGCTGACGAACACGCCCAATGCCAAAGCGGGTTACAACATTCGTGGAATTGATGATATCCGCTTAAGAGGCGGGCGCTCTGGCGAAGTGGCGTTAATGATTGACGGCGTGAAAGTTTCCAACCCCATTTTCGGCGGATTCGGCACCTCAATAAGTAAATCCGCCATCAGGCAGGTTGCAATTGAATCGGGTGGTTACAGCGCCAAATACGGCAACGCACTTTCGGGCGTAATTAATCTAACTACCAAAGAAGGCGGCGAGCATTACGCAGGTTCTTTCAGGTACTATTCTTCCCACCCGTTCGGTTTGGATTTTTTGACCAACGGCAGGGGAGAAGCATTGCGCACACAGAACGGACAGTTCTCTTTGAGCGGACGCGTTCCTCTTTTAAGGCAAGTTTCGTTTTTCCTTTCTTCGGAAGTTAATTCCTCCGCAGGCACGACTCTCCTTTTTGACGACATTACTTGGGACAAATACCGCCACTTAAAAGTTGACAACGACGGTGACGGAATTCCCGAAACCGAAATTGACTTACCGACCTCGGATGAAATAATTAACGGCTATTTGCAATACGGCAGCCTCGACTCCGTTCAAGCAGGACTTTCGAGAAATTGGAAAAAAGTAATCGGTCCCGACGGAAGGAAAATTAATCCGATTGACCGTTACTCCGGCTGGGTGGGGCTTGGTTGGAATAATTACTACAACGTGTTCGCAAAATTCAGTTACCACCTGACAAAAAATATTAAGGCAATTTTTTCCACGCTCATCGACAAGCGTTACCGTCAAATAAACAATTTTAACGCCTGGTACGATTACAATATGCCCGGACAAAATTTGCAGATAATCGGCAGTAACAAGGAAACGCTGACAATTAACCACACCTTGAATGCAAAGTCTTTCTACACACTCAGGATTTCCCGTTTTAATGAAAACAGAAAAATCAGAATTCTTAAGGATTATTCCCGGAAGTACGCAAGCAAATGGAATATTTTCGGTCCGCCGGAAGACAATTTAAAATCTCCCGAAGAATATCTGCCCTACGCAAGTTCAAACGCCGTGCGCGACCCGTTTGAAAATTCGTTTTATTTGAAAGCCGACAACCGTTGGTATTCCGGCGAAAACAGCATTAACTACGAAGTGAGGTTGGATTACACAAATCAGGTAACACCTAAGTATATGCTTGAAACCGGTTTCCAAATAAACCGCCTCGACATTGATTACTATTCTTATCAAAATATTTCCACAATCGACCCGTTCCCGACAATTTACGACTACAAGCCGCTTGAAGGCGCTGCTTACGTTCAGGTTAAAGCCGAAATGGGAGATTTGATTTTTAACGTTGGAACCCGGTTTGATTATTTGAACTCCGGCGGAACATTTTGGGCAAATCCTTTCGACCCTCTTGGCGAGCAGGACGGAAATACCGACTCGGTGAAATTTAATCAACTGCAAAAAGTAGAACCCAAGATGAGCATTTCGCCCCGCATCGGCATTGCTTATCCTTTGACGGACAAATCGGTTTTGTCCTTTAACTTCGGACATTTCTACCAAAACCCGAACTACCGGGATATGTACCGTGCCAGCGGCAGCAACAGGGAAATCAGCGTAATGCGCGGAAACATTATTGGCAACCCCAACCTTAAGCCGGAAAAGTCGGTTCAATACGAAATTGCTTTGCAGCACCAAATTGACGACGACTTGGTTGTTAAGTTAAATCTCTGGACGAAGGAAACAACCAATCAGGTCGGTTCGGTTGTTGTGCCGGCTTATTCCGACCCTGGGCGTAATAATCCTTTTACTTATTCGGTTTTTGTTAACAACAACTTCGGCTCGGCACGTGGTTTGGAAATTAATCTGAGAAAACGTTTGCGGAATAATTTTGCGTTTGAAGTTAATTATTCTTATTCGAAGGCAAAAGTTTTGCTGCCGACTTCGTGGGACGGTTACTGGAACGGCGCAACGGAAGACGACTTGCCGAAGCAGGAAACTACTGCACCCTGGGACCAAACGCACGTAATCCGCGGAAGTTTTCAATACGTTATTCCAAGGAATTCCGGTCCCGAGCTGTTCGGTCATCACGTTTTGCAGGATTTGAACGTTACGGTTTTCTATTACGGTTCGAGCGGAATGCCTTACACACCGACAATTCCGGGCGGCGTAATTGTTGAACCGTATTCGGCACGCTGGCCCTTTTCCCACCGTTTTGATTTGAGGCTTACCAAAACGTGGCGCTGGAACGGTTTGAGAATAATGGGCTTGCTGCAAGTTAAAAATTTGTTCGACAGAAAGAACGTGATTGTCGGTTACACCCGCACGGGTTCGGCTACTAACCCGGGCACGTCGAGCTACTACACACGTTCTTCCACCTATTGGGATTCGCGCAACAATAACAATTTTGGTTTGCCGAGGACGATTTATCTTGGCGTTGAAATTTTATTCGGAGGTAAGAATTATTAAGATGAAAAACATGAAAATTAAATCCGCAGTTGTTTTGTTTCTCTTTTTAACCGGCTTTTTGTTTGCCCAAGCAACGGACAAAAAAGAGCAGAACAATAAAGACAAAGTTTCATTAAGTAAAACAACATCCGTTTTTGACCGGGCAGTTGGATTCATGGACGCCGGCAAAATGAAAATCCACGGCGTTGAAAATTTCGGATTGCTTTGCGGCTACGACCATCCGGGCTACCAGAGCTGGTATCCGGGAGCATTCCACGGCGCTTGGGGCGAGGTTCGTTGGATTGCCCCTGTTATTTTAATGCCCGCCGGACCTTGGGGCGCAAAGCACACTAACGGTCCCGACCTGCCGGAAGACCGCAGCGATCAGTACAATGCAATTGAATCTTTCTCGGCAATTCACTTGCACCAAGGTGACGGCGCAAACTTTACCGACTGGGAAGCTGCTGACAAATCGAACGTTTACTACCACGGGAATTTCTTGCAGGACAACATCCCGATGATTGCAACAAGCACTTTCCCTCAAAGCTGGCCCGAAGGATATTTTGACAAAAATGGTAAATGGGTTTCCACTCCGGGCGAACATCATTGGCCCGGCGGCTGGGCGCTTGACCCTGACCCCAGCTCTCCGACTTACGGCAAACCGATGGTGGGAGATTTTGTTTCGAACAAAGACATTTTCTTCATCTCCACGGACAAATACAACGGCGTTAGAAAAGGCGCAACCACCGCCCGTTACGGCTACCCCGTCGGAATAGACATGGAAGTCTCCGGCTACAGCTATTCGACAAATCTTTACGAGAACATTGTTTTCTTCAATATTAATTTTATTTACAGAACAAAGGAAGAATTGACCGACCCGAACAGCAGGTTT